>NZ_JBLWIS010000002.1:0-527281 GCF_048381675.1 Advenella sp. RU8
CCGCAGCAACCAGCCAGCAAACACAAACTCGTTCCAGTAGCACGAGCAAACGAGTAAATCGTGTTGAGCAGGCAGATTAAGGCGCCATGGCAATGCTTGTTCCAAGTGTAGGGCAAGCTTGCACATCTTTGATGTATATCGATGCAAATGGTACCCCTTATACAGGACGCACCTTGGAGTTGTCCATGGAGCTACCCTACAAGGTTGCGTATTTCCCAACAGGTACTACTTTTGGATCTAAGGCTGATCAACATCATGTACTGGATTTCACTACCAAGCATGCATTCGTGTCGATTGGAATACCTAACCCTGCCAATGCTCATGAGGTGGTGATTCAGGGGCTTAATGATAAGGGTCTAACATTGGGTTTGCTGTCTTTTCCCAATGCCGATGGTCCGGCCGAAGCAGTAAGTAAAACAACTGCGATATTGGCGGCGATTGATTTGGGTGCCTGGGCCTTATCACAGTTTGATTCTGTTGCCGCAGTCAAGGAAGTATTAAAAAAGCAACCGGTTATGGTGACGGCGCTCTTGCCTAACGACCAATTGAAAACCCCTTTTCATTACACGGTACATGATGCATCCGGCAAGTCGATTGTGATTGAGCAACGGGTATAGTCAATGACTTATTTACGTTTGATATTTGTGAAACGCATTATAAAACTATGGCCGCTTAAGCGGCCATATCAATGTGGATCTTCAGTTTGTTTACTACTGTTTATGAATAGTAGCATTCAGTCGTTGAAGGCTATCCTCGGCATGCTTACGAAGCAAATCACTGGCTTTATCTTCATTACCAGAAGTTATCGCATTGAAAATGGCGATATGCTCTTCAAGTGAAAGTTTGATCGTTTCAGGGCTATGCCGAAAAGTATGGCTTCTGAATAATTTGAGTTGGACAACCAGTTTTCGATAAGTGTCATAAAGTGCAAAATTATTGGTATATTTTGCCAGCATATCGTGGAACTGCTGGTTCAGGGTGGCATAGGTCACAATGTTCTGTTCATTAACGGCAATTTGCATGTGTGCTATTAATCTTTCAATTTGATCTCGTCCTTCCGGTGGCAGGTTTACAGTCACTAATTGGCCTATCAATGCTTCCAATGGAATACGAACCTGATAAATTTGTGCTGCCTGTTCACTATCCAGTTTGCGTACAGAAACACCGCAGTTCTTTTCAAAAAGCACCAGGCCACGCTCTTCGAGTGTTCTGAATGCTTCGCGTACTGGGCCGCGTGAAATACCCATATTGGTAGCAATGGTTGCTTCGCGCAAGGCATCGCCTGGTTGAATCAGGCCTTGTAGAATTTGACGTTCCAGTTCCTCATGTACCAGGGTTGTTAATGATCGGGTGCGTAGCAGGGTGATTGCGTCAGGTGAGCTCATAAATTACAGTGACAGAGATAATCTTGTTTGCGGAAGAGTTTGGATTTTAACACTATCTTCAATATATTGCATATTGTCAACAATATGCAATATACAAAACATAGAATGTGTTTTTATTTAATTCTTCATAAAGGTAATTGGTTATGTTTCGTAAATTTTTCACTAAAGGATTGATTGCATTTTCTGCATTAGGGGCCTCTTTTTCTGTACAGGCTGAGAATATCAAATTGGCCATCACTGATTTAGTCGGACTTGAGGAGCTCCAGCGCGAGTTTGGCCCTTTCAAAAATGAATTGGAGAAGGTAACGGGCATGAGCATAGAGTTCTTGCCAGTGACTAACCGCACAGCAGGCCTTGAAGCATTGCGATTCAAAAAGGTGGATTTTGTACTGGCCGGTCCTGCTGAATATGTAGTGATGCAAAAACGGGCCAAGGCAACAGTAGTCGCCGGTCTTTATCGTCCTAATTATTATTCACAGATTGTAGTAAAGGCCGATAGCCCGTACTTTACGTTAAATGATTTGAAAGGCAAGCAGGTTGGCATGGGATCGGTTGGTTCAACGTCCCGTCACTTGGGGCCAGTCCAGTTGTTTGCGGCAGCATCGATTGATCCCTTGAAGGATTTTAAAGTGACGCATACTAATCTGCGCTTGGCATGGGAAGGACTGAAAAAAGGGGATTTGGATGCGATAGGAATGGGTCGCTCTGACTTGGAGAGCTTTTTGGAAAAAGAACCCGAGGATCAGAAAAATGCTTATCGTGTCCTGGCTCGTGGTGGTGATTTACCCAATGATTTGTTGATGGCTGGTGAGCATGTACCAGTAGAAGTGGTGGAAAAAATGAAAAAGGGCATTGGCGATAATTCTGCCTCTTTGATTGCCAGCATTGCTCAGGGTGCTGATCATGTTAAGCGTTATAACGGCATGCGCTTTCTGACTCAGATTACCGACAAGGACTATGATCCGGTTCGTGCCATGTATCGTACAGCAGGATATCCTGAATATTCCGATTTTATTGGTGAGTAATCATGTCAGCGCAATTAAGCGATCCATCGGCCAGTGTTGCAGTGCGGGTAAAGGGTTTGTCAAAGCGGTTCCAGGGTGGAGAAGCACCGGTGTGGTCCGATGTTTCGTTTGACATTCCTTACGGACAGAGGGTTGCCATTATTGGTGCTAATGGTGCCGGAAAAAGTACTTTGCTAAGAAGTTGCGTGCGTCTGGTTGAGCCTGATGCGGGTGAAATTTATTTGAATAATCGAAAGGTGACAGGTTTGCGCCGAGCCGAATTGTCAAAGGTTAGAGCAAAAGTTGGTTTTGTATTCCAGAAGCATAATCTGGTTAACCGGCTTTCTGTATTGACCAATGTACTGCACGGAGGCATGGCACGTGCTTCTACTCCTCGCATGTGGTTTCAGTCTATTGCGGCAAGCGAAGAACGCGATTACGCCATGCATTGCCTGGAGCGGGTCAGTTTGGGACATTTATGCAAACGCCGTGTAGATGAATTGTCCGGTGGGCAGTCTCAGCGGGTTGCAATTGCGCGGGCTTTAATGCAGAAACCGACTATGATTTTTGCTGATGAACCGGTTGCCAGCCTGGATCCCCATGCAGGTGAAGAGGTCATGCAGGTTTTTTCCGATTTGTCACAGCATGAAAACTTGACTTTGGTATTTGTGACACACCATCTTGATCACGCGCTCCAATACGCGGACCGAGTATTGGGTTTGCAGAATATGCGTCTGACACTTGATGCGAGTAGCCAAAGCCAAAGCCTTGAGCAGTTAAGGGGCATGTATGCGTGAAACCAGTAAACCTTTCCTGCCAGCCCGCTTTGTGGCTCCTGGCATTGGGTCTACCTTGTTATTTGTGCTGTTTATTGTGTTTTTTGCCTGGTCTGTTGCCGCTTCAGGGATTTCGGTTTCCGAATTGCTGACGGGGCTACCCAATATGTTGCAAATCACTTCTGAAATGATTCCGCCCTCAACTGACCGGGTTGAACCGATGATGAAGGCGGTATTGGTGACATTTCAAATGGCATTGGTGGGAACCGTGATCGGTATTTTGATCAGCCTTCCTTTGGCTGTGCTGGCATCAAAAAACCATACCCCACACCCATGGGTGCGCTCGGCGATTCGCAGCATGGTCAGTTTTATCCGTACCATACCAGATTTGGCCTGGGCCCTGTTTTTTGTGGCTTCAGTTGGATTGGGTCCTTTTGCAGGTACCCTGACTTTGATAATGGATACTATCGGCTTTTGTGCACGTTTCTTTGCCGAGACAATTGAAGAAGTTGATGAGGGTTCACCTGAAGCCTTATCGGCTTTGGGGGCCTCAAATACATCCGTGGTTGTTTGTGCTGTTTTGCCAATGGCAATGCCTAGCCTTATCAATACTAGCTTGTTCGCGCTGGAAAAAGCAGTGCGTTCATCGGTGGTACTTGGCCTGGTGGGAGCTGGCGGTATTGGCGCTGAACTGGCAACCTCAATGGAAATGTTTCGTTATGACCAGGCTGCTACGATTGTTTTGATGATTTTTGCGCTGGTGGTTGTTGTTGAAATGTTGTCCTCCCGGGCCCGCATGTCTTTAATACAAAAACGTAAATAACTTTAACTTTAGATTTATAACTGAAATGGAAAATGTAAATAATAAAACTGTCAACGTTAATGGAATTGATTATCGCTGGCCACAAAAACCGGTGGTGGTTGTTTGTATTGATGGTGGAGATCCCGAGTATCTGCAGCAGTTTCTTGTCGATAATCAACTTCCGAATATACAACGTTTCATACAGGAAGGGTTCGCAACAGTGGCGGATGGCTCCATGCCTTCGTTTACTTGCCCGAACAATATGTCGATTATTACTGGTACGCCTACCTCTCGTCACGGCATTTCGGGTAACTACTACCTGGATACCCAAACATGGGAGCCTGTAGTTATGACGGGGCCGGAACTGTTGCGTGGTGACACGATACTGGCCAGGTTTGCCGATGCTGGCGCTAAAGTGGTTTCCATTACTGCCAAGGATAAGTTGCGTCGTCAATTGGGTAAGGGATTGGACGTTAGCCAGGGGCATGTGTCGTTTTCCACCGAGTTTGCCGATCGTTGCACGATAGAGGAAAATGGCATTGAAAATGTGCTTGAGTATGTGGGTATGCACAAGCCTGACATGTATTCCATGGCTTTATCACTATTTGTGTTGGAAGCAGGCATTAAACTGTTGAAAGAGCGCAGGCCTCATTTAATGTATTTGTCCTTAACTGATTTTGTCCAGCACAAATGGGCACCTGATGAAGCTGAGGCCTTGCAGTTTTACCAGCAACTGGATGATGCTTTTGGACGCTTGGCTGAGCAAGATATTGTACTTGCGCTTACTGCAGATCATGGCATGAGTGATAAGAGCAATGATCACGGAGAGCCTAATGTGATTTGGCTGCAAGACGTTCTGGATGCTCAATTTGGTAAAGGTGAGACGACGGTTGTTTGCCCAATTACTGATGCATTTGTGGCACACCACGGTGCCTTGGGCGGTTTTGTGCGAGTCTGGAGTAAAGGCAAGGTTAGTGCACAGGATATTATTCGTCATATTTGTATCATTGAAGGTATCGATTTTGCGCTGGACAAGCAAACCGCATGCCGTATGTTTGATTTGCCTGAAGATCGTGAGGCTGATGTGGTGGTGGTTTCTAAAAAAGATGTATGTGTAGGCAGTTCTGCCCGTCTGCATGATCTGGCCGGTTTACAAGGACACCGCTTGCGTACCCATGGTGGTCTTACTGAGGCAAGGGTGCCGATGATTTTGAACCGTCCCCTGAATGCAGATTACAGGGCACGAGTGGCATGGGATGATATCAAGAGTTATCAGGTTTTTGATTTTGCTATCAATGGTACGCAATAAAAATCCTGGATAAGCCGGTACATTCAATGTATTGATTTGATCTTATACAGACTTGCATGACCTTGGTGTGATACAGGTCTGTATTTATTTGGTTTTCCTCCAATAGCTTGATTCTGGGGGAATAGGGAAATCAGAAAGTAAGGGCGTTTTTTTGTTTGTGAAAATAGTTGTTAAATTGCATTTATATTTAATTAAATTATTAGAAAAAGCTGTTAAATTTCGCTTATCTTTTTATTTTTTTGTGAATAAAAATTATTTATAAGAATATGGGCTATAGTGACCGATGTGTATATTGAATTGCAAAGGGCTATGCTTAAATCAATACCTTATAAAACCAAATTACGTACCATTCATATTCCAGGGCAAGCACCATTGGAAATTTTTACGCTCTTGGACAAACAACAATTCTATGATCCCAAGGGCGCAGCAGAGCGTTTGGGGATTTGCTCGGCCGCCTGGCCATTGTTTGGCATGTTGTGGCCTTCGGGGTTGCAAAGTCCAGATCATGTCGCACAGTATATTCATGCACATGCGCAAGCCTGCTCAGAGGTTTGGGTCATGGACCCAAACCGGGGCTACAGAAACCGTTTTACCCGAAAAATGTCAGAATATGGCTTCCGGCTTGCGGAAGATAAAAAAATTCATCGGCCTTATGCCTTTAATAACAATGACGTGCCCGAGTCCTATTCGGGCCGGTTCCTGCACTACCAGCGGGACATCAATCCTTCATTGCTATAAATTGCGTTGGCGGGCAGGCGTTTGGTCAAAATAATAAATTGAAAATTGCTATTCGCCACCGTTTTCGTTGGTGTCTTCATCAATGTTTATTTTCCCGATCTCTTGCCATAGCAGGCCCATATCTGAAAAGTGGTGTTCTACATCAAAGATTTCCAGATTGTTACTGTGGTATTCACCGCCCAGTACCGGTGGGGTCTTGAAACTGTAGACGGTATTGGGTGGTAATTGATGATGTAGCAATGGGGCAATCAGTTCGCAGGAAAAATAATCAATCACGAACGCTTCGTCTTGCAGTAACTGCTGGAAGGATTCAAGGGAGTCGGCCAGCACTTCCAGTTCGCCGTCCAGTGTATCCAGGAAAAGGATGGAGCCGTTATCTTTTTCTATCAGGAAGGCATCGCCAGTTTGGGTAATCATGACGATTTCGGTTTCAAAAGGAATAAGCCAGTCCCAGGCTTTGAGCAGTTTTTCACTGTCAATGGCGGAAGTGTCAATGACCAGGTCTTTGATATTTAATTGCATGGTGTAAAAAACCGGGCCTGAGCCCGGTTGTAATTATGGATTAAGGATAGATAAGATTATGCCTTAATATTTGCCTTGAATTCCTCATCATTCATGAAAATATACCTGACAGCATCAACAAGACCAAGGAATACAGATAGCGGGAGCCAAATAAAGCTGATAAACAGGTATAGTAAGCCCATGCCGATATGGCCGGCATAAAAGCGGTGGGCACCTAGCCAACCCAGGAAGATAGCCAGGAATATGCCTATCTTGCGTGAGTTAGCCTGATTGTTCATTTCTTCACCCTTGTTTTTGTAGATCCATATACAAACAATGGCGGTAATTACGATGGCAACCACTATTTTTACCGGATGCCTTGCGACGTAAAGAGAGATCGTCCAGTAAAGATCCTGGAAATTGTAAATAACGATACCGGTGATTTGGCTTATCCATTGCGCCAAGGCACTAAATACGCCTTCACCAAAGGTCAGGCCAATAAGGACGATGATAAAAACAATTACGGGTAGCAAAAGTTTTTGCAACATTAAAATTTTCTCCGTGTGGGCATGCCAGATGCAATAGGGCTTGACCTTCCCATAGTGTGAGGGTTGATAATAAACTGTTAAATATGGATTATCCTTTATTTTTTTGATTATCATGGCAAATTCAAAGTCGTTAGATGTTTCTCCCCATTACGAATTCGCGGTTCGAGGCATGACTTGCGCCTCCTGTGTGAGACGTGTTGAAAGATCTATTGCCAAAATCGAGGGTGTTGGTAAAGTGACGGTCAACCTGGCGTCAGAAACCGCTCATGTTGAATTAAGCAACCGTAACTTGCCGGCCGAACAGATTATTGCCGTTATCGACAAGGCGGGTTATGAAGCCGCACTTATCGAGCGGGCTGACAAGCAAACCCAAGCGCAAATAGAACACCGTAACCGGGAAATTGCCGGGCTAAAGCGTGATTTGCTGATTGCCGCCATCTTTACGGCTCCTGTTTTCATTCTGGAAATGGGGGGCCACCTGATACCCGGTTTTCATCACTGGTTGCATGCTTTCTTGCCTGTGCAAACCAGCTGGATTATCCAGTGGATTCTTACCACGATTGTGCTAGCTTTCCCTGGACGACGTTTTTTTACGCTTGGGGTAAAAAGCTTCATGCAAAAATCGCCTGACATGAATGCCCTGGTGGCCATTGGTGCGGGTAGCGCTTATATCTATTCGGCCATTGTGACGGCAATGCCCGCACTGATTCCTGAAAATTCCCGTTTCGTGTACTTTGAGGCGGCAGCAGTGGTTAGTACCCTGATATTGCTGGGTCGTTATCTGGAAGCCCGCAGCAAGGGCCAAACCGGACAGGCGATTGCCCGTCTGATCGGGTTGCAAGCCAAAACAGCGCACCTGATTGAAAACGGCCAGGTGCGCGATATCCCTCTGGATGAACTGAAGGTGAATGACCTGGTGCTGGTTAGGCCCGGTGAAACCGTTCCTGCCGATGGTGTCGTGATGAGTGGCCAGGCGCATATTAATGAATCCATGATGACCGGAGAACCCTTGCCTGTGAGCAAAGTACAGGGAGACAAGGTGGTGGGCAGTACTGTTAGTACGAATGGCAGCCTGACGGTTCAAGTAGAACAGGTGGGCGACAATACCGTTCTGGCCAACATCATCAAGATGGTGCAGCAGGCTCAGGCCGATAAACTGCCCATTCAAAACATCCTTGATGTGGTAACCAGCCGTTTTGTGCCGGCCGTACTGGTGGTTGCCGTATTAACGTTTATGGCCTGGATGATTTGGGGCCCGGAACCTTTGTTGCCGCATGCCTTAACCGCTACGGTAGCCGTGTTGATTATTGCCTGCCCATGTGCAATGGGGCTTGCCGTGCCGGTCTCTATTATGGTGGCAACAGGCAGGGCAGCGCAGCTTAATATCCTGTTTCGCAAGGCCAGTGCCTTGCAGGTCCTTAAAGATACCAAAGTGGTGGTTTTTGATAAAACAGGCACCCTGACTCATGGTCATCCTGAACTGACCGATTGGCATGCCACAGATGGTTTTGAACCAGCGCAGTTGTTGGCCAACGTCGCTGCCATTGAGCAGCATTCGGAGCACCCGATTGCCCAGGCAATCGTCAAGGCGGCACAGCAACAGAATATGGTTCTGCCTCATGTGGATACTTTCCGGAATATTTTGGGGGCTGGCATTGAGGCAGAAATTGGCAATGACAGCTATTTGATCGGTTCAGCACAATTTCTGGCAGGTAAAGGAGCGGACTTTGGCACTTTGACTGACAAAGGCATGGAATTTGCCCGAGAAGGGAAGACACCCATTTTTGTTGCGGTTAACGGCCGGCCTGCAGGCCTGTTCGTGATTGCAGATACCGTCAAGGAAGATGCGGCAAGCACCATAGCGCAATTACACGGGATGAATATCAAAACCGTGATGCTGACCGGTGATAATGAACAAACTGCGCAGGCGATTGCCCGTCAATTGAAAATTGACCTGGTATATGCCCAGGCATTGCCTGATGACAAGGTAAAGTATGTCAGACAGATCAAGCAGGAAATGGGGACACTGGTTTTTGTAGGCGACGGGATTAATGATGCACCGGCCCTGGCCAATGCCGATGTGGGTGTGGCCATTGGCACGGGTACGGATATTGCGATTGAGTCGGCTGATGTCGTGTTGATGGGCAAAAATATTCAAAACGTGGCGCATGCCGTTTCTTTGTCCAAGGCTACCTTCAGGAATATTTACCAGAACCTCTTCTGGGCCTTTGCTTATAATGTGGCGCTTATTCCGATTGCCGCCGGTGCGCTTTATCCGGTGTATGGCTTGGGACTCTCTCCGGTTTTTGCCGCTGGAGCCATGGCATTGTCCAGTGTGTTTGTGGTGACCAATGCGTTAAGGTTACGCAGGTTTTCAGTTAAAAAAACAGCGTTAGGGAAACCGTTATGAATATTGGTGAAGCAGCAAAGCAAACCGGCATATCTGCAAAGATGATCCGCTATTATGAAGATACCGGTCTGATCCAGCCGGTCCATCGCAGTGATTCGGGTTACCGGCAATATACTGAAAAGGATCTGCATGCCTTGCGTTTCATCCGGCGTTCACGGGATCTGGGGTTTTCGGTAGCGCAAATCCAAGAGCTGCTGGCCTTATGGAATGATAAGGGCAGGGCCAGTGCTGACGTCAAGCAAATAACCCGGCAGCATATTGAAGAATTACAGCACAAAATCGAGCAGTTGCAGGCGATGGTGGATACCCTGCAGCACCTGAACCGGCATTGTTCTGGTGATCAGCGCCCTGATTGTCCGATATTAGAGGATCTTGGCCAGGCTAGGCATTGCCCAGGCTAAAAAGACCGTCAGGAACAGAGGATTTTTTTCCGCTTATTTTTTCTGCCAGCAATTTGCCAGAGCCGGTAGCCAGCGTAAAGCCTAGCGCACCCTGGCCAATATTCAGCCAAAGATTTTTATATCGGGTGCCATCAATAATAGGCTTGCCCTTGGGGGTGGCGGGACGCAGTCCCGCCCATTGCTCTGCTTGGGCGTAATTACCGACATCAGGAAACACTGCTTTGGCTTCGTTAATCAGGGTTTTGAGGCGGTTGGGATCTATGCTTTTATTCATGCCTACCAGGTCGGCCATGCCGGCAATGCGCAGGCGCTTGCCAATACGGGCATAAACCACTTTGCGTTCAAAGTCGGTAATGCTGACATGTGGTGCCTGGCTATCGTTTTCGATTGGCAAGGTAAGACTGTATCCTTTAAGCGGGCGAACGGGCACATCTATATGTAACGGTTTTAGCAAGGCGGTACTTTCGCAGCCTAGCGCGACCACGATATGATCAGCTGAAAGCGACTGCCGGTCTTTAAGTATTACGCTAACTTGTGATGAACCATTGCTTTTTAGTAAACCGACTTCATGGTTGAATAGAAATTCTACTCCCCGGTCTAACAGAAGGGTTTTCAGGTTTTGGCAGAATTTGAAGCAATCGGCCGCTTCTTCACTGGGGGTATAAATACCGCCGGTTATCTGGTTTTTTAGCGGTGCCAGTGCTGGTTCTTTGGTAATGCATTCATCCGTGTTCAGGGCAAACTGTTCGCATCCGAGCTGGCGCTGGAAATCAAGCAGTTGAACGGCGCTGTTGAAAGAGGCTGTGCTACGGTGCAAAACCATTTTTCCGGAAGCCTGGAAGTCTATATCCAGTTTTTCGGTATCTAGTAAGTGATGGAGCAAGTCGCGGCTAAGGAAAGACAGTTGCAGCAGTTCACGGGTTGTTTTGTCGCTTTGGCTGGCATTGCAGGCTTTCATGAAACGAAGATTCCAGCAGATATCGGCCGGGTCAAGGCTGGGCCGAAAACGCAGGGGAGAATCGGGATCAAGTAGCCACTTGGGTACTTTTCCAATAACGCCAGGACCGGCTAGCGGGGCAACATAACTGTAAGAAAGCTGTGCTCCGTTGGCATAGCTGGTTTCAAGGCCAACATCAGGATTTTTGTCCAGAATACTTACTTTATGACCTTGCTCTGTAAGGTAGTATGCCGTTGTCAGGCCAATTACACCCGCACCTAAAATAAGTATTTCCATTATTGTTCCTGTTTTTATGAAACGATTAAACCGAACTGAGCCATGCCAGCTCTTCGTCAGTAAAGCCTGCCTGTTTTCTGGCCTTGATGTTAAGGGGACCTTTGGGTTTTGCCACACGGTAAGTGTGTACCATGTCGGCATAAGTAGCAATGGGGTCTTTATTCATTTGCTGGCACAAATAAAGATACCATTTGTTGCCTAATTCTACATGACCAACCTCATCATGCAAAATGATGCCGAGGATTCTGACGCCTTCGTGGTCATTAACGCTGGCCAGCTTGTTCTGAATGACCGGGGAAACGTCCAGGCCGCGTGCCTCGAGTGTTCTGGGAACCAGGGCAATCCGGGCAAGAAGGTCGTTGCCGGTTTTTTCACATATTTCCCACAAGCCATTATGGGCTGTGAAATCACCGTATTCATGACCCATACTGTGTAAATGTGCCCGTACCAGAGAGAAATGATAGGCTTCTTCTTTGGCAACACGTAGCCAGTCCCGATAAAAATCTTCAGGCAAATGGGCAAAGCGCCAGATAATGTCAAGGGCCAGATTAATGGCATTAAATTCTATATGCGCAATCGAGTGAATAAGCGCGGCTTTTCCCTGCTCACTGTTAATGGAACGGTAGGTGACTTTTTGTGGGGGGACCAGTTCGGGCAGCAAGGGCCGGCCAGGAATGGTTTGGCTAGGTGGTGTTATTTCCTGCGTATGGATAGGCGCCTCGAAATCGATTTGCTGTACAGCGGCAATCTTTTCATCGGGATCCGAAACGATAAGTGCCTGCAGCGCACTTTCACGAAGGGGAAGGGGGTTTGACATAAAAACAATGATAATTGATAACGGTTAGGGAGGGTAGAAACAGGCCATTACTGACCCATTCCCCCCTAAGAACCGTACGTGCGACTTTCACCGCATACGGCTCAAGCAAAACTAAATATAACACACTGTGTTATACCACTTTGCCCACAAATAAACCTTTGCTATGCACTTGTGCATGGCAATTAGGGTGTAATAACACCAGATTATCCATCGTGTCCGCACCGCCTGCGACCCGTTGAATAATATGGTGCATATGCCAGCCGGATTCCTCCGTCAGTGGCAATCGGCACAGGGCACATAACCCGTCCTGTTCATGCCATAGATTGACCTGCTTTCTGATGTGTTTGATGTTGTTCATCAAACGCATATTCCTGCGTTTCTCTCCATAGCTTTCCCATTCAGGATCAAAAGGGTTATATTCCCCCTTGATTTTTACATGCCTTTTAATGACCGTATCCGCTAATTTGTACAAGGACAAATAACTGGTTTTGCCGTCAGCTTGTTCGACTGGGGCTGAAAACATCTCCCGATCATTAAGTCTGTGCCAATACTTCGCACGAACCCATATTTTCGGTTTATTAGGATGTCTTCGTTTTGCCCACCGCCATAAACAATACCATAACAGGTTATCCAGCCGTGAATACGTCTGTTTGGCGACCACAGGACTATGATAATTAGCCCAGCCTTTCAAGATAGGGTTTAGCAGGTAAATTAAGACTTCCTGCTTGACCGCCATATTGGATTTGACCACTTCTTTGAGCTTTTTATAAAATGCCTGTGCATTTTTCTTACTTGGCTTGATGAACATTTTTCCGGCATATTTACGGAAATTCCATCCTAGAAAGTCAAATCCATCGTCAATGTGCGTGATGCGTGTCTTTTCCATGGATAGCTCAAGTCCTCTTTGTGAGAGAAATTGCACGATCCACGGCAAAACTGTGGTTTCCAGTAAGTCTTTCGATTCACTGGTGATCACAAAGTCATCCGCATATCTGACAATATTTACTTTTAGCTTTAACGATCTGGTTTTGCCGAACAATTCACCGAGGTGATTTTTCAGTCCGGTTTCCAGTCCGTCCAAAGTCAGATTGGCTAGGGTTGGGGATATGATCCCGCCCTGTGGTGTACCGGCTTCTGTGTTAGCAAACCGGCCGTTAAAAACAACACCTGATTTCAGCCATTTCTGAAGAATTGATTTGTTCATGGGAACATTATCAATTAACCAGTCATGCCTGATGTTGTCAAAACAACCTTTGATATCCGCATCCAGTACCCAATTAGCGCTATGCTTATTAGATAAGGAAACGAATAACTGCCCCATCGCATCGGCCGTACTACGGCCTTGCCTGAACCCGTACGAGTCAGGATCAGCCTTGGCTTCAGCGATAGGTTCCAATGCCATCAAGTGCAATGCCTGCATTGCGCGATCCAGCATGGTTGGTATGCCAAGCGGGCGTTTCTTCCCGTTTGACTTCGGAATATAGACCCTCCGCAAGGGTTTAGGTCTGTATCCATGTTGCTTTAACCTTGAAATGGCAAGCCATTTCAATTCAGGTGTTTTCCAAAGTTCGCCATCGACTCCCGCCGTGTTTTTACCCTGGTTCTCTGTGACTCGTCGAACAGCAAGACATCTGCCACTAAACGAGCGGGTTAGTGATCGTTGCATGGCTTTCACTGTGCGCCAATCACCTTCCCGACAAAATTTCACCAATTTGATCTGCATTTCCTTGACATTCCGGTTGACTCGAACCCAGTTGATGCTGTGCCAGTCCTCCGGTTTGCTGGAGAATGCAGATTCAAGATTACTGGAAGCTTGAATTAATTCCATGCTTTTCTCCTAAGTAAATAAATACCCAAAGAGAAAAACAGGTGTCCCATTGGGATTTGTTTTTCCCAGTGGGTGATTAATTAAAGATTAACAGAACGTTGGTGATGTTTCACCATCTCGAAGTAGGCCCCGTTTCCGGTGGGTTACGTGTTTCCCCTATGTATCTCATTACAAGATGCCGTTTGCTTTTTCGAGAATCCCATACCCGCAGTTTCAACAACTCAGCTTGCGCCTTGCCTGCCATCCTCAAACCGCAAGGATGGCGAAACTACGGGCTTACCACGTTCCTTTTTCACCATAATAATAGTGCTTTAGCGCTCACTTCTTCCCCGGTAGATTTCCGACAACGTGTTCTCATCAATAACGAGAACAACCGTCTACATACCATTTTGGTTATGGCCCATAGTGTCTTCAGCCATTCAATAGTAACGAGGTTTAACAGCGATTCACATGAGTTGCGCGTGGCACCTTGCCTAGCCCCTCATCCTCATTGACACTTGAAGACTCCATCAGAAGACGTCACCGTCTCTGATGCCAAAATTGGGGGTACATTGTCACCATGGCTTCACACACATTCGTTACCAAATGTGCATGCATGGATAGGCTGATTATCTGTTGTAAGATAAGTTTTACATTCTCTCACTTGGCTTTTGGCCATCGAGAACGTAAAACATTGATGAAAAAGGCTACTCGCCTTTATATGCTAAATAAGGATAACTCTTAGCCGTATGTTTGAGACGGTCGAGTTCATCGCTACCGTGTCAGATCTAAAAAGACTGACTGGTATACAAGAGTAAGCATCGATTAATATACTTAATCGAGACTAATTGACCGATAAATAAATATTATTTATCGACATTATCCCCAAGGGGATATTTTGTATCAAATAAACAACAAAAAACAGGTTTTTGGCCTGAAGTTGCCCATTATTTTGATCAAAATAGATCGCAATAACGTTATCAAAAATCGGCATACGCCTAATATTAAGTACTTCTTTAAATGCTTCTTGTTCTAGGCTAGCTACCTAAGTCTTTGATTTAAAAGGAGACAACCCTTTGCACGTAGCGAGTGACGTGTCGCACTATTGACCCTATTTTAGCCAATTAAGGTGGGTGATATAGTGAACGTTTTTACCGTTGCGGATTATTCTCATGAGCCATGTTCCTCATATTGTTTTTTTGGATCGCGCCACCATTCCGGCATTCATCCAGTTAAAGCCTTTTACCTTTGATTGCACGGTAGAGATGCATGACAATACGCCGGTGCATCTGGTGGCTGAACGCATTGAAACCGCCGATATCGTGATCACTAACAAGGTCCTTATTGATGATAAAAGCCTGGCTGGTGCAACCTCGCTTAAACTGATCGCCATTTCAGCAACCGGCACGAATGTGGTTGATCTGAAAGCTTGTGAAACCAAGGGGTGTGTGGTTAGCAATATCCGTAATTATGCGGTGAATAGCGTACCGGAACATGTGCTGGCCCTTATTTTTGCCCTGCGCAGAAGCATTATTCCTTATCATGCTTCCGTTAAGGCAGGGCGATGGCAGCAAAGCGGGCAGTTTTGCTATTTTGATTATCCGATCAAAGACTTGGCCAATAGCACCTTGGGTATTTTTGGTTCAGGGGCCTTGGGATCATCATTGGCCAATCTTGCCAGGGGCCTGGGCATGAAAACCATTTTTGCCTCGCGTAAAGGACAGGTTCCGCGCGATGAAAATTATCGCCCGTTTGATGAAGTACTTGAAACAGCAGACATTTTGAGCTTGCACCTGCCATTGACTGCAGAGACCCGGAATATGATATCCGACCCTGAGTTCAATAAAATGAAATCCTCGGCTTTGCTGGTGAATACGGCAAGAGGAGGTCTGGTAGATGAGGAGGCGTTGGTACGAGCCATTAAAGGCAAAAAAATTGGTGGTGCGGCATTTGATGTGGTAACGACAGAACCCATGCCGGATTCACATCCGTTTATGGCACTGATGGATTATCCCAATTTTATTTTGACGCCACATGTGGCATGGGCCAGTGAAGAGGCGATCCAGGCATTGGCTGACCAATTGATAAATAACATTAATTCGTTTGTACGGGGTGAAATCCGCAATCAGGTTTTTTCATCGTAAACTTTCTGCTCTGTCCTGATAGGTGTTTGCCCTGCTTGTGTCAAAAAATGCAAACTTCTATGCTGATTATGCTTCCTTGGAGGAACAAATTCAGTGTTTAAGAGGCGGATATGCAAGACCAGAAACCGGTTTTATTAGGAGAGTTCGATTACATCATTGTGGGCGCCGGATCGGCCGGCTGCCTGCTTGCGAACCGCTTGTCAGCAAATCCGGATAACAGGGTTTTGTTAATTGAAGCCGGTGGGCCTGATTCTTGGCATTGGCTGCATATTCCGGTGGGATATTTGTATTGTATCGGCAATCCACGGGCCGACTGGTGCTTTAGTACAAGGGCAGATGCCGGATTGCATGACCGTAGCATTGCCTACCCAAGGGGTAAGGTGCTGGGTGGCAGTTCCGCCATTAATGGCATGATTTACATGCGTGGACAAAAACAGGATTACGATCACTGGGCCAGTTTGGGTAACACTGGTTGGGCCTGGGATGATGTTCTACCCTTGTTCAGGAATTTTGAAAACCATCATTTAGGTAATAATGACTGGCATGGTGCCAATGGGGAATTGCGGGTGGAGAACCAGCGCCTGCGTTGGGATATTCTGGATGCATTCAGGGCTGCAGCGGCACAAGCCGGAATTCCACCCCTTGATGATTTCAACCGTGGTGATAATGAAGGAAGTGCTTATTTTGAGGTGACCCAAAAAAAGGGCTTGCGTTTCAGTGCGGCAAAGGCTTTTCTGCATCCGGTCAAGTCGCGGAAAAACCTGACGGTTCTTACGCATGCCATCTGTGATCGTATCGTCTTTGAGGGTAAGCGGGCACGGGGTATTCAGTATTATATTAATGGCAAACTGTATCAGGCCAACGCAGCGGCAGAACTGGTCTTGTCAGCCGGTGCCATTGGTTCAGTGCAAATATTGCAACGCTCGGGGGTTGGCCCTGCTTCTTACCTGAATAAACTGCAGATTCCGGTCGTGCATCATGCTCCGGGGGTTGGTAAAAACCTTCAGGACCATTTGCAATTGCGCATGATTTATAAAGTGTCTGGGGTAAAGACGCTGAATAAAATGATGCAATCCCCCCTGCAAAAGGCCTGGATGGGCCTGCAATATGCTTTGTTCCGCAAGGGGCCTTTAACCATGGCGCCTTCCCAATTGGGGGTTTTTGCCCGCTCCTCTGATGAGCTGGGCAGTGCCAATCTTGAATACCATGTGCAACCCCTGTCCCTGGAAAAGTTTGGCGAGCCTTTGCATACTTTTTCTGCCTTTACGGCTTCGGTGTGCAATTTAAGGCCTACCAGCCGGGGTGAGGTGAATATCGTTTCGCCTGCCTGTCACGACAAGCCCGATATCATATGCAACTACTTAAGTACCGATGAAGATATACGGATCGCCGTGCATAGTCTGAAACTGACCCGAAGAATAGTGTTTCAGGATGCTCTGGCAAAATATGATCCCATCGAATATAAACCGGGCACCATCTATCAAACAGAAGAAGATCTGGTCAGGGCTGCCAGTGAAATTGGCACCACCATTTTTCATCCGGTAGGAACATGTCGTATGGGGGTCGATGATAAAGCCGTGGTGGATCCGGAACTCAGGGTTAAGGGTCTGAGCGGATTGAGGGTGATTGATGCCTCTATCATGCCCCGGATTACATCGGGCAATACCAATGCACCTGTCATGATGATTGCCGAAAAAGGAGCCAGAATGATCCTGGCATCACGTTAGTCTATTCTTTTATTTGATTTTGGCCTGATTATTTCAGGCTTCATGAAAATGCCATGGATATAGCCTGTTTGAATATGCAAAGAAGTATTAGTTAGTTTGCGTTCGAGCGCTAACTCTATATTATAAAAACCTGATTTGTTATACCGAACCAGAATATAAATTGCAATATGCAAGAGGTTTGGTTTTTAAATTTAGGTTAACCATGTCTTTACAAACAGTCAGTGATTTTGCAGGAGGGTTTGAGCAGCCCCTGTTATGGTCACCCCCCAAAGGTCGTGTCAGCGCTACATTATTACAGGATAAAAGGGCGGTGCTGACAGAGCGGCTTCGTTTCATTGCCGGCAGTCATTCCCGCGTGAGGTTGGCTTCCAGTTTATCGGCAGAAGACCAAGTGTTGGCCGATATTATTTTGACAGACCTGAAAAATACCGTGAATCAGGGCATTGATATTTTTACGCTGGAAACCGGACGTCTGCACCAGGAAACCCTGGCTTTGCTTGAGCAGGTAAAACAGCGTTATGGCTATGAAATCAAACTGTACCGTCCTGAAACCGGGGCGCTGGCCGAATATGTGAATACTTATGGCCTTAACGGGTTTTACGATAGTCTTGAAGCCCGTAAAAAATGCTGTCAGATAAGAAAAATCGTTCCGCTTGACCAGGCACTGGCACAGGCTGATGCCTGGATTACGGGACAACGCCGTGAGCAATCGGTAACTCGCACTGAGCTTGCTTTGCAAGAGCAGGATACGGCCAGAAATATCCTTAAATATAACCCCTTGTTTGACTGGACAGAGGCAGAGCTTTGGGCTTATGTCGATTTTTACGATTTGCCGGTTAATGTGTTGCACGACAAGGGTTACCCGAGTATTGGCTGTGAACCCTGTACCAAGGCGGTTCGTGCCGGTGAAGACCCTCGTGCCGGACGCTGGTGGTGGGAATCGCGGGACAGCAAGGAATGTGGCCTGCACGTCAGCCCGGCCCCCACAGCGTAAGCAGTAACCATGGAAATTTTAAGAACACCAGGATGAGTAATGAATAGCATAACTGAGACCGTGCATTTTGAGAAAGCACAATTGCATACCGAACATCTGAAACGGCTGGAAACCGAATCGATTTATATTATTCGTGAGGTGGTGGCCGAGTGCCGTTCACCGGCTTTGCTGTTTTCGGGCGGTAAGGATTCCGTGGTCTTGTTGCATCTGGCCATGAAGGCATTCCGGCTGGGAAATCGCAAGCTGAACCTGCCATTCCCGCTGGTGCATATTGATACCGGACATAATTACCCTGAAGTGATCGCCTTTCGCGATGAGCTGGTTAAAAAATATGGTTTGAACCTGGTGGTGGGGCATGTGGAAGACTCCATTCGCAAGGGTACCGTACGCTTGCGCCGTGAGAATGATTCGCGTAATGCCGCACAGGCCGTGACCTTGCTGGAAACCGTGGAGGAAAACGGCTTTGATGCCTTGATGGGGGGTGCCCGCCGCGATGAAGAAAAAGCGCGTGCCAAAGAGCGTATTTTTTCTTTCCGTGACGAGTTTGGTCAGTGGGATCCGAAGAACCAGCGCCCTGAGTTGTGGGACTTGTATAACGCCCGGATTCATCCCGGTGAGCAAATCCGCGTTTTCCCGATTTCAAACTGGACCGAGCTGGATATCTGGCAATACATTGAACAGGAAAACTTGAGCCTGCCTTCCATTTACTATGCCCATGAGCGTGAAGTGGTGCGTCGTAATAATTTGCTGGTGCCGGTAACGTCCTTAACGCCTAAAAAAGACGATGAGCAAAGCGAAGTGCTGACCGTACGCTTCCGTACCGTGGGCGATATCAGTTGCACCTGCCCGGTCTTAAGTACAGCGGCTTCACCGCAAGCCATTATCGAGGAAACCGCGATTACGGAAATTACCGAGCGCGGTGCCACTCGCATGGATGACCAGACCAGTGAAGCGTCAATGGAAAAACGCAAAAAAGAAGGCTACTTCTGATAAAGATTGGATAGTGAGAAAGATATGACAGAAAGAACAAATACCCGGGGCTTGTTGCGTTTTATTACCGCTGGCTCGGTGGATGATGGTAAAAGCACACTGATTGGCCGTTTGTTATATGACAGCAAATCGGTACTGACAGACCAGTTGCAAGCGATCCAGAAAGCGCGGCATAAAAGAACCAGTGGTGAGCAGATTGATTTTTCTTTGCTGACTGACGGACTGGAAGCGGAGCGCGAGCAGGGCATTACGATTGACGTGGCTTACCGTTATTTTTCAACCGCTAATCGCAAGTTCATTATTGCGGATACCCCGGGGCATGAACAGTACACCCGCAATATGGTGACAGGGGCGTCTACCGCTGATGCCGCGATTGTGCTGGTTGATATTGTGCGTGCCATTAAAGAAAATGGTGAGTTTGAATTGCTGGCGCAAACCAAACGGCATACGGCCTTGATCAAATTGCTGGGTATCCGTCATGTATTGGTGGCGGTCAATAAAATGGATTTGGTGGGTTTTGATGAGGTGCGCTTCAATCAGGTAAAAACCGCTTACCTGGCACTGGTCCGGCAGCTTGGGTTGGATGCAAGCCAGACTCACTTTATTCCCGTATCGGCCTTGGGGGGCGATAATATCGTTTACAAGAGCGAACAAACCCCCTGGTATGATGGCAAGCCATTGTTATCAATTTTGGAATCACTGGATAATGGGGAGGAAGACGAGCTGAGTACGCCTGAGGCCCTGCGCCTGCCGGTGCAGCTGGTGATTCGCCAGGATGGTTCACAGGCGGATGATTTCAGGGGGTATATGGGCAAGGTCGCCCAGGGCAGCGTGTATGTCGGCCAGCAAATCAGGGTACTGCCCGCCAACCAGACGGCAACCGTCATGGAAATTATCACTCCTGATGGTAACGTGCAACAGGCGCTCAAAGACGGTACGGTTACCATCCGTCTTGATGCGGATATTGATATTTCCCGTGGCGATATGCTGGTGGATGCACAGGCTGTCGTTGAATCAAGCAAGACGCTGTCTGCCAATATCTGCTGGTTTGATGAATTTCCCTTGAACCTGAAAAGAAAGTATCTGTTGAAACATACCTCAGCCACCGTGCCGGTGCGTGTCAACCAGATCCATCATGTGCTGGATGTACAAACCCTGCTGGACACGGCAGATAAAGACCAGCTGGCATTGAATGATATTGGCAAGGTGGGTTTGTCTTTGCAAAAACCGCTGGTGGTGGATGCTTACGCACAAAACCAGATAACGGGTTCGTTCATTTTGATTGATGAAGCCAGCAATAATACGGTGGCGGCGGGTATTATTAATTGATTGAGGGTGTTCCCGGGTTAGTAGCCTGGGAATGCATATGTCTACCTGGTTTTTTCTATAGAAGCGGAATCATTATTCAGCTTTGCTCCGACGCCCCTGCGGGCCGAAGTCGCTGCACCTGAATAATGATTCCGCATTTTTTCTGCTCGTTTACTGGTTCCCATGCTCTAGCGTGGGAACCGGAATCGTTCAAACTCTTCGCTCCGGTGAAGTGGCTCCAAAATGTTGGACAGTTAAAAATTAGGCAGCTAAAACCTGAACCACTCAAACACTGGCAGGATCAAACACGGCCACTTTTCTGGCTTTCACATACACATTATCGCCTGGCATGAGGCCCAGTGTGCGGAAGCGTTCTTTGGTTAGCACCACTTCAATATTCTCATCCTGGCCGTCGCGGGCGATTTCAACCCGGACAATCGGTCCAATGGAATGGATATGTTCTATTTGGCCGTGGCCCAGGGCATTGGCAGCATCAAGGCTGATTTCAATGTCATGAGGGCGGATGTAGGCAATGGCTTCGGTACCGGTAAAGTGTGCGCTGTGCTGGCTGATTTCATGGCGGAAGTCTCCGCTGGTGAAATGCTTGTCGTGGATTCTGCCATGGAAAAGGTTGACATCGCCCAGGAACTGGGTCACAAACGGGCTGGCCGGGGTGTCATAGATTTCATCGGGGCTGCCAACCTGTTCAATTTTGCCGTGGTTCATCACCACCACACGGTCAGATACCTCCAGGGCTTCTTCCTGGTCATGGGTCACGAAAATACTGGTTAGGTTGATATCATCATGAAGCTGGCGCAGCCAGCGGCGCAGGTCTTTGCGTACCTTGGCATCCAGGGCACCAAAGGGCTCATCCAGCAATAGTACCTGTGGTTCCACCGCCAAAGAACGGGCCAGGGCAATCCGCTGGCGCTGGCCGCCAGACAATTGTGACGGGTAGGCATTGGCCAGCCAGTCCAGTTGTACCATTTTCAGTAAAGCCATGACTTTTTCCCGGATGGCTTCCTGGGAAGGACGATCTTTGCGTGGTTTGACATTCAGGCCAAAGGCGATGTTGTCGAACACGGTCATGTGCCGGAACAGGGCATAATGCTGGAAAACAAAACCGATCTGGCGTTTGGATACATGGGTATCGGTGCTGTCTTGCCCGTTAAAAATGATTTTGCCCGAATCGGCCTTTTCAAGACCGGCAATAATACGCAGCAAGGTGGTTTTGCCGCAGCCTGAAGGGCCCAGCAGGGCAAGCAATTCTCCGCTGTGGATGTCCAGGTTGATGTTGTCAAGCGCCGTAAACCCGGCAAACTTCTTTGAGATGTTTTGAACTTCTATACTCACGATAATTCCTGTTTATGATGCGGTTGCAACCTGCCGGGCAGGCATGGCAAATGCGGTTTTGGCAGACTTTGTGCGTGCCAGGGAGCGCGCGACCAGTGTGTTTTGTCGCCACTCGATAATTGTTTTGGTGACCAAGGTGGCAATAGCCAGCAATGCCAGCACGGAAGCACATACAAATGCCCCGGCAATATTGAACTCATTATAAAGAATCTCGACATGAAGTGGGATGGTATTGGTGGCACCGCGAATATGACCGGAAATAACACTGACGGCACCAAATTCACCCATGGCACGGGCATTGGTCAAAATAACGCCATACAGCAGTCCCCACTTGATCTTGGGAAGGGTGACTTTCAGAAAAGCCTGTAAACCGTTGGCGCCCAATACCATGGCCGCATGTTCCTCGTCCGAGCCCTGTGCCTGCATTAAGGGAATCAGTTCACGGGCCACAAAGGGAAAGGTCACAAATGTGGTGGCAATCACAATACCGGGGACGGCAAAAATTATTTTAAAATCATGCTCAATCAGCCAGGTACCCAGGGTGGATTGGCTGCCAAACAGTAACAGGTACATGAGACCGGCCACGACCGGTGAGACCGAGAAAGGCAAGTCGATGAGGGTAATTAAAAAGCTTTTGCCACGGAAGTTGAAGTGGGCAATCGCCCATGCCGCACAGGCCCCAAAAACCACATTCAGGGGGACGGCAATGGCGGCAGTGAGCAATGTTAATGAGATGGCGGCCATCGCATCACTATGCTGGATCGTCGTCAGGTAAAATTCAAATCCTTTGGAAATGGCTTCGCTGAAAATCAGGAAAAGGGGCAGTGCAATAAATATGAAGACAAAAGCCAGCGCGATGGTGGTTAATATCCATCGCGTCAAGGGCTGTTCTGTCCGGAAATCGGGCGTAGAGGAGTGGCTCATGGTTTTCTTTAATTCATGCCATAACGGCGGTTGCTCCAGCGCTGGATGAGGTTAATCAGAAGCAGGACAAGAAAGGAAATAAGAAGCATGGTAACGGCAATCGCGGTTGCCCCGTTGTAGTCAAACTGTTCAAGTTTGGCGGTAATCAGTAAAGGGGCAATTTCAGATACCATGGGAATATTGCCGGCAATAAAAATCACCGAACCGTATTCACCTGCTGCTCGGGCAAATGCCATGGCAGCCCCGGTCAGCAGGGCAGGTGTAATGGCCGGAAAAATTACTTTGCTGAAAATCTGCCAGCGGCTGGCCCCCAGGCAGGTCGCGGCATCCTCCAGTTCAACCTCAAGGTCTTCCAGCACGGGTTGTACGGTACGCACAATAAAAGGCAGGCTGATAAAAATAAGCGCTACCGTAATACCAGCGGGCGTAAAGGCTACTTTGATATCCAATTTTTGCAAAACCTGGCCAATCAGACCATTGGGGGCGTAAAGGGTGGTAAGCGCAATACCGGCAACCGCCGTGGGCAGGGCAAATGGCAGGTCAATAAAGGCATCCACAATTTTTTTGCCCGGGAATGTGTAACGAACCAGTACCCAGGCGGTAATCAGTCCAAATACCAGATTAACCAGTACGGCGGCCAGTGAGGTGCCAAAAGTGATTTTCAGGGCATGAAGCACCCGTTCGGAACCCACGACTTCCAGAAAATTGCCCAAGCCAAGTTGCCCGGCCTGCCCGAAAAGAACCGCGAAGGGAATCAGAACAATCAGGCATAACCATAATAAAGAAATGCCAAACGTCAGACCAAAACCGGGCAGGACCGAATATTGTTTTTGTAAAATATTCATCTAAACTCAATATAAGCGGTGCTTATTTTTTGATGTAAATCTGGTCAAATATGGCGTTATCGGCAAAATGCTTGTTATTGACCGCATCCCAGCCACCCAGCTCCTTGATGGATACGGTTTCCAGTTTTGGAAACTGTTTGGCGGCTTCTTCTTCCAGGGATTTATCGGTTGGACGATAAAAATGTTTAATTCCCACTTTTTGAGCCTCTGGGGTATAAAGGAAGTTCAGGTAAGCGGTTGCCACTTCACGGGTGCCCCGTTTGTCCACCACGGAATCCACCAGGGCTACGGGTGGTTCAGCCAAAATGGACAGGCTGGGCACCACAATATCAAACTGGCCGGTGCCCAGTTCTTTCTGGGCCAGAAACGCTTCGTTTTCCCAGGCCAGTAAAACATCTCCAATCTGGCGCTGTACAAATGTCAGGGTTGAACCCCGTGCACCGGAATCAAGAACGGGTACATTTGAATACAGTTTGTTCAGATAGTCTTTGGCGGTTTCTTCTGTGGCACCAGGCTGGCGCAAAGCCCATGACCAGGCTGCCAGGTAGTTCCAGCGTGCACCTCCTGATGTTTTGGGATTGGGCGTAATGACCTGCACGCCGGGCTGGGCCAGATCACCCCAGTCCTTAATGTTTTTCGGGTTGCCTTTGCGAACCAGGAAAACAATGGTAGAGGTAAAGGGGGTGCTGTTATGGGCAAAGTTCTTTTCCCAGTTGGGATTAAGACGATTGCCGGTTTTGGCAATCGCATCGATATCAATTGCCAGGGCAAGGGTCACCACGTCTGCGTCCAGTCCGTTGGCAACAGAACGGGCCTGTGAACCTGAACCGCCATGGGATTGCTTGATCGTCAGGGTATCACCGGTTTTTTCTGTCCATTGTTTGGCAAAAATATTATCCAGTTCCTGATATAACTCACGGGTTGGGTCATAAGAGACATTAAGCAGCGTTATATCTTTCGCGCACGCATAAGCAGAACTTAGTCCCAACATAATGGCAAGGGCGGTCAATTTCGTTTTTTTTAATCCGTAGGTCATATCAATCCTTCTGTTTTATGCAGTGTGAGGCATGGCTTAATGTCGTGTTAATGCAAGTGTAGAGACAGCGGCATAAAATCAGAACGAAAAAAAAATTGATATTTATATGCTTAACGGCTATAAGCGAAACAGAAGCTGGCGCCGATTAAAATAGTTGGCGTTTGAATAGGCGTTATTTTTTTAACTACTATTTAATGCCTACTTCAGGTAAAGTGATGAACTTTATTGCCGATGGCAGACTCTATTTGCCCATGATAAAAAATGATAAGGAGTATCAATGAATTGGGGCCAAGAATTACAAGACAGCGCGCTTTGGATCTTGCAGGCTTTGGTAATTTCATCAGTCATGCTGGGACTGGTGGGTTTTATTCTGGTTAAAACAACCAAATGGGCGGGACAGTTCTGGCTGTTGGCCGGTGATTACTTCAATCCCAGAAACAGCCTGCGTCCTTTACTGACATTTGGGGTGATCCTGTTTTTAAGCCTGTTCGGCGTGCGGGTCAGCGTGCTGTTCTCGAACTGGTACAACACGATGTATACCGCGTTGCAAGAACTGAATGAAGACGGATTCTGGATCCAGATGGGGGTGTTTGCCATACTGGCTGCGATCCATATCTCCCGGGTGCTGGTGTCTTATTATTTGCAACAGAGCTTCACTATCAGGTGGCGTGAGTCCCTGAATGAATCCCTGCTTTCGCAATGGCTGGAAAAAAGCAGCTATTATCGCTCTCACTATCTTGAAACTCCAGCCGATAACCCCGATCAGCGTATCCAGCAGGACGTGTCCAGTTTTGTGACGACGTCCCTGACGCTTCTGCTGGGTCTGGTCAGCTCCCTGGTTTCAGCCGTTGCCTTTACCATTATTCTTTGGGGGCTGTCCGGCGATTTAACCGTTTTGGGATTCACCCTGTCAAAAGGGATGGTCTTTGCCCTGTTTATTTATATCCTGATTGCCACGGTCTTTGCCTTCAAGATCGGGCGTCCGCTTATTCGCCTGAGCTTTCTTGATGAGCGTTTTAATGCGGATTACCGGTATTCACTGGTGCGTGTGCGTGAATATGCCGAAAGCATTGCTTTTTATAAGGGTGAAGCGATTGAAGGGCAGAAACTGCGCAACCGTTTTGCCCGGGTGATTGGTAATGTATGGGCCATTGTTTTTCGTTCAGTCAAACTCCAGGGGTTCAACTTGCTGGTTTCTCAAACCGCGGTTATTTTCCCTTTCATTATTCAGGCAAAAAGGTTCTTTTCCCAGCAAATTACGCTGGGTGCGATGATCCAAACGGCGCAAGCCTTCGGTACTTTGCACGACAACCTGTCATTCTTCCGGGACGCCTATGATACGTTTGCCGGTTACCGGGCGGTTCTAGATCGTTTAAGCGGTTTTGTGCAAAATTCTCGTGCCGCTGATAAATTACCGGTCCCTGAAGTCAAGTCAGAGCAGGATACGGTTGCGCTGCGTAATGTCAGCATTACCACACCGGCGGGCAAATGCCTGGTAAAGGATTTGTCTTTTGCGGTGGAGCCTGGTCACTCTTTGTTGCTGCAAGGTCCCTCGGGGTCGGGTAAAACCACCATTCTGCGAACGATTGCCGGTTTGTGGCCTTATTCAAAAGGGCAGGTGGTGCGGCCAGATAATAAGGTATTGTTTTTGTCGCAAAAACCTTATTTGCCAGAAGGTTCATTGCTGGATGTGCTGTATTATCCCAACGAAGTACCTGAGGATGGCCATGAGCAGGCCCGCAAAGTCTTGCAGGATGTGAATCTGGGGCATCTGCTCAATCGTTTGGATGAAGTGGTGAGCTGGACCAATATTCTTTCCTTGGGCGAGCAGCAAAGAATTGCGTTTGGCCGTTTGCTGCTGGCCAAACCGGTTGCCGCATTCATAGACGAAGCCACCTCGGCGATGGATGAGGGCCTTGAAGATGCCATGTACCGGCTGATTGCCGAACGACTGCCTGAATTGCGTCTGATTAGTGTGGGGCATCGCAGCACCCTGTACGCACATCATACGCATTTGCTGTATTTGCGTGGAGAGGGCATTTGGGACTTCAAGCCTTTGCAGGTTGAGGCAACGGCTTAAGGCCCAATGCGCTGTTTTCCGGGTTGGGCAGTCTCTTTTAGCGTTCTTGTGCCTGCTCTGGAAAAAAAACTGAAAAATAAACCGTTTTCGCCGCAAACTGGATAATATCCAAATGCGGCGAAGACGGTTTTGTTGTAATGGTGGCAGACCTTCCGTTTAAACGAACCAGGACAGGGCGCTTTTGTTAATCGCGGCACCAATGATATACAGGAAAATCAGGCCGGCAATAACGGTGGCGATTATTTTTTGCGCAGGTGTCTTTCCTCGCTTGATGGCTATCGTACCCACACCAATATAAGCAATCAGGGCCACAATTTTTGCAAGAATGAAGGGTTGGTTAGGCCCGATCATGGCTGCCAGGATAAAACCGCATATGAGCAAGACGGAATCAATCACATGCGGGGTGACCTTGACAAAACCTATTTGCAGCATGCGTGAACCCGTAATCGACCAAAATGCACGAATCAGGAAAAAAGTGATGCTCAGGTAGGCACAGGTCATGTGCAGGTGCTTGATGGGTAGATAATAATCAGCCATAATCTCGATTTCAAAAAGTCAAATACTGGAAGTTGAATATTTTAACTGATGGATATTGTTTTTGATTTTTTACCCTACGGTTTATCGGCTTAATGCGTTCGGATCGGCGTTTTTCTGATATTCAAGTCTTTTTTATCCGGATGCGGCATGGATTTTGTTGTTGGGCCTGATGTTTTACTGATTCTTTTCCTGGTTGCCATGCTGGCCGGTTTTGTTGATACCATCGCCGGTGGCGGTGGCTTGATTACCATTCCGGTGCTATTGCTGGCTCAGGTTCCCCCGATTAATGCCCTGGCAACCAATAAGTTGCAAGGCAGTTTCGGTACCCTGACTTCTTCCTTAACCATGCTCAGAAAAAGAATTGTGCGTTTTGAAGAAGTATGGAAACCTGCTTTGATGGCTTTTGCGGGGGCGGCACTGGGTACCATTTTGATTCAGTTGATTGATGTTTCGGTGCTGGATATCGTGATTCCCGTGGTCTTGATCATGATTGGGCTGTATTTTTTATTTACCCCATCTGCAGGCAAGGTAGAGCGCGTTCCGCGGGTGAGTGCCAAGGTTTTTAATTGCACCGTCGTGCCGGTCATTGCGTTTTACGATGGCGTTTTTGGTCCGGGCACCGGATCTTTCTTTTCACTGGCTAACGTGGCGTTGCGAGGGCAGCAAATCATCAAGGCAACCGCTAATGCCAAGGTATTTAATTTTGCCAGTAATGTTGCTTCAGTACTGCTTTTTGTATTGGGTGGCAAAGTCTTGTGGCTGATCGGTGGTATTATGATTGTTGGGCAAATAATTGGTGCTTATGCCGGTTCTTTAATGGTAATCAGCCATGGCAGCAAGTTTATTCGTCCGCTTATCGTGCTGGTCTGTTTTGTTATGGTTACCCGTTATCTGCTCGCAAAATTCTAGAAAATGGCAGGTATTGGCAAGCGTTTCTTTAAATGAACAGCTCAGTCATAGAAGTCTCATAAAGCCAGAATAATATAGTATGGCTTTATAAGCAAAAATTGCATCATAAATTGAAATAATCAGGAAGTATTGTATTGGCAAATCGCACCACCACTAAAAACCCGGCAAACAGGCCTGCCCAGGCAAATAGTTCCCTTACGGATAGCACGCCTGATTTTGATCCCGATGTTCCAAGCCGTGAAGATATTCTTCAGGTGTTCCGGGATTCCAGGCCTCCCCTGGACGTGAATGCCCTGATCAGTGCATTCGGGTTGAGCCGGGACGCCAGTATAGTGGGTCTTGAACGACGGATGGGGGCCATGCAAAGGGATGGCCAGCTTGAGCATACCCCAGGCGGTTGGCAACTGTCCCAGCAGAAAAATTTTGTGATTGGCAAAGTCCAGGGCCATCGTGACGGGTTCGGTTTTTTAATTCCTGAAGATGGATCCCAGGATTTATTCCTCTCGCCTCGGGAAATGCTCAAGGTACTGCATGGCGACCGGGTCCAGGTCAAACCCACTGGGGAATATAAGGGCAAGCTCGAAGGCACGATTGTAGAGGTCCTTGAACGCGGTACCGCCCGTCTGGTTGGACGCTTGTTGCATGAGCAAGGCCTTTATGTCGTGGTCCCCGAAGACCAACGAATCAAGCACGATATCATCGTACAGAATGCTGATCTCGGAGGCGCCAGGCACGGGCAAGTGGTGACGGTTGAAATTATCCAGCAGCCCACCCGTCATACCCAGCCGCTAGGCAAAATCATAGAAGTGCTAGGAGAAATTGATGATCCCGGCATGGAAATCGAGATTGCCGTGCGCAAATTTGATGTCCCGGTTGGGTTTTCCGATGCAACCCATATACAGTCGGAAAGTATGCCCGATGAAGTGCAAGCATCTGATCTTAAAGGCCGTATAGATTTACGGGATGTGCCGTTTATCACCATTGACGGGGAAGATGCCCGTGATTTTGATGATGCCGTGTATGCCGAGGTTGTTGATATTGGCACTGAAAAACGTAGCAAAATGGCCTGGCGCCTGTTGGTGGCCATTGCCGACGTTTCTTACTATGTCAAGCCGGGCGATGCCATTGACCGGGATGCCATCGAGCGCGGAACCAGTGTGTATTTCCCGCGCCGGGTTATTCCCATGTTGCCCGAAAAACTCTCCAATGGCCTGTGTTCCCTGAATCCTGATGTTGATCGTCTGGTGCTGGTGTGTGATATGGTCATTCCCATGACGGGTACCAAGGCGGGAACGGTGACGGCATACCAGTTTTACAATGCCGTTATCAATTCGCATGCGCGTACCACGTATACGCAAATCTGGAATGCCTTGCAGCAGCCAACCGGCCCGGCCGGAACCGAATTGGGCGATTTGCTGCCACATGTCAAAGATTTATATGCTTTATATGAGGCACTTGAAAATAAACGCGAACAGCGCGGTGCGATGGATTTCGACACCATTGAAACCCGCATTCTATGCAATGAAATGGGCAAGATAGAGCAGATCGTTCCATTTATCAGGAATAATGCGCATAAGTTGATTGAAGAATGCATGTTGGCGGCCAACACCTGTGCCGCCGATTTCGTCTTAAGAAACAAACGTCAGGGACTGTATCGTATTCATGAAGGCCCAACGCCTGAAAAACTTGAGACCCTGCGTGAGTTCTTGCGTACCATTGGGTTGACGCTGGGCGGTGGCGATGATCCCTCTGGCAAGGATTATGCCGCTTTGCTTGATGCCGGACGCTCACGTCCCGACTTCCAGATTCTTCAGACCATGTGCTTAAGATCCATGCAGCAGGCCATGTACAGTCCCGACAACGTGGGGCACTTTGGTCTGGCGTATGAGCAGTATACGCACTTCACCTCTCCCATCCGGCGTTACCCCGACCTGCTTACGCATCGGGTTATCAAGTCCATCCTTGCCCAAAGGCACTATACGCCTGAATTGGCTGGCGTACCCAAAGTGCAGGGTGAAACCCATAAAGAGCATGAGCATGCCGTCTGGGATAACCTCGGAATGCTGTTGTCGGCCTACGAACGCCGGGCCGATGATGCCTCACGTGATGTCGAGGCCTGGCTTAAATGCTGGTATGTTCGTGAGCATGTGGGCGAGGTTTTCAGTGGTCGGGTAAGTGGTGTCGCGCCTTTTGGATTGTTTGTGACACTGGAAACCCTGTTTGTTGAGGGTTTGGTGCATGTTTCGGAATTGGGTACCGACTATTTCCAATACAATGAAGGTTCGCACGAATTGCGCGGAGAGCGGACCGGCATGCGTTATCGCTTGACGGATCCGGTTCAGGTGCAGGTGACACGGGTAGACCTGGAGGCCCGGCGAATCGAGTTTTCGCTGGTCAAGGGTACTACCTTTGAATCATTGCGTAAAGATGCCCAGCGTAGCGAAACTGCGCCGCGACAGGTGAAGCGCCCGGCCAAACCCAAGCCGGAAGCCCTGAGGGGGCAAACCGCACATCAAAGACGGGCCGAGTTGAAAAAGTCAACGCAACCCGTCGGCGTGCAAAAGAACAAAAAATCGACGCGTAAGCGAAGGTAAATACAAAGGTAATCAATTTATATGTCAAGCAGTCAAATTCTGGCAGGATTTCATGCGGTAACCGCCCGCATGCGCCATGCACCTGATTCAATTCGGGAAATTTATATCGAAGCATCACGCAAAGACGGGCGTATGCAAAGCCTGGTCGATCAGGCTGAAAAAAACAAAATCCGTATCCATCCGGTTCCAGTGGGACGGCTTGATGGACTGGCCAAAGGCGTTCGTCATCAAGGGGTGGTTGCCCTGGCAGACCAAAAGCAGCTTGCGGTTAACATAGATGATGTCCTTGACGTGATTGAGGGGCCTGCCCATTTCCTCATTCTGGATGGCGTGACCGACCCCCATAATCTGGGCGCGTGCCTGCGTACGGCAGACGCTGCCGGTGTACATGCCGTTATTGCACCCAAAGACAAGGCGGTAGGCATTAATGCCACCGTTCAGCGTGTGGCCTGTGGTGCTGCAGATACCGTTCCGTACCTCATGGTGACCAATCTGGCCCGTACCATGCGCCAGCTCAAAGAGCGCGATGTCTGGCTGATTGGCACCGATGACGAAGCAAGCGGTACTTTTCATGATGTTGATGCCACCCGCTCCATTGCCTGGGTCATGGGCGCCGAAGGCGAGGGTATGCGTCGCCTGACGCGGGAAACCTGCGATGAGCTGGTGCGTATTCCCATGTTGGGGTCGGTTGAAAGTCTTAACGTTAGTGTGGCGAGTGCGGTTTGCCTGTTTGAAACGGTCCGTCAACGTCAGGTTAAATAAATAAAAAATCATTCTTTAACAGTCATATCATGTCAAAAAACGAACATAACGGGTTTACCACCACCATTCTTCACGCAGACCGTCGCAAAACGGTAGAGCACGGTGCCATTCACAAGCCATTGCATACGTCAACCGAGTACGCTTTTGCCGACGCCAGGGAACTGGCCGCCGTTTTTCAGGGTAAATCGGGTTATACCTATGCCCGTCAGGGAACCCCGACAACGGCCGCTCTTGAAGATAAAGTCACCTTGATGGAAGGGGGGGCGGGCACCGTTACGTTTGCCACTGGCATGGCGGCCTTGTCTTCCATTTTCATGACATTGTTAAAACAGGGTGACCATCTGGTTTCCAGCCAGTTTGTTTTTGGTAATACCAACAGTTTGCTGGGCACCCTGGATCGTCTTGGGGTAACGGTAACCTTTGTTGACCCGACCAATGCACAACAGGTTGAAGATGCCATTCGCCCTGAAACAAAAATGGTGTTTACCGAAACCATTGCCAATCCTGGCACGCAAATTGCCGACTTGTCGGCCATTGGGGATATTTGTGAAGCGCACAACCTGGTGTATGTGATAGACAATACCTTAACCTCACCATGGCTGCTTCAGGGTAAAAGCGTCAAGGCTTCACTGGTCATGAATGCCTTGTCCAAGTATATCTGTGGTCATGGCAATGCATTGGGCGGTGCTGTTACTGCTACAGGCTTATATGACTGGTCTGGCTATGCCAACATTTATGATAACTACAAAACCGGCCCTGCAAATACCTGGGGCCTAACCCAAATCAAGAAAAAAGGCTTGCGCGACATGGGTGCAACGCTTTCCTCTGATGCCGCCCATCGTATTGCCGTAGGTGCCGAAACACTTGCTTTAAGATTAAGGCAATCTTGCTCAAACGCATTGGCACTTGCCCGTTTTCTTGAAACCCATCCAGGGATCGCCAGTGTGCGTTATCCTGGTTTAAGCCAGCATCCGCAGCATGAACGTGCCGCCAAGCTGTTTAACAACCGTTTCGGCGCCTTGTTGGGTGTGGAATTGGTTGATGGTATCGATTGTTTCGAGTTTTTGAATAAACTGAAAGTAGTGGTGCTGGCTACGCATTTGGGCGACTCCAGAACGCTGGCTTTACCAGTGGCCCATACCATTTATTACGAGATGGGGCCTGCCCGAAGGGCTGAAATGGGTATTGGCGATAATTTGCTTCGCGTATCTGTAGGTATTGAAGATGAGCAAGACCTGATCAATGATTTCCAGCAGGCACTTGAGCAGTGCATGCCTGTTGCGTCATAGCAGCCAGGGCAGGGGTTAAACCTGCCTTGTGCAGATGTATAAAAAATCATACAAATTAATTGCTTTCCATTGATAATGGCCGCAAGACTAGTAAATATGCGGGCTTCGCAGTGTTTTTTTCTTGACAGCCAATAAGATTAAAGGGAAGATACGCGTGATGATTTACATCAGAGTTAATTTATAAAAGGGGTTTTCCTGAATGAATAAGACAGAATTGGTTGAATACATTGCATCTAAGGCCGATATTTCCAAAGCAGCTGCTGGCCGCTCTTTGGATGCGATGATCGCTGCAGTGAAAGCAACACTGAAAAAAGGCGAGACGGTAACCTTGGTTGGTTTTGGTACATTTGCCGTTTCTACCCGTGCAGCCCGTACTGGTCGTAATCCACGCACAGGCGAAGCCATCAAAATCAAAAAAGCCAAAGTACCTAAATTCCGTCCAGGTAAAGCACTGAAAGACGCGGTAAACTAAACTTTGGTTTGGAGTGCCTGGTAAAGTGGTTTTAATTAAATAACCGCCCAGTCTAAAGCTAAACCTCGCCAAGCGCGAAGCACCCACTGCTTGACAGATGTCTGACAGTGAGGTGCTTTTTTTATGGTAGACTGCATGTGATTGAATAATGCAATGGGTAATTTCAAGATGCTGATTGACAGGTATGGTAGAAGTATTGAATATTTACGTATATCACTGATTGATAAGTGTGATCTGCGTTGTTCCTATTGTATTCCCAAGGGTTTCAAAGAATTTGAGCGCCCTGCGAATTGGCTGTCTTTTGATGAGATAGTGCGCGTGGTTGCCGCTTTTGCCCGTATGGGTACCAGCCGTTTCAGGCTAACGGGCGGAGAGCCGTTGTTACGCAAAGATCTTCCCGAGCTGGTTGCCCGGCTCTCGGCATTGGAAGGGGTTGAAGACCTGTCCATGTCCACCAATGGCACACAGCTGGAAAAATACGCGCAGCCCTTGCGCGATGCCGGCTTGCATCGGCTTAATGTCAGTCTGGATTCCCTGCGTCGAGAGTGTGTGCAGGAGATTTCGGGAAGCGATAGTCTGCCTAAGGTCATGGCCGGACTGGAAGCGGCACGACAGGCGGGTTTCAATAAAATTAAAATCAATATGGTTCCTTTGCCAGGCGTGAATATGCCCGATATCGAGGATATGGTCGCGTTTTGTATCCAGAACCAGTTTGTGCTTCGCCTGATAGAAGTAATGCCCATGGGAGTTACCGGGCAAAAGCAGGATTATGTCGACTTGCAAAATACCATTGAGCAATTAAAGGATAAATTCAATTTGCAGGAATCTTCCCGGGTTTTTGGGGGAGGACCGGCACGCTATTGGGAAACGCCCAATAGCGATTTTACGCTGGGTTTCATTACGCCACGTTCCCAACATTTCTGCGAGACCTGTAACCGGGTTCGTCTGGCTGTGGATGGCACTTTGTACTTATGCCTGGGTCAAGATCATCAGTTAAACCTGAAGCCTTATTTAAGCGATAATTGTACCGATGAAGAGCTGGACAATGCCATTCTAAAAGCCATAGACCTGAAACCCGAGCGGCATGAATTCAATGCAAGCCCGGAAAAAATCATTCGTCTTATGTCGATGACAGGTGGTTAAGCGATTTTAGATAAAACAAAGCGGCCTGCGGGCCGCTTTGCTTATGCTGTCGACAATGTTATTTTGGGCGTACCGATTTGCATACATCAGGGTTGGTTTCAACCAGTGGGCCGCCCACCGCGTCAATACAGATGGGTACTGAGGCAAAAATACCGTGAATAACCTGCTTGCCTTGTTCATCCTTGACGCCACCCAGCGTTTCGGCAATTGCATTGGGGCGGCCTGGCAGGTTTAAAATAAGGCTGTTGCCGCGGATGACACCCACTTGACGCGATAAAATAGCGGTAGGGATGAAGTGCAGGCTGATTTGTCGCATTTGCTCGCCAAACCCGGGAATGACCCGCTGGGCAACAGCAAGGGTGGCTTCCGGGGTCACATCACGTAAATAGGGGCCAGTGCCGCCCGTGGTTAAAATCAATGGGCACTTTTGATTGTCAGAAAGCTCAATCAGGGTTTGTTCAATTATTGGCTGTTCATCGGGAATTAAATGCTCAACAAATTCCAGCGGGTTTAAAACTGCTGAGCTTAACCAGGTTTTCAGGGCGGGCAAGCCCTGGTCTTCATAGGTTTTATTGAAGGCCCGATCGCTGACTGAGACGATGCCAATACGTAGTGTTTCCATACTGATTCCTTTGATTGCACTTGCTTTTACACTGCTGAATAGCGGGTGTTGTTTATTAAAGGCGTGCTTGTGCCAAGCACTGGGTTAATTTATGCCAGAATAAGGGGCTTAAATTTTTACTATAAAAAGAATTGTATTCTACTCGATTAAAATTATCTGATGACCCCTGCTTTTAACAGTATTAAGGATATAAAACGTGACAGATCAACAGTTAACGCATTTTGACAGCCAAGGCCAGGCTCATATGGTTGATATTTCAGAGAAAAAAGAAACCAAACGGGTTGCCCGTGCCAGTGGCAAAATAAGCATGAACGAGGTGGCTTATCAATTGCTGGTTTCGGGGCAAAGTAAAAAGGGTGATGTGCTGGGAATAGCGCGCATTGCCGCAATTCAGGGTTCCAAACATACCAGCCTGCTCATTCCCTTGTGCCATCCCTTAAGCCTTACGCATGTCAGTATTGAATTCAAGCTGGATGAGGGGCAGCAATCTGTTGAAGTGGTGGCAACAACCGAAACCACCGGAAAAACCGGTGTTGAAATGGAAGCCTTGACGGCGGTTTCAACCGGTTTGCTGACCATTTACGATATGTTGAAGGCGGTCGATAAGGGAATGCAAATAGGGCATATCCATTTGCTTGAAAAAAAGGGTGGCAAGTCGGGTGACTGGCGCGCTGGTTAAGCAATTGCCTTGAGGGTGGGTAGCGAAGTTGTTGAGGAGCCAACAAATGAGCTAGATCAATGACTGCCGTAATATCGGCTTTTGAAACGGGCAGGGTGTTATACTTTTTCCTGTTATTTATAAAGGCGTTTGGCCCTATACATACAAAAGGAACAAGGTCATGATTAAGCGGACATTACTGATTTTGGCATGCACCAGCTTTGGGGGTGTTTCAGCAGCAACTATCACGGTTTCGGCGGCAGCCAGCCTGAAAGATGTTTTTCAGGAAATCGGCCAGAAATTTGAACAGGAACACAAGGGTCACAATATTGATTTCAATTTTGGCGGTTCAGGCAGCCTGCTTCAGCAAATCCGTAACGGTGCGCCCGTGGATGTTTTTGCCAGTGCCGATCTTAAAAACATGGACAGTGCCAATGAGGGTGGTTTCTTGCAAAATAATGAGCAAACCAATTTTGTAAAAAATGAATTGGTGCTTATTGTTCCTGCCGGCAGTACTTTACAACTGGAAAACCTGAATGATCTGCAAAAGGGTGAAGTAAAACGCATTGCGATTGGCAATCCATCCAGTGTGCCAGCAGGCCGCTATACTGAAACAGCACTTAAAAAGGCCGGTCTTGATGAAGTCCTGAAAGATAAAGCGGTTTTTACGCAGAATGTTCGCCAGGCACTTGAATATGTGGCCAATGCAAACGTAGAGGCTGGTTTTGTTTATGGCACCGATGCCAAAATCCTGGCTGACAAGGTCAAGGTTGCTTTTAATGTAGACTTGGAAAAACCGGTTATTTATCCGATTGCCGTTTTAAAAGACAGTAAAGAGCCGGAGCTTGCTAACCAGTTTGTGGATTATGTGCTGTCAGAAGATAGCCGGGTCATTTTTGACAAATACGGGTTTGCCCGTCCTTAAGATCCAGGGAAGCAGCTAATGCAGTCGGTCATGGTGCCTTTGTTCCTGTCTGTCAAAGTGGCTGTTTGGGCCACTTTGATCAATCTTGTCCTGGGGATTGCGTTTGGCTGGTACCTGTCTCAAAAGCGCAGTTTTTTCAGGCAGGTGCTTGATGTCCTGGCCACCTTGCCAATGGTGTTGCCACCAACGGTATTGGGGTATTATTTGCTGGTTTTGTTTGGCAATAAAACCGGCTTAAGCAGGTGGCTCGAGGCCAATTTTGGTTTTGGGCTTATTTTTTCTCTTAACGGTGCCATTATTGCCGCGGTCATCGTCACTTTTCCGCTCGTTTTCAAACCGGCGCGCGCCGCTTTCGAGTCGGTCGATGAGCAATTGCAGCAGGTTGGTTGGGTCTTGGGTGTTTCCAAGGTAGCCGTTTTTTTTCGGGTTTTTCTGCCCTTGGCCTGGCGAGGAATTCTTGCCGGTATATTACTGGGTTTTGTCCGGGCCTTGGGTGAGTTTGGTGCAACTTTAATGGTGGCCGGAAGTATTCCGGGTAAAACCCAAACGCTGTCAATTGCCATTTATGATGCGGTTCAGGCGGGACACGATAGTGAAGTCAATCAATTGGTGTTGCTGATTTCTGTCGTGTGTATTGTTGTTTTATCGTTGGCTTATTATCTTTCTCCAAAGCGTGCCTGAGATGATTTTTGATATAAACATTCAGAAAAAACTGGTTTCTGCTTCTAGAACGTTTATGCTGGATACCCAGGTCTGCAGTCACCAGGAACAGGTTATTTTATTTGGCCCTTCGGGGGTTGGTAAATCTCTCACGATAAAATGCATCGCAGGCTTATTGACCCCTGATAGCGGTCTTATAAAAATTAAAAACAGAATATTGTTTGATAAAGAAAAAAACATCAATATCGCGCCACAGGAACGAAATGTCGGTTATATCCTGCAAAACTATGCCCTGTTCCCTCATTTGACCATAGCGCAAAATGTGGGCTTCGGGCTAAACCGTAAAGGCTGGTTCAACAGGATTTCACCTGAAAACCTTGAAAAAATCCATCACTGGTTGAGTCGGTTTCAGATCGCCGATCTGGCACGGCAGTATCCGGGCCAGTTGTCAGGTGGCCAGCAACAGCGGGTGGCCCTTGCCAGGGCGCTTATCATAGAGCCTGAATTGCTGTTGCTTGATGAGCCGTTTTCCGCATTGGATAAAAAATTGCGTATACATATGCGTGAAGAGGTAAAAGAGTTGCTGGAAGAACTGAAGATTCCTCTCATGCTGATTACTCATGATGAGGAAGATATCAAAGCGTTTTCGGCAGAGTTGATTGAATTCAAACCCTGAAAGTATTAAATAAAAAACATACGCGCAAGTCATTTTTCCTTTCTAAAACAATTTGAAAGTAGTCAGTTGGCGGGCTTTCTTGTATTCTTGAAATAACCGGTTTGAATTGTTGCTGAAATTAGTATGTGATTTTTATGTGCATGTTTGTAAATTTGTAAATATTGAAAGTAATAATTTTTTAACCAAATTGTTACTTGTAATAGTTCCCATTGATCATGGGGTCTTAAATACATACACGATAGGAGCATCATCGCAATGAAGATGACCAGACGACAGTTTTTTAAAGTTACGGCAGGCGGTGTTGGTGCAACAAGTCTTGCGGTAATGGGGGCTGCGCCAACCAACGCGTGGGCAGAAGTTCGCCAGTACAAATTGTTAAGGGCGGTTGAAACACGAAATAACTGTACTTATTGTTCGGTTGGCTGTGGAACCTTGCTGTATAGTTTGGGAGATGGTGCCAAGAACGTCACCAAGAAAATATTTCATATAGAAGGTGATCCCGACCATCCGGTAAGCAGGGGCAGTCTTTGCCCGAAAGGGGCTGGCCTGATTGATTACATTAACAGCCCCAAGCGTTTGCACTACCCAGAAGTCCGTGAAGCCGGTACCAATGAATGGAAGCGAATCTCATGGGATGATGCTTTTGATCGTATTGCTCGCCTGATTAAAGATGAGCGTGATGAACATTTGGTTGTAAAAAACGACAAAGGCGTCACGGTTAACCGTCTTGAAGCGGTAGGCATGGCCTGTACGTCCGCCGGCTCTAGCGAAGCCGGCATCCTGACCCAAAAATTTATCCGGTCTTTGGGTATCGTGGCGGCAGACTCGCAGGCACGTGTTTGCCATGCGCCCACTGTGTCCGCACTGGCCTCTACCTTTGGCCGAGGGGCAATGACCAATACTTTCTGCGATATGCAGAATGCTGATTTTATTCTGGTCATGGGCGGCAACCCGGCGGAAGCGCACCCGGTTGGTTTCAAATGGGTCATTGAGGCGAAGAAGAAAAAGGGTACTAAACTCATTGTCTGTGATCCGCGTTTTAACCGAACCGCTGCGGTGGCAGACCATTACCTGCCGATTCGTTCAGGAAGTGATATTGCCTTTTTGGGGGCGGTCATTAACTGGCTGGTTGAAAACGATAAGATTCAGTGGGAATATGTAAAAGCTTATACCAATGCCAGTTTCATTGTTGATGAAAGATATGGCTTCCATGAGGGCCTGTTTTCAGGTCACCCTGATTACGCCGAGACCAGCGATGCCACGGCAGTCAATGCAGATCCGTTAGCTGATACGCATGCGCCCAAAAACACCACTTACGACACGAACTCATGGACTTACGAGCTTGATGAAAACGGTTATGCCAAGGTTGACCCAACACTGACACATCCGCGCTGTGTGTGGAATTTAATGAAAGAACATTATTCCCGCTACACGCCCGAGATGATGACAAAAATCACGGGCACACCGATTGAAGACTTCCTGCTAGTGTGCCAGGCTTTGGGTGAAACCAGTGCGCCCAATAAAACAGGAACGATTCTGTACGCCCTGGGTTGGACGCAGCATACTTATGGAACCCAGAATATCCGTACCATGGCCATGATCCAGCTTATGCTGGGTAATATCGGCATGGCCGGCGGTGGTGTCAACGCTTTGCGGGGGCATTCCAATATTCAGGGTTTATCTGATTTAGGCGTACTGTCCACGAGCTTGCCAGGCTACCTGGTGCTGCCCAATGAAAATCAGCATCCCACTTTTGATGATTACCTGCAAAAGCAAACACCACAATCCTTCCGGCCAGGTCAGCTGAATTACTGGAGCAATACACCCAAGTTCATGGTTAGCCTGCTTAAATGGTTCTTTGGTGAAAAGGCAACCAAAGATAATGACTGGGGTTATGACTGGTTGCCTAAATGGGACAAGATGTACGATAGCCTGCAAATGACCGACATGATTTATCAGGGACAAATGCATGGCCTGTTGGTGCAGGGTTTCAATATTACCAGCTCATTCCCCGATTCAAAACGGGTCACCGAGGCTTTCTCGAAACTGAAGTTTCTGGTGGTGATGGATCCTTTGGATACTGAAACAGCGACTTTCTGGGAAAATCATGGTGAGCATCACGATGTGGATCCCGCCAGTATCCAGACAACGGTTTTCCGTTTGCCGACGCCCTGTTTTGCAGAAGAAGAAGGTTCCATCGTCAACTCCTCACGCTGGTTGCAATGGCACTGGGCCGGGGCGCATCCTCCTGGCGATGCCAAACCTGACCTGGAAATTCTGGCTGAAATCCATCAGCGTCTTAAAAAGCTTTACCTGGAAGAGGGGGGTACTGTCCCCGAGCCAATTGTTAACCTGGATTGGCAATATCAGAATCCCCTTAGTCCCTTGCCGCATGAAATGGCCAAAGAGTTTAATGGTCGCGCCCTGGAAGATATCAAAGACGAAATGGGTAATATCGTCATACCCAAAGGCCAGTTGCTGGATGGTTTCCATCAGCTGCGCGATGACGGAAGCACTGCGTGTGCCTGCTGGGTATTTTCGGGTAGCTGGACAAAAAATGGCAACCAGATGGCCCGTCGCGACAATACCGACTCCGGTTTGGGTAATACGCCCGGATGGGCCTGGGCCTGGCCGGCAAACCGCCGCATTCTGTATAACCGTGCATCGTGCGACCCCAGTGGCAAGCCATGGGATAAAAACCGTACGCTGATCGAGTGGGATGGACGCAAGTGGGTAGGCGCCGATATACCCGACTTCAAGGCGGATGAGGCCCCCGGTACTGATATGAACCCGTTTATCATGACCGAAGAGGGTGTGGGCCGTTTGTTCTGTGCCAAAAAATTGGTGGATGGTCCTTTCCCCGAGTCTTATGAACCCATGGAAACGCCATTGGGCACCAATCTGTTGCACCCCAGCGTGGTGCATTCACCAGCCGTGCGCATGTTTGACAGTGCCAGAGACCGTTTTGGCAAGAAAGACAAGTATCCCTATGTGGGCACTACTTATCGCCTGACCGAACACTTCCAGTTCTGGACCAAGTCGGTCAAGCTGCTGATGATTGCCCAACCGGAACAATTTGTTGAAATTAGCGAAGAGCTGGCCAAAGAGAAGGGAATTGAAAAAGGGGATTGGGTAACGGTCAGCACGATCCGTGGCTCTATTAAGGCCAAGGCGGTTGTCACGAAACGGATCAGGCCTTTGCTGGTTAATGGAGAAACCCTGCACCAGGTAGGGATTCCCTTGCATGGTGGCTGGGTTAACGTATCGGACAGAAAACAGTATTTAGTAAATACCTTGACGCCTTTTGTTGGTGACAGTAATGCACAGACACCCGAATACAAAACATTTTTAGTGAACGTGGAAAAGGCTTAAGGAGTTAGAATATGGCATTGCAATCGTTAGATATCCGTCGCCGTTCCGCGACAGCTGAAATGACACCTCCTCCCGGCGTTCGTCAACCCGAAGAAGTGGCAAAATTAATTGACGTGACAACCTGTATTGGCTGCAAGGCCTGTCAGGTGGCTTGTTCCGAATGGAACGATTTGCGCGATGATATCGGTATCAATCATGGTGTTTATGACAACCCGATAGATTTGACAGCAGACAGCTGGACTGTCATGCGTTTTGCTGAAACCGAGGAAAACGGCAAGCTGGAATGGCTGATCCGCAAGGATGGCTGCATGCACTGTACCGATCCTGGCTGCCTGAAAGCCTGTCCTTCACCGGGTGCCATTATTCAGTATGAAAATGGTATTGTTGATTTTCATCAGGAAAACTGTATAGGTTGCGGTTACTGTATCGCGGGCTGTCCATTCAATATTCCACGGATTTCCAAAAAGGATAATCGTGCTTATAAATGCAGTTTGTGTTCAGACCGCGTGGCGGTTGGACAAGAACCGGCTTGTGTAAAAACCTGTCCTACCGGCGCCATCCAGTTTGGCACCAAAAATGACATGAAATTGGTGGCCGAAAAAAGGATTGAGGATTTGCAAAACCGTGGCTATCAAAATGCCGGTTTATATGATCCCGAAGGGGTTGGTGGTACTCACGTCATGTATGTTCTGCATCATGCCGACAAACCCCAGCTCTATAATGATCTTCCCAAAGATCCTGAAATCAGTACAACAGTCAGTTTATGGAAGGGTATTCTCAAACCATTGGCTACGGTGGGCATTGCCCTGGCGGGTATCGTAGGCTGGTTGCACTACATTACCATCGGCCCAAACCGGACCGTAGAGGAAAAGCCTGAAATCATTGGCAAAGATGGGGATACGCTTAAAAACGAGGGGGATGCATGATGAAAGAGAAGCTGATTCAGCGTTATAACAAAGCCGAACGGGTCAATCACTGGATTGTGGCCGGTTGCTTTGTGTTACTGGCGATTTCCGGCCTGGCTTTTTTCTATCCGGCTTTTTTCTGGCTGACAGGCGTGTTTGGCACGCCGCAGCTGGCCCGCATTATTCACCCTTTTGTTGGGGTGGTTATGTTTGTTGGCTTTTTTATCCAGTTTTTCCGCTATTGGAAATACAACTTCATGGAAAAGGAAGATGTTAAATGGCTGACATCCGTCGGTCAAATCCTGAAAGGCGAAGAAGTGGGTGATACTGGCAAGTATAATGCTGGCCAGAAAATCATGTTCTGGCTAATGACTATTTGCATGTTGACATTGCTTGCAAGCGGATTTATTGCCTGGCGCCCTTATTTTGCCGACATGTTTCCGATTCCCGTCATCCGTATTGCCTTATTGCTGCATGCCGTGTCAGCCCTGGTGCTGATTACGGGTATTATCGTGCATGTCTATGCTGCAATCTGGATTAAAGGCACCATTCGCGCAATGGTGGAAGGGGTGGTTACGCAGGCATGGGCCAAGGCCCACCACCCTCGCTGGTATCGTGAAATCATGGCTAAGAAGAAAGCCAAGGATGAAGCGTCCGGTCGTTTATAGTACCGCATGGCATTAAGGGCAAATACCGGGCTGGCGTTTAACAATCCCAGTCTGGGCATTTGCTCTTGATGTGAGCATGATGGGGCCAGCCAGTATTACTTTCAAAAGCACAACATGACAGCCACTCCACTGATAACCTTACCCGTCAGGCGCCTTAAACAAGGCCGTATTTACGAGACGGATGATTGCCTGAGCAATGAAGTACCGGTAGCCCTTGTTTATAACGGCATTTCACATGTGGTTTTAATGGCAACCCCACAGGACTTGCCGGAGCTCGCTCTGGGGTTCAGCCTGACTGAAGGTATTTTATCCTCGGCAGCCCAGCTTTATGATATAGAGGTGTTGCAAACTTCGGCAGGCATGCTGGTTAATATGGAAATTGCCTCAGCAGCGTTTTTGCAGCTGAAGGGAAGACGGCGTAATTTAAGCGGTCGTACCGGGTGTGGCTTATGTGGCATAGAAAGCCTGGACGTTGTCAAACCGGTTATCACACCTGTTGCGGTAAGGCCCAATGTGTCTGCAGCGCATATTTCAGATGCGCTTGATGCGTTTGCATCATTGCAGCCATTACGTGCGCAAACCGGATCCGTGCACGGGGTGGCCTGGGTAAATGGCAGCGGCCATATAGAAGCCCTGTTTGAGGATGTGGGGAGACACAATGCCCTGGATAAACTGCTGGGGTTTGGTGCCAGGGCTGGCTGGAACTTGTCTGAGGGTTTTGTCCTGGTCTCCAGTCGTGCCAGCTACGAAATGGTGGTCAAGTCTGCCGTTTTGGGGGTTGGATGCCTGGTTGCCGTTTCGGCCCCCACTGCACTGGCGGTGCAATTGGCGCAAGAGGCTAATATGACGTTGATAGGTTTTGCCAGGTCAGGTCAGCAGGTGATTTACACCGGTCATGAATACATTACTTTGGCAGATTAAAGGGTTTAAATGGATCACATTAAATTAAAATCAAAAGAAGAAATCGAAAAATCTTTTTTTCATATTCCATTTTGGATCGCACCAGACAAAAACCTGTTTTTGTCCCGCAGTGAACGTTTCACAAAATTGGCCAAACTGGATAAATCCGACTGGAAATTGTATTTGCAGCTGCTAGCTGGCTTGTCCCGGGTTCAGCATGGGTTGCTGGCTGACGCCGATGCGGTTGTGCCGCAACTCAAGCGCAATGAGACGGCTTCCATGTTAAATGTTCACAGTACCCCGATTCCGTCCTGCTTTACGCCCCTGTTGCAGGCCTTGTACGAGCGCATCAAGCGAGAACTGTCTGATCATATGGAACAAACCTGGCAACGCCTGCTGGCCATGCCGGTGCCCGAGCAGGAAGCGCTGGCCTGGCGCCTGCTGCAACACGAAACCAACGCAACTGATCAGGAATACAGTATTTGGGTGCATGCCGTTTTGCAAGTGATCTGGACTTACTGGGCGATGCAATTGCAGGAAACCGATGTGCCTTCACGTGATGAGCGTGTGCAGTGTCCCTGCTGTGGCAGTGATGCGGTTGCCAGTATTATTTTGAAAAGCGGTGAGCAGGAAAACCTGCGTTACCTGCATTGCAATTTATGCAACAGTCGCTGGAATGCCTTAAGGGCAAAATGTACTTTCTGTGGCAATACCAAAGACATGACCTTGCAGTCGGTGGAAGGTGTTACCGAAGGCGCTTTGCATGGTGCCAGTGGTGAAACCTGTGATGTTTGCCAGGGGTATCGTAAAATGTTCAGCCTGAGCAAAGAGCAGCATGCCGATCCGGTTGCCGATGACCTGGGGTCGTTGGCCCTGGATATGATGCTGGGTGAAAAAGGCTATTCCAGGGGGGGCGCCAACCCTTTCCTGATGATGGAAAAAGAAGTGCCGCATTAATCTTGCCGAAGCCGATGCGTGCGCTTGCTGTTACAGGCGGGCGCTTGCCGCACCAGACGGCAATGGCACCACTCCGTGATTCATGTTTTTTGGTTGCCCGGTAACGGTTGTGTTAGCGGGCTTTTTGTTGAAATGGGCCGGGCTTAAAATGAGTGTGATAACGGATAAACATCAAGCCACTGGCCGCGTTCCACATTGGTGTGTCCCGGAATCTCTATTAATGCTTCTGCCTTTACGCAACCGGAAAGCATATGCGAGTCCTGGCCTTTGACGGGTGCTGCCCAGATACCGTTTTCTGTTAGGGTAACAGCACCGCGCAAGAAATCACGGCGACCTTGCTTATTATTTGGAATTGAGAAATCTGCCTGGGCTTTCCATTTTTTGGGGCGGGCTTTTTCAAGTGAAAGGCCGGCCAGGTATTTAATCGCGGGAAGTGTCATCAGCAGGGTGGTGGCATAACTGGCGACCGGATTGCCGGGTAACAGGAATACTTTGCAGCGATTGTTGATATTGCCCCAGGCAAAGGGTTTGCCCGGTTTGATAGCCAGTTTCCAGTGTTCAAGGGTGCCGAGTTCATCAAGCACCTGTTTGACGTAATCTTTGTCACCCACCGAAGCACCACCCGAGCAAATGATGATGTCTGAGGTGCCGGCGGCTTGCTGCAAGGCCTGTTTGATGGTGTCGTAGTCATCAGGTAAAACACCCCCGTTGACAACATTCAGGTAGGCATAGTGTTTAAGCCAGCTTAACAGCATGGGGCGGTTGGAATCGTAGATTTTACCAGGGGCCAGCGGTTCAGTCAGGGCAAGCAGCTCGTCGCCGGTAGAGAACAGGGTAAGGGTGAGTGGCCTGAAGCAGTTGATACTGGCATAGCCCTGGCTGGCCAACAGTCCGATAGCTGCGGGTGAAATGACGGTATGGGATGAAACCAGAATATCCCCTTTCTTCAGTTCCTCACCCTGGCGGCGGATATTGGCGCCGGGTTTTAGGGGTTGATTGACCGAGACGTTATGGTTGGCAACGGTGGTATTCTCTTGTGGAACAACACTATCGGTATTGGCCGGTATGCCGGCTCCGGTAAAAATACGTACGGCCTGTCCAGGCTCAAGGCTGATGGCGGTTACGTCATCGCCCGCGGCAACCACGCCAATAATTTTCCATTCGGTCCGGTTCAGGTCGCAAATCGCGTAACCGTCCATGGCACTGTTATCAAACATGGGCGCATCATAATTAACGGTCAATTCCTCAGCCAGAATATAGCCTTCAGCCTCTTCAAGGGGGCGGGTTTCGGTTTGGGTGGTTGTTTGGGTTTTGGAAAGCAGTTCTTCAAGTGCTTCGTAGTAATCACGCATTATGCTGAACCTTGTAATGAATCCCAGAGCTTGAGTGATTCTGGATTGTTGAAGTTGATAAAAAAATCTTCCTGCTCAAAATTGACCAGTGTATGGGCGTTGTCCAGAACAAAGGAGCGAAGGCGTAATTTGTCCACTTTTTGATCAAGCCGCCGTTTCAGGTCGCTTAGCAGTGAGCGCCTGAATTGGAGAACGCTGGGGTGTTGGTTGCTGCCACTGATTGCCATGGCAATATCGGTATTGGTTTCCAGCAGGGCGTTATGCAGGCGCTCGGTCAGGGTGTCGGGCAGGAAAGGGGTGTCGCAGGGAACGACCTGGATGAATTCAATGTTTTCAGGTAGTTGCATGCAGGCGCTGTAAATGCCACCCAGCGGACCCAGTTTCGTGTATTGGGGCAGATCCGGGATGACGGGGTAACCATAAGTGGCATATGTATCCAGATTCCGGTTTGCACTAATCACGATGCAATCCAGTGTTTTTTGTAAAAGGGCCAGGGGGTATTCAACCAGTGGTTGATGTTTGAAATGAACCATGCCTTTGTCCTGGTAATTCATCCTGCTGCCAAGGCCACCGGCAAGTATGAGTCCGGCTGTATTTGATTTCATGCGGGCTTCCATTGTTGCGTGTGCTCGAGATCGGATTTTTTCATGTCTACCCAATGGGCGTCTCCATTGGCAAAGCATTCCTTTTTCCAGAAAGGGGCTTCTGTTTTCAGGTAATCCATAATGAATTCATTGGCTTGATAGGCATCTTTGCGGTGCTCGCACGCAGTCAAGACCAGAACAATTTTTTCGCCGGTTTTGATTTTACCAATACGGTGAATGACTTTTACGTACTGTAAAGGCCATTTTTGCCGGGCCGCGAGAATGATTTTTTCTATTTCCTGCTCGGTCACGCCAGGGAAATGCTCAAGATACAAATGGCTTAGCAGTTTCACATGATCTTTTCCGCGAACCTTTCCGACGAAACTTACTAAAGCGCCACAATTGTTTGTGGATTGTTCAGCCAGTTGTTCTTCGGTTTCCAGATTGAAATCGGTGGTTTGGATGCTAATGGCATGCATGGGGCTTAGCCTCCGGTAACAGGAGGAAGCAGGGCTACTTCAGCATTTTCCGGAATGTGGGCATTTTGATGGACAATGCTATTGTTAATGGCAATTTTGTAAACGTTTTCGGGTGCCAGGGTGTTGTGCCACAGTTCGTTGCGGCTGCGTAATAGCTGGATCAGTTCATCGCAGGTGCCACCGGGCCATTCGATAGTTTCTTCAGTCATGGATAATTGTTCTTTTAGTTTTGCCATATAGATGATTTTTAACATAACAAGTAGTGCCATAGTGATAGTGGATAGGCCATTATAACCAAAGTTTGCAGGTATGCCGCTTTCACCCATTCGAGGAAAATGGGTGAATTTCTCAAGGATAATTTCTCAAGGATAAGAATGGATTTTTCAGGTTTGTTGTAAATTCGTCATGTTTTTATTGGATTTTAACGATATATCCGATAAGACCTTGCCAATCTTCAAAAGGGTATATATAATTTAATTCTTCAGTTAAGCAATGGGTGCTTAGCTCAGTTGGTAGAGCGGCGCCCTTACAAGGCGTAGGTCACAGGTTCGACCCCTGTAGCACCCACCATTGCAAAATTGGCAAATTAAGCACTTACATTGGTAAGTGCTTTTTTTATGCCTGTTTAAATGGTGCTTTTTCTGTAAAGTGATCGGCTTAACAGAATGCAAAAACGGTTCAAAAAATCCGGGTGTTGCTTTCCGGTTAAACAATTTAGCCGGAAAGCAATTGTTGGGTTATGAGTGGTCAAACCAGCTTTTGAATAACTGGATTACTTCGGGGTTGCCCGATTGGGTCTGACTGGGATCAAGCTCCAGTATGGCATCCTGATCAACTGGAAAATATTCGTTGGCAATACGGGTGGCCACCTCATAAATGGGTTCCAGTTCAAAACCTGGCTTGGCAATGGCATCCAGAAAGGTTTCCAGTGCATATCTGCCCTTTTCATTTAACTTGTACATATAGTTCTCCTGTAAAGCAGAATGTATTGATGGCAAGTGGCTGGATATAGCTTACATCTTATTGTCATGGTGATGTCGCAAAGGCATATCATAATTCTATTGTTTTCTGCAGGAGGGAGCAATGAGAATATTTGCCGAGCGTATCTATAGCTGGTTAGCCTTTTGTGTCAATGTGATTGGTGTGTGTGCGGTTGATGTGGTCACATCCGATGTTTCGGCACAAGATGAATAATTGATTGGGGGGGAAATTGCCCCGGTGCCGGTTTTGATGGTTTTGCCATAAGCGGTTGCCAATGAGCAAAGCTTTAAGGCAATGGCTTCGGTATATTCGTTTTTTTCTTCAAGTACCAGCATGATGCTTTGGCTTGATTTAAGCAGGCGGCAATAATTCTTGATTATTTCTATATTAAAAATAAAGTCTTTTGCCGGCCGCTTATCGGCAGGGACTATGGTGTCCTGGGTATGCAAATGATATTCATATTTGCCAGGCGAAAACCGGGTTTGGCGTGAGCCAATAAATATGGTTGCAATAGAACCGTTCCTGGTGTTTTCGGATGTGCCTGAAGAGCGGGAGATAGTTGGAGCAGAGGGTTGAAGCGTTGAAATTACATTGATTTCATTAAGTGCAAGCGTATCCATGACGTTTCCTGTTTAGCTGATTTAACCGGCGGTTAGGGCAGCAAGTTGGACTAAATTCCCTAATCTGATTTTTTCTTAAGCTAAAATGTTACTGCGATCATTGGTGATCATCAACGCAAATATAAAAAAATTACGATTGTTACATGAAATTCATTCATACCTCTGACTGGCATCTTGGCCGTCAGTTTGCCAGCCGTTTACTGATTGAAGATCAGGAGTATGTGCTGGACCAGATTATTGGCTACCTGGAACAGCATCAGGTGCAGGCTTTGCTGATTAGCGGAGACATCTATGACCGTTCGGTGCCGCCGGTGTCGGCGGTTGATTTGCTGGACAAGACTTTACACCGGATAGGGCAGTTGGGCATTCCGGTGATCATGATTCCGGGCAATCATGACAGTGCGCGTCGCCTGGGGTTTGCCGCCCGGCAGTTAAGCACTTCGGGGGTTCATATCATTGCCGATTTTGAACAGATGCTTAAACCGGTTGTGATCAATGCCAATGGTGAGCGGGTTTCGTTTTATGGAATGCCCTTTAATGATCCTGAGCTGGTTCGCCATCATTTTCAGGAACCGGTCAATTCCTACGAGGCGGCGCATTGCCTGCTGACAGAAAAAATCAGGCAGGTGATGGATGAGCAAAGCGTCAATGTCTTGCTGGCGCACTGTTTTCTTGAGGGAGCGGTCAATTCCGAATCCGAACGGCCTTTATCAATCGGCGGGTCCGATGTGGTACCGCATACGGTTTTTGAGGGCTTTGATTATGTTGCACTGGGCCATTTGCATGCGCCGCAATTCAAAGGGGCAGCGCATATCCGTTATTCTGGCTCTATTCTTAAATACAGTTTTTCAGAACAGTTTCACAAGAAGGGCGTTACCTTGGTAGAGCTGGATGCTGAAGGCCAGTCAAGTATCCAGAACTTACCCCTGACGCCCTTGCGCGATGTCAGGACCATAGAGGGCACATTGGCCGGGATTATTGAAATGGGCAGACAAGATCCCAATGCGCAGGATTATGTCCTGGTAAAGCTTACGGATACGCATGCGGTACTGGATCCGATGGGCAAAATTCGCGAAGTCTACCCCCATGTATTGCAGCTGGAAAAACCCGGATTGTATCGTGCCGAGGGTGAGGTGGTGGCACCGGGGCAGGCCCTGAAGCGTGATGAGTACGATCTGTTTTGTGATTTTTTTGAACAGGTGGCCGGACAGCCCCTGAGTGATCCCCAGAAGCAGGCGGTCAAGGAAGTGATTCTTGAAGTGCGCAAAGAGGAGCAGGCATGAAACCCGTTTATTTAAGCATGCAGGCGTTTGGTCCTTTTGCGGGAAAAGAAGCGGTGGATTTTACTCGCCTGGGTGAAAACCCCCTGTTTCTGATTAATGGGCCAACCGGTGCCGGTAAAAGCACTTTGCTGGATGCCATCTGTTTTGCCCTGTATGGCCAGGCGGCCGATGATGACCGGGAGCCGGTCGCCCTGCGTTCGGATATGGCAGACCCTCAATTGTTAACCGAGGTTGAATTCCAGTTTGCGTTGGGTGAAAAGCAATACCGGATTGCCAGGATGCCTGCCCAGGACAGGCCCAAGCAGCGTGGCGAAGGTTTTACCACGCAAGCGACCGATGCCAAACTGTGGGAAATACAGGCGGATGGCAATGAGACCTTGCTGGTTCCTAAAAAAGCGACAGAGGTAACGGATAGGGTGGTTGAGCTGACCGGGCTTACCGCTGAGCAGTTCAGGCAGGTCATGGTCTTGCCGCAGGGCAAGTTCAGGGAGTTGTTATTGGCCAATTCCCAGCAAAGGGAAAGCATTTTCAGCCAACTGTTTCAAACCTCCATTTATCGCAAAATAGAAGAAAAACTCAAGCAACGGGCAGCGGATATTGAAGAAAGCAAAAAAAAGCATGACCAGAAAATTGCCGGTTTGCTGGAGTCGGCCGATTGCAGCTCGGAAGCGGCCCTGAAAGAAAAAACCAGTCAACTTGTGCCTCTGGTTGAGGAACTTGAAACGAAAAAAAACCTCGCCTTTGAGCAATTCATGTTGTTTGAAAAAGAGCGTTCCGCTGCAACGGCTTTGCAGGAATTGTTCAGGCAGAAAGAAAGTTGCCAGCATTCGCTGGCCACACTTGAGCAATCACGCGGGCAATTGCAGCAAACCGAACATAAACTTGTGCGTTCCGGCCAGGCAGCTTTGCTAGTGCCCTTTATCCAGACACGTGAAGAAGCGGAAAAATACAGCGAAAGTCTGCAGCAGGCATTGCAGGCGCTGGCGCTGCAAATGGTCAGTGCCGGGAAAAAGCTTGAGCAAACCCGCCAGCACTTTGAGCTAGCCACAACCCGGTACCAGCAAAAAGATGACTTGAATGTTCAAATCCATGAGCTTGAGCGTTACCGTGAAAAAATGGTCCTGCTTCAGGAAAGGCAAGAGGAGAATGAGCGCCTGCAGGCAGTGTGGCGTCAAATTAACCAGACGCATGAAGAGCAGTTGCTTGCCCGGCAATATAAACAGCAACAACTGGAGCAGGCCAGGGAAAAAATTGTCGAGTTGCAAGTTTTTGTTGAGGGGCTGCCTGAGGCTGTGCAGCAACTGGATCAGGCGGAACATGTTCTTCAATTAAAAAAACAGTACGATGCCCTGCTGGATAAAAGCCAGGCCTTGCAAGCGCGGGCGATGGCTGGCATCTCCTCTGTGGAGAAAACGCGACAAACCTGGCAGGCATTGCACGAAGAAGATACCCGACTGCAAATCCAATGGCATCAGGAGCAGGCGGCACAGTTGGCCAGCCGTTTGCGGTTGAATGCGCCTTGCCCGGTTTGTGGCAGCACCACGCATCCGCAACCAGCACAGGCACAACAGGCCTTACTGGAGAAGGCAGATCTTGAGCAGTCTGCACAAAGACTTGAAAAAGCACGTCAGCAGCTGCAAAACATGGAAAACGCCCTGGTTCAGGTTCGTACCTTGCAAGAGGCATTGGCGGGGCAAATCAATGAGCAGCTGGTAGCGCTGGGTGACAGTGCCAGCGTACCCGCTCCCACTTTGCTGGACGTGTGTGAGCAGGCCCGCGAGCGGGTTAAGCAATGCACCCAGGCCAGACAGTCGCAGTCTTTGTTGCAAGAGCAGCTGGCTGAATTTGAAAAGGCGCTGTCGCAGTTGGATGAAACCTTGCTGCAGACCCGGGAAAAGCAACAAACCATCAGGCTTTCCCTGGCTTCCCTGGAAAATGAGCTCAAGCTTCGGCTGGCCGAATTGCCCGAGTCGTTTCGTGATGCCAACGTGCTGGCGCAAACGTTGCTCGCTGCCAGGCAGCGTCTGGCTTTACTGCAAAAAGAATATGAAATGTCCCGGCAGGCGTTTGAGTTGGCCAGCCAGGAACATATTCAGCTGCAGGAACGCAAGGCTGGCCTGGAAAGCCGGAAGGAACAGGCAATCGTTGCCTTGCAACAGGCGCGGCAGGCCTGTCAGGAGCAGCTTGCGCACCATGCTTTTGACACTGATCAGGCATGCAGGCAGGCGGTGCTGGCCACTCATGAAAGGCAGGCGCTAGAGCAGTATGTGAAGCAATTTAACCGTCAACAGTATGAGCTTGAAGGGCAGTATAAAAATATTTGTGAACAGCTTGAGGGTAAAACCCCGCCTGATTTGACGCAAATGGAAAGCCGGCATGAGCAGATGAAGCAGTTGCGTGATCAGGCTCAATCTGCCTGGCAGCAGCATAACGAGACATTGAATCAATTGAAATCGGTGGCGGCAAAAATTGACCGCATGCATGAGCAAAATGCCGGGCTTGAACGGGAGTATGCCATTTATGGCACGCTCAGCCATGTTGCCAATGGGCGCGCAGACAGTCGGATCAGCCTGCAGCGGTTTGTGCTAAGCGTTTTGCTGGATGATGTTCTGGCTGATGCCACGGTGCGCCTGCGCCTTATGAGCAAGGGGCGTTATCAATTGATCCGGAAAGAGGACCGGGCCAAGGGTAATAGCAGGTCGGGGCTGGACCTGGAGGTGATGGACGAATACACGGGTATTGCCCGGCCGGTTGCCACTTTGTCGGGGGGTGAGTCGTTCATGGCAGCGCTGTCGCTGGCACTGGGCCTGTCGGATGTGGTCCAGGCCTATGCCGGTGGTATCAGGCTGGATACCCTGTTTATTGATGAAGGGTTTGGCAGCCTGGATATGGATTCTTTGGACTTGGCCATTCGCACCTTGCTGGATTTACAGGCCAGCGGCCGTACTATCGGGATTATTTCCCATGTGACCGAACTGAAAGAGCAAATGGCCTTGCGGATTGATGTGCTGCCCTCTGTGAGGGGCAGCAGCATTAAAGTGCAAGGCGTTCAATAAGGTTTTTTCCGGCACGGCCGCGTTTACATCAGGGTATTAGAGCAGGCTGTTGGGACTCATGGTGTAATAACCATAGCTTGCGTTCAAGGCCGCCACCATAGCCCGTCATGCTGCCGTTTTTGCCAATAACCCGGTGGCAGGGGATGACAATGGAAATGGGGTTGGCACCATTGGCTAGCCCAACGGCACGGGATGCTTTCGGGTTGCCGACTTTGGCGGCCAGTTCGCCATAGCTCATGGTTTGTCCATAAGGAATTTTTTGCAAGGCCTGCCATACGGTACGCTGGAATTTGGTGCCACCTGTTGCTACCGGGATGTTGTCGAGTGCGGCAAGATGGCCATTGAAATAGTCTTGCAGGTTTTTTTCGTAGGGGCAGGGGGTGTCGGCAGAAATGATTTGCGTCTGCCCATACTGACGTTGCAGTAAGTCGTGCATGCGTTCGTCATAATCAGCAAAATCAAGAACCCTGAGATTTTGCCTGTCATCGGTCATTAGAATAATTTCTCCCAGTGGAGAGTTCATTCTGGACATATAGAGTTTTATCATAGCTTGACCAAAGAGTAAATTTTGCACAAATTGAGATACCATTTAATATTCTAAAGCGATTGATTCAACAAAAAAGCTCAAAATGAGAATATTGGTAATTGAAGATGACACTATCCTTGGTTCTGCCCTGCAGGAATTCCTGAGGGGGCAAGGGTATGCCGTAGATTGGGTAAACAATGGCGGTCAGGCGTTGGGAGCGGTATCGGCACAAACGTATGATTTGTTGGTGTTGGACCTGAATTTGCCCGACATCAGCGGGCTGGATGTGCTTAGGCAATTAAGGGCGCAGGGGCAACAAGCCCCCACCTTGATTTTAACCGCCCGGGATGGGGTGGAAGATCGAGTGGCCGGCCTGGATGCGGGCGCCGATGATTACGTGACCAAGCCCTTTGAACTGGCAGAGCTTGCTGCCCGGGTTCGCGCTTTTGCCCGCAGGCAGGCGGGCCAGCCCAGTCCGATTCTGGAGGTGGGGTCCCTCGCATTTGATATGGTGGGCAGAGAGATCAGGGCAAATGGCGAGCGTTTGAATTTATCGGTTCGTGAATTATCGGTGCTGGAAATGCTCATGGTTAGGGCGGGAAGGGTAGTGACCAAACGCCAGATCGTAAACTCCCTGTCAGCCTGGGATGCCGATTTTAGTGAGAACGCCGTTGAAGTATATGTGTACCGTTTACGCAAGCGGCTTGAAGGGCTGGGGATGTCGATTCAGACGGTACGGGGGTTTGGTTATCTGCTGGAAATTGATGCAGAGGACTGAGGCCGGTTGCAGGCGGACCACGGGCGGTGGCTGGTGGTTCGTTGTCGTGTTTTGTTTTATGAAAGGTTCCCCATGCATAATTTCAATTCCCTGCAATTGCTGAAAAAGAACACCCAGCTTTTGTCAAAAGGCTCACTGTCGCGATACCTGATTATTCGCCTGATGCCTGCCTTGCTGGTGTTGTTCCTGCTGGATTTCAGCGTAACGTGGTTTATTACTCATGAATTTTCGGTGGCCTACTGGGATTTGCAGAATATTCTTCTGTTGATCCTGGCTGGACAGGTCATTCTGGTTATTTTGTTTGCCTGGCTGGTGGTGTACGGAATCCGTTCCGGATTGCGGTCGGTGAATCTTATTTCCACCCAGATTGCCCAGCGTAACGAAGAAGATTTGCAGGCCATTGATATGACCCATGTGCCTACCGAACTTGCCCCGCTGGTATCGCGGATCAATGAGTTGTTCCGAAGGCTGGATGAATCCATGGCTGCGCAAAGACGCTTTATCGGCCATGCCGCACACCAGTTAAGGACCCCTTTGGCTGGTTTGCGGCTTGAGTCCGAGCTCATGCTGGCGCAGTCTTTGCCTGAAGATGTCAGAAAAAGGGCTGAGAGGATCAAATCCATCAGTAACCGGATGATTCATTTGGGACAGCAATTGCTGGTGTTGGCACGTGCCGACCCCGGGATAAGGCCACAAAACAGTTTTACCCGGATAGATTTGTGTGAATGGGTGCAAACCAGCGGTTCTGAATGGGTTCCTAAAACCCGTCAGCAGCATATTGATCTCTTGCTCGAGGCGCCTTCCTCTGCGGTGTGGATTGATGGCGACCCGTTATTGCTGGAGGAGTTGCTCGGCAACCTGATTGACAATGCCCTGAAATATGCCAAAGGTGCAAAAAACATTGTGCTTACGGTAGGCCAGAATCCACCTTCCTTGTCGGTGGAAGATGATGGTTGTGGCATAGAGCCGGAAGACAGGCAGCATGTTTTTGAGGCGTTTTATCGTGCCTCAGGGGTGGAAGCCAGTGGTTCGGGTCTTGGGCTTCAGGTGGTACAGGAAATTGCCCGGGCTCATGGGGCCGGCTGGAGTCTGGTTAGCAAGCCGGTCATACAGGGTGCGCGGATTACGGTGGTTTTTCCTGGCCCCAGGATTGGGACACAACTGTCACGCCAGGAAAAGAGTGTTTCAAAACCTGCCTGACGGGGAAGCGCTGCGCTTGCAATGTCTGGGCAGCGCCATCCCCGAGGGGTGTATCAGTCTTCTTTGTTATGGCCGATGAAGGGGGTGACTTCACCTTCTTTATTGGTGCTGAGCAAGCCAATATTGCTATAAATCTGAAGCTTGTCACGGGTGTCACGGATATCCATGTTGCGCATGGTTAGCTGGCCAATCCTGTCGAGGGGGGTGAATGAACCTTCGCCTTCTTTTTCCATGGTCAGACGTTCTGGATGGTAAGTCAGGTTGGGGCTGGTCATGTCCAGCAGGGAGTAGTCATTGCCGCGACGTAATTCAAGCGCAACTTCTCCGGTAATTGCACTGGCAACCCAGCGCTGGGTGGTATCACGCAGCATCATGGATTGGGTGTCAAACCAGCGGCCTTCATACAGTAGGCGGCCAAGGCGGCGACCATTGGTGCGGTATTGTTCAATCGTGCCTTCGTTATGAATGCCGGTTAACAGGCGCTCGTAAGCAATGTGCAGCAATGCCATTCCGGGGGCTTCGTAGATGCCGCGGCTTTTGGCTTCGATGATGCGGTTTTCAATTTGATCGGACATGCCCAGGCCATGGCGTCCACCGACTTCGTTGGCATAATAGAAAAGGTCTACGATGTTGTCGAATTCTTTGCCATTGATGGCAACAGGACGGCCTGCCTCGAAACGGATGGTAACTTCTTCTGCAGCAACCTTGACATCGTCTTTCCAGAAGGCAACGCCCATGATGGGCTCAACAATGCGAATGCCCTTGTTCAGGAATTCAAGGTCTTTGGCTTCGTGAGTGGCGCCAAGGATATTGGAGTCTGTAGAGTAGGCTTTTTCGACGTTCATTTTGTAGCTGAAGCCGTTGGCGTTCAGGTATTCGGACATTTCCTTGCGGCCGCCCAATTCGTCGATGAAAGTCTGGTCTAGCCAGGGTTTGTAAATTTGCAGGCTTGGATTGGCTAACAGGCCGTAGCGATAGAAACGCTCGATATCGTTGCCCTTGTAGGTACTGCCATCGCCCCAGATGTTAACGTCGTCTTCACGCATGGCGGTTACCAGCATGGTGCCAGTAACGGCGCGTCCAAGGGGGGTGGTGTTGAAGTAAGTGGCACCAGCGGTAGTGATGTGGAAAGCACCGCACTGGATGGCGGCAATGCCTTCTTCAACCAGTTGTTGGCGGCAATCGATCAGGCGTGCTTTTTCGGCGCCATATTCCAGTGCTTTGCGAGGAATATCGTCGTAGTTGTCTTCGTCCGGCTGGCCCAGGTTGGCTGTGTAAGCGCACGGAAATGCACCTTTTGCCTTCATCCAGTGAACGGCAACGCTGGTGTCCAAACCACCGGAAAACGCAATACCCACACGCTGCCCGACAGGCAGGTGTTGCAAAATTGTACTCATATTATTTAGTGCTCCAAGAAAGATGCAAAATTTTAACCCATTTGCGTATTGTTTACTTACTGTTTGGGGTCTTTGCCCAGTAACAGGAATTCCATCAAGGCTTTTTGGGCGTGCAGCCGATTTTCTGCCTCATCCCATACTACGCTTTGTGGGCCGTCAATGACTTCTGCGGTTACTTCTTCGCCACGGTGTGCAGGCAGACAGTGCATGAAAATGGCGTCTTCAGCAGCGACTTTCATCATGTCTTCGTCTACGCACCAATCGGCAAAGGCAATGCGGCGTTTTTCGTTTTCATCTTCAAAGCCCATGCTGGTCCAGACATCGGTGGTAATCAGGTGGGCACCTTTGCAGGCTTCGATGGGGTCATCAAATTCTTTAAGGGTGGCTTCACTGATATTGCCAATTCGTTTGTGATCCAGCTGATAGCCTTTTGGAGCGGAAACGTGCAGGGTGAAATTAAGCATTTTGGCAGCCTGTATCCAGGTGTAAGCCATATTGTTGGCATCGCCGATCCAGGCAACGGTTTTGCCTTCGATAGGCCCGCGATGCTCGAGGAAGGTAAGTAAATCGGCCAGGATCTGGCAAGGGTGGAATTCATTGGTAAGACCGTTGATGACCGGCACCCGGGAGTGGGCGGCAAAACGTTCAAGACGCGTTTGCTCGAAGGTGCGGATCATGACGATGTCCACCATGCGGGAAATGACCCTTGCGGTGTCTTCAATGGGTTCTGAACGGCCCAATTGGGAATCGCCGGAGGTAAGGTTGATCACAGAGCCACCAAGCTGGTACATGCCGGCCTCAAAGGAGACCCGGGTCCGGGTGCTGGCTTTTTCAAATACCATGGCAAGCGTTCGGTCATGCAAAGGCATATGAGGCTCATAACGCTTGAATTTTTCTTTAATAAGCAGTGCGCGTTTGAGAACATACAGGATTTCTTCAGCGGTGAAATCCTGGAATTGCAGAAAGTGCCGCATGGGGCCGGTGATATAAGAGCTTGTCATGGGTACAAAGTGAGAAAGAAAATTGAATATGGTTTAAAATAGAAAGATAGATATATTTGTATAATTCTTTATCATATACAATTCTGCGTTTAGTATGTCCATCTTCCTGTATTTGTTTTTAAAAAAGTGCAGGTTTCTCGTAAAGTCTGATTAAGTGCAACAATTAATTATTCATGGTGTAACACAAGATGGCCGTCGTTTTCGTCCCAGTGATTGGGCTGAGCGTCTGGCTGGTGTAATGTCACAATTTCGTCCTGCCGGATTCGCTGGCAGTCACCTTACTTATTCACCTTATGTCGTGCCTAATACGCTAAATGGTGTTAAGTGTGTGATTGTAGATACGCGTTTGCGCGAACTGGAGCCCAAGGCTTGGAAATTTGTCGTGGATTTTGCAAACGACAATCACTTGACTACTTCAATGAAGGGTATTGAGGGGGATGAGTCCAAACAAAATAAAAGGACGCAGTAGCGTCCTTTTATTTTTGCTGAAAAACTCGACAGCTTGTAAAAGCTGTCGGAGTGAAGCAAACTTAAGCGATTGCTTTAATGGCAGCTGCCAAACGGCTTTTTTGACGTGCTGCTTTGTTTTTGTGGATGATGTTTTTATCAGCCACGCGATCAATTACGCTGGTTGCCTTGACAAAAATTTCATTTGCTTTAGCTTGGTCACCGGCTTCGATAGCTTTACGAACGTGCTTGATGTTTGTGCGAAGCAAAGAACGCAGGCTAGAGTTGTGTTTATTGCGTGCTACAGATTGACGTGCACGTTTACGGGCTTGGGCAGTATTGGCCATATCAGATTCTTCTATTAAGTTAATTCAGCAAAGTTCGATATTTTATCATAAACTTCACTTTTTGCAAGATTTCTTTTTAATTACACGAATTTACGCGAGGTCTGCAATAATTGCGTTTGCCTGGAGCAACATTTGATTTTATTTGCGACGGGTGAAATCATGCATTCTGAAACCACAGGCCAGCAGCACACCAAAATAAACAATGCCACATCCAACCAGTACCAGGAAAAGGGTGATAAGTCTTGAGACTGGAAATATAAAAGCAGACTCTCCAATAATACCAGAAATTAAGCCGCCAATCGCATGGATTAGCGTATTTGGGTGGGCTTCTGTCCAATTTATGTATTGTTGGATGAATAATAGCCAGCCTGTCATGCAGGCCAAGGCAGGTGCAAGGCGAATGAAAAAAACAAGCCATTTGCTTTGTGGGGTGTAGATTTTCTTTCTGCGTAGCCCAATATACAGTAAAAGGGCATTAATGCTGGCACCCAGGCCGATGGATAGCGCAAGGCCGGCATGATCCAGAAGCGGAACAAACACGATATTCAATAGTTGGGTGCTGATTAAGACAAAAATCGCTATTTTGACGGGGGTGCGAATATCCTGTTTAGCATAAAAGCCTGGTGCCAGGATCTTAACGCTAAGGATGCCAATCAGGCCAACTGCGTAGGCCATGACAGCGCTACGGGTAAAAAAGACATCATCACTGCCGAAGGCGCCATAATTAAACAGCGTGGCTACCAGGCCATCGGCGAGGAAAGCCATGCCTAATGCGGCAGGCATGCCAAGCAGGAAAACCAGTTTCAGGCCCCAGTCCATTAACTGGCTGTAAGCCAGGGTGTCTTCTTTGGCGTGAGCCGCAGACAGGCTGGGCAATAATACGGTTCCCAAGGCAACACCAAGCAAGGCGGTGGGAAACTCCATTAAGCGGTCGGCAAAAGAAAGCCACGTAACACTGCCGGCTGCCAGCCAGGTGGCAATATTAGTATTGATGAGGATGGATATTTGGGCTACGGAAACGCCTAGTGTTGCCGGACCCATTTGTTTGATAATCCGCCTGACAACCGGATCTTGCCAGGCTTGGCCCACTTTAAGTGACAGGCGGGGCACCAGGCCCAGCTTGGCCAAGGCTAGCCATTGTATGGTTAATTGGGCGATGCCGCCGGCCATGACACCAATGGCAAGGGCATAAATGGGGGTTGAGAAATAAGCGGTTAAAAACAGGCTTGCCAGTATCATGGCGATGTTCAGCAGAACAGGTGTAAAGGCCGGGATGGCAAATTTACGCCAGGTATTAAGGACGCCCGAGGCAAAGGCCACCAGTGACATGCACAAAATGTAGGGGAACATGACGCGGGTCATCCAGGTTGCCGCTTCAAAGGCGGTCTGGTTTTCAGGGCGTGTCATGCCCGAAGCCATGATTGAAACAATCCATGGGGTGGCGGCAATACCCAGCAAGGTGACCAGCATAAGAGCAACTGTCAATAGGGTGGCGACATGGTCCAGGAGTGTTTTTACTTGTTCTTCAGAATGATTGTTGCGTGCTTCGCCAAGTATGGGAACAAAAGCCTGGGCGAAGGCGCCTTCGGCAAACAAGCGGCGTAGCAGGTTGGGTATGCGGAACGCAACCCAGAAAGCATCGGTCAGGGGGCTTGCTCCAAATGTTCTTGCAATCAGGATGTCTCTGGCCAGCCCGGTAATGCGGGATAAAAGGGTAAGGCCACTGATGGTTGCGGCAGAACGGAGTAAGCTCATGATGGAATAAATGGAAAATTAAAAAAATTAGCGCCCGTAAGTCCAATGATCAGTCATTGTTATGGGCGCTAATTGTTATGGATTGAACGTGATTATTTTGGCTGCAGGCGGATAGCCCCGTCAAGGCGAATGGTTTCGCCGTTAATCATTTCGTTGGTAATGATGCTGTATACCAGTTTTGAATAGTCTTCCGGGGTGCCAAGGCGTGAAGGGAACGGAATGTTCGCGGCCAGGGAATCCTGGACTTCTTGTGGCATGCCAAACATCATGGGGGTACCGAAAATACCGGGGGCAATCGTATTGCAGCGAATGCCTGAGCGGGCCAAATCACGGGCGATGGGCAATGTCATGCCAACTACACCACCCTTAGAGGCGGAGTAGGCGGCCTGGCCAATTTGACCTTCGTAAGCGGCGACCGATGCCGTGTTGATAATCACACCTCGTTCGCCAGTGGCTTCGGGGGTGTTTTTCTCCATGGCAGCGGCAGCCAGACGCAACATATTGAATGAACCAATCAGGTTGATGCTGATGACTTTCTGGAATAATTCAAGAGAATGGGCACCTTGTTTGCCAACGGTACGGGCGGCAGGTGCAATACCGGCGCAATTAACCAGCCCAAACAATGGGCCTAGTTCGGTAGCGGCAGCAATGACAGCCTGGGCGTCGGTTTCGTTGGTGACATCGCAATGAACGTATTTTTGGTTCAGTTCGGCTGCGATTTGCTGGCCTGCTTCATCTTGCAGGTCGGCAATGACAACTTTGGCACCATTTTTAACCAGCATTCTGGCGGTACCGGCACCTAGGCCAGAAGCCCCGCCGGTAACCACGAAAACTTTTCCTTGAATATCCATATGTCTTCTCCTGATTGATTATTTAGATAAAGCGTCTTGTATGCGTTTTGTGATTTCCTCTACTTTGCCCAAGCCCGATACTTTTACGTATTTAGGTGCTTTAGGGTCATTCTGGGCAGCCCAGCTTGAGTAATAGTCAACCAGAGGACGTGTTTGGTTCCGGTAGACTTCGAGGCGTTTTTTAACGGTATCTTCCTGGTCATCATCACGCTGGACCAGAGGCTCACCGGTAATGTCATCTTTACCTTCCACTTTGGGTGGATTGAACTTGGTATGGTATGAACGGCCGCTGGCAGGGTGAATGCGTCGACCGCTCATGCGCTCGATGATGTCCTCTTCGGGAACGTCAATTTCAATCACGTAGTCAAGATCGATATTGGCTGATTTCAGGGCATCTGCCTGCGGAATGGTGCGTGGAAAACCATCAAATAGATAGCCGTTTTCGCAGTCATTGGCCTGTAAACGGTCTTTAACCAGCCGAATGATAATGTCATCGGAAACCAGGCCGCCATTATCCATGACTTGTTTGGCTTCCAGGCCAACGGGGGTTTGTGCCTTGACTGCAGCACGAAGCATATCACCGGTGGAAATTTGTGGAATGGAATATTCTTGGGTGATAAAGCTGGCTTGTGTGCCTTTGCCGGCACCAGGTGGCCCTAACAATATTAAACGCATGAATCCCTCCTGGGTAAAATAAATATCTTAGTCTATAAATAAATGGGTTTATTTTATATGATGCATTGCAAAAAGTTACCGGTTTTCCAGAAAATACCTAACTCTTTCCAGATCTTCCTGTGTATCAACGCCCGCTAAAGGCGCCTGCGGGGTTTGCAATACATAAATTTTGTGTCCGTGCTCTAGTGCTCTTAGCTGTTCCAGTGCTTCGGTCGTTTCAAGCGTACCTTGCGCCAGCAACGGGAATTGCTTCAGGAAAAATGAGCGATAGGCATACATGCCAATATGGTGCAGTGCGGAAAAAGAGGGGGGCAGTTGTGAGCGGTCCAGATTGAAGGCGTCACGTGCCCAGGGAATGGGGGCCCTTGAAAAGTAGATTGCAAAGCCCTTGGTATCTCGCACTACCTTGACCACATTCGGATTGAAGAACTGTTCGCTGCTGCTGATGGAATAGGCACAAGTGGCAATTGAGGCTTCAGGGTGGCAGGCAAGGGCATGAGCGGTCTGATTGATCAGTTCAGGGTCAATCAGGGGTTCGTCTCCCTGTACATTAACCACGATTTGCGTGTCGGCAAAGCCCAGCTTATTGGCCACTTCAGCCAGCCGGTCGGTGCCGGATGGGTGATCTTCACGTGTAAGCAGGGTTTCAAAGCCGTGTTGGCGGGCACAATCTTCTATGTGCCGGTCATCGGTGGCAATAATGACACGGCTGGCTTCGGAAGCACGGGCACGTTCTGCGGTATGGATGACTAGCGGTTTGCCGGCAAGATCGGCAAGCATCTTGCCCGGCAAACGGGTGGAAGCTGCACGAGCAGGTATGACAGCGATAAAGTCTGTCATTATGACGCTGGCTGTTCTGGTTCTGAAAGGGAGCGGGCCTCACCTGGCAGCATGATGGGGATACCATCGCGAATCGGGTACGCCTGTTTATCATTTTCGCAGATCAGTTCCTGCGTTTTGGGGTCGTGTTTCAATGGCCCTTTGCAAACGGGGCATACCAGTTTATCTAATGGAGATGTTTTCATTTTATTGCATGAATTATTGGTTAATTCGAAGAGTATAACGGTAACTGACGGATTTTTTCTTCAATTAGATCAAAAAAATGCGGATTTGAAAAACGCGGCTCTACGTTAACGAACCATAAACGACTATCTGTCAGGGTGCTGCACTTGCTGGCATCTTTGCTGGTCATCAGGATGATGTCCGCGTTGATTTCCTTGATATCATTGGCCTTATAGGCGTAGTGATCGGGAAAAGGGATTTGTTGCGATAACGTTAGCTGGAGCTGTGCAAGGGTGGCAAAAAAACGATCAGGCTGGCCAATTCCTGCAATTGCAGCAATATGTTGGTTTTTATATTTGCTGATGAATTCCCGGGGGGAGAGGGTTTGGCCTGAGGCAATATGCGTTAGGGAGACCGGCTCCAGGGTCATGGCGATCTCATGTTTAAACTCTGCCTGAAAACGGTTCAGGGGCGTTGATTTCAGGTTGGTAATAATGAAATCAACCTGTTTTAGCCGGTATGCGGGTTCACGCAGGGGGCCTGCTGGCAATAATTTGCCATTGCCGGTCCGGCGGTTGTCCTGTACGACGATTTCGATATCCCTTTGCAGTTTTAGGTGTTGCAGGCCGTCATCGGAAATAATGACATCGGTTGCGGGCCACGTAGCCAGCAGTTTTTCAATCGCCAGTTGCCTTTTGGGATGCACGCTGACAGGGGCATGTTTTGCTATCAGGCTTGGTTCGTCACCAATCTGGCTGGCGCTGCTGCCCTCGCCATAGGCCGTGCGTGCTTCGGGGCCAATCTCAACGCCATAACCCCGACTGATGACGCCGGGTGTAAAGCCTTTTTTTCTTAAGGCCTGGACCAGTGCGATGACGAGAGGGGTTTTTCCGGTGCCGCCTACATAAATATTGCCTACAATAATGACCGGACAGGGGGCACGGTAGGCGGTTTTCAGCTTTTTGCGGTACAAGCATGATTTGGTTGCAACCACCAAATAGACCAGCCATGAAACCGGGGTAAGCAAGGTCGATAGCAAACCGCCTTGGTGCCATTGTTGTTGCAAGTTCCGGGCAAATGCACCGGTGTGGGATTTTTTCATTTTGGGTTTGTCTGGCTGGGACTGGTTTGTATAAAGGTATTATATAGGGTACTTGAAACAAGCTGCTGATGGGCCAATGTTGTTATCAGGAGAAGATGACAGTTTATAATTCCTTTTTCTTGAAGGCAATTGTAACTACCCACAAAATCTGTGGATAATTCTGTTGATAACATAAGGAAGTGCGTGTTTATACGTGTTGTACGTTGCTTTGCTTAATCATTGTGCAATTTAACTGAAATATTTAAATCTATTTAATATCAATAACTTATGGTGTTTTCCTTATAATTTACTTTATATTTCGATGCTAAAAGGCAGGAAAATGGGCTAAGTTATTGATTTCCAAATTTTGTGGAAAGATTGCATCTGAACCACGCGAGAAATATGAGTTTTTCTGAAAATTTAACAAAATCCATTACCGAAATCCTGAGTGTTTCCCAATTAAATCGTATGATTGGCACGCTTTTTGAACAGGAATTGTCGGTAATGTGGATTCGGGGTGAAGTATCCAATTTTGTGCAGGCAGCATCCGGGCATTGGTACTTTACTTTAAAAGATGATCGTGCTTCGGTTAAAGGTGTCATGTTCAGGGGTAAGGCGGCATCAACAGGCTTCATGCCACGTAGCGGAGACAAGGTAGAGGTACGGGCCAGGGTTTCCTTATATGAGCCACGTGGGGATTTTCAGCTGCAAGTGGACATGATGCGCAGGGCTGGCCAGGGTGATTTGCATGAAGCCTTTTTGCGTATCAAGCAAAAGCTGGAATCAGAGGGGCTGTTTGATCCGGCGCGGAAAAAAAACATTCCCATGTTTCCCAAGGCGATTGGGGTGGTTACCTCATTGTCGGCGGCCGCTTTGCAGGATGTGTTAACAGCACTGGCCCGCAGGGCGCCTTATGTCCCTGTTATTATCTATCCCAGCCTGGTGCAGGGGCAGGAAGCGGTGGCTTCCCTGATAGCCGCGCTTGAGCAGGCCGAGCAGCGCCAGGAGGTGGATGTGCTCTTGCTGGTTCGCGGAGGCGGCAGCATTGAAGATTTGTGGAGCTTTAATGATGAAGGGCTAGCCCGGCTTGTGGCCCGTTGCACTATACCCGTCATTAGTGGCGTAGGGCATGAAACCGACTTTACCATTGCCGATTTTGTGGCTGATTTGCGTGCGCCCACGCCAACCGCAGCGGCAGAACTGGCTTGTGTTTCCGGGCAAGACCTGTCACGACGGATTGATCATGCCATCAATGTGCTAAACCGGATCCAGCAACGTCAAATCGAGATGGCCTGCATGCGGCTGGACAAGGCTGCCGCCCGGCTGGTTTCTCCGGCACAGTTGCTGCTTCGCTATGGGCAGAAAAACAGTTATCTGCTGCAATCACTGGAAAAATCCTTGCGCAGGAAAAAGGACGCTTTGCAAGCCCGTGTCACACTGCTGAACAATACCTTGCAATACAATAAGCCTGATATTGCCAGGGAACGGGTCAGGGTCAATCAATCTTTAAGCCGGCTCCAGCAGCTTTGGTCGTTTCAGATGCGCCAACGGCTTGCCGTGCTTGAAAGGATGGACAGCTATTTACGCAATATGAACCCGCGCGCCATTTTGGGTCGCGGATTCTCGATTACCTATGATGAATTTGGTAATATAGTAAGAGACCCTGCCAAGCTTGGCGCCAATCAGAGATTGCGCCTGGAACTGGAAAAAGGTATTCAAAATGTTGTGGTCATTAAAGACAATCCTGAAGAATTGCTTTAAGATCATATGTTTTTTACAAAAGGAAGGAAGAAGAAATGGCACATACATTACCCGCTTTGCCGTACGCCTTAGATGCGCTGGCTCCCCATATTTCCCAGGAAACACTTGAGTTTCACTACGGCAAGCACCATCAGACATACGTTACCAACCTGAACAATTTAATCGCTGGTACCGAGTTTGAAAACGCAAGCCTGGAAGAAATCATCAAGAAATCTTCAGGTGGTGTATTTAATAATGCCGCCCAGGTATGGAATCACACTTTCTACTGGAACAGCCTGTCTCCTAATGGCGGTGGCGAGCCTACCGGTGCGCTGCTTGAAGCCATCAATGCAAAATGGGGCAGTGTTGCCGCATTCAAGGAAGCTTTCAATAAATCAGCAGCAGGCAACTTCGGTTCAGGCTGGACATGGCTGGTTAAAAAAGAAGACGGTACCCTGGATATCGTTAACACCAGTAATGCAGCAACGCCCTTAACCGGCACAGACAAGCCCTTGCTGACCTGTGACGTATGGGAGCATGCCTACTATATCGACTACCGTAATGCACGTCCTAAATATCTGGAAACATTCTGGAATATCGTAAACTGGGAATTTGCAGCCGCCAATCTGGCTTAAATTCCGTATAGCAGTAAAAAACCGGCCTTAAAAGCCGGTTATGAGCCCCCAATCGTTAGCTTTGCTTGTGTTATTGGGGGTTTTATTTGCCTAAAGACAATCTTTGACCATTTGCGTTATTTGTGGATTGGCATCGGGCCTGGCAAGAAGCTTGACTTGCGCGGTAAACATGGCCCCCGGTTCTATTTGCGCTTGGGCGATATCAGCGTCGGGGCCAGGAATGGTAATAAGGTAGTAATCAACCGTTTGTCTTTGGATTTTTGCCGCAGGGTAAATGGATTTCCAGTTTTCGTGAATGCAGTTTGCCGCCTTTACTGGCGTCTTGCCAGAACTGTTGTTAATTTCGGTGGGTTGAAGGGCATCAGGGCTGCTGGAAGTGGTGCAGGCACTTAGAAAAATGCCGGTAAATAGAGCTGCGTAAACCATTTTCATGGGAAGATCCTTAATTCTGGCTAAAACGGATATTAATGAGGCAAGAACCGTATGATATCCTTTTCCTTGACATTGTGGTTTGTGAACCAGTGCCGGTTCATTTCCAATGCGTATTTTGCCGGACCAGCCGAGCAGTGATTGTCATCGCGCAGTGGCAGCATTTCATGAATATTCAGGATTTTTCCCTGTGCATCCAAAAAGGCAATGGATAGCGGAATATAGGTGTTGCGCATCCAGAAACACAGCGGTTGGCTTTCTTCAAATACAAACAGCATGCCGTGATCAGCAGCCAGATGTTTACGATACATCAGGCCTGTAGTACGCGTTTCAGGCGTATCGGCTATTTCAGCGGTAATGCCAATGTTGTTGATGGAAAGGCCATGTGTTTTCAGGGGTGTTGTGTTTTCAGCGCGACTGGAGGAAGTGCACAGAATAAAAACGCAGAGCACTAGGATAATGTAAAAAGAAGACTTAATGGGACATTGCTGTCCCATTAGTTTGATGCGTTGCATTATGTGTATCCGCTTAGGCTTCAGTAATGCTTAAGGCTTGTTTACCTTTTGGACCTTGGGCGATTTCAAAAGAAACTTTTTGGCCTTCTTTAAGGGTCTTGAAGCCGTTCATTTGAATGGATGAGAAATGCGCGAAGAGATCTTCTCCTCCGCCGTCAGGGGTAATGAACCCGAAACCTTTGGCATCGTTGAACCATTTGACGGTTCCTGTTTGTTTTTGTCCGTCCCCTTGAACGATTGATTCAGTTGTTTCTGACATATGCACTGCCTTTGAATGAAAATGATACATATTCGGATAAAAATAACCTTATCCTTTCTACACTTAAGCCTGGTTTAAGGATTCACATGCGTTAAAGTGTATCTGAATGATGCTGTCAAAGCGAAAACCAGTCAATAGTGGAAATTACCGATTAGGCCCATTATTTGTATATAAACCAAATAACAGGCAGAATCATGATTACAATATTATTTTATTTGTGCATGTTTTTTCAAGAGTAGATAATGGGGCAACAATCTGGACTTGTGACCGAGAAGCAAAAGGCAAAACTGGCGCCACCGCCTTTTTACCAGGTGCTCTTGCTTAATGATGATTACACGCCAATGGATTTTGTCGTTGTGGTTTTACAAAAGTTTTTTGCAAAAACCGAAGAAGATGCTACTTTAATTATGTTGAAAGTGCATCATGAAGGTAAAGCGGTTTGTGGCGTTTATCCCAAAGATGTTGCGGCAACCAAAGTGGCCATGGTGGCCCAGTATGCCCGTTCCAACCAGCACCCTTTACAGTGTGTAATGGAACCTCTCGCGACATAATGGGTCTACAGCTTGTAATGTTTGGCAGTTTAAGGAAGTATCGGAGGATGATGTGATTTCTCAAGAATTGGAAGTAAGCTTACATATGGCTTTTGTTGATGCCAGATCATCACGTCACGAGTTCATCACGGTTGAGCATTTGTTGCTTAGCCTGCTGGACAATGCCGCAGCACTAGAGGTGCTGAAGGCTTGTGATGCCGATATTGAATCCTTGCGTGGCAAGTTGCGCAAATTCATCAACGAAAATACGCCTGTCGTGCCTGGTGAGGAAGAGGTGGATACCCAGCCCACATTGGGTTTCCAGCGGGTGATACAGCGTGCAATCATGCATGTGTCCTCAAACGGGAATAACAAAAATGCGGCTACCGGTGCCAATGTGCTGGTTGCCATATTCAGCGAAAAAGATTCCCATGCGGTTTTTTTCCTGCAAGAGGAAAACATTACCCGCCTGGATGTGGTCAATTACATTTCGCATGGCATCTCCAAATTACCGCCACCCAAGGAAGAACGCCAGGAAGAGTCGGTGGCAAGTCCGCGTGAGGCGAGTGATTTTGACAAGTCACCGTTGGCCTTGTATGCACAAGACCTAAATGCCAATGCGCAGGAAGGCAAAATAGATCCGCTTATCGGACGTGACCAGGAAGTTGAGCGGGTCATCCAGATTTTGTGCCGTCGCCGTAAAAACAATCCCTTGCTGGTGGGGGAGGCAGGTGTTGGCAAAACGGCCATTGCCGAAGGCCTGGCCTTAAGGATTGAAAATGGTGAAGTGCCTGATATCCTTGCTTCAGCACGGGTTTACGCCCTTGATATGGGGGCATTGCTGGCCGGTACCAAATACCGGGGCGATTTCGAGCAACGCCTGAAAGCGGTGCTCAAGCAACTTGAAGAACACGAAAATGCCGTGCTCTTCATTGATGAAATTCATACGCTGATTGGTGCCGGTTCGGCGTCTGGTGGCACTATGGACGCATCCAATCTGCTTAAGCCTGCGTTGTCTTCCGGCAAGTTGCGTTGCATGGGCGCTACAACTTATAAAGAATATCGGGGTATTTTTGAAAAAGACCATGCTTTGTCACGTCGTTTCCAGAAAGTGGATGTCGTTGAGCCTAGCGTAGATCAAACGATCCAGATTCTGCGTGGCCTGAAATCCAAATTTGAAGAACACCATGGTGTGCGTTATTCATCTGCTGCCCTGGTGGCCGCAGCGGAATTGTCTGCCCGTCATATCAATGACCGTCATTTGCCCGACAAGGCTATTGATGTCATTGATGAAGCGGGGGCGGCACAAAGGTTATTACCTAAATCACGCCAGAAAAAAGTGATTGGGAAGGCTGAGGTGGAGGCGATTGTTGCCAAAATGGCGCGAATTCCGCCACAAAGCGTCTCTAGTGATGACCGGAACAAACTGGCCACGCTTGAGCGTGACCTGAAAACGGTGGTGTTTGGGCAAAACGATGCCATTACCGCATTGGCTGCGGCCATTAAAATGTCGCGCTCCGGTTTGGGTAAGCCTGATAAACCCATCGGTTCATTCCTGTTTTCCGGTCCTACCGGTGTAGGTAAAACCGAAGTGGCTAGGCAGCTGGCCTTTACTCTGGGGGTTGAACTGGTTCGTTTCGATATGTCCGAATACATGGAGCGACATGCGGTTTCCCGCCTGATTGGCGCGCCTCCCGGATATGTTGGCTTTGACCAGGGCGGCTTGTTAACCGAAGCGATTACCAAACAGCCTCATTGTGTATTGTTGCTTGATGAAATAGAAAAAGCGCATCCGGATATTTTCAATATCCTGCTGCAGGTCATGGACCACGGTACCCTGACAGACAATAATGGTCGCAAGGCCGATTTCAGGAATGTCATTCTGATCATGACCACCAATGCGGGTGCTGAAGTGCTGAATAAACCCACCATCGGGTTCGCCACCTCTCGGCAAGCCGGTGATGAAATGGCGGAAATCAAGCGGGTCTTTACGCCAGAATTCCGTAATCGATTGGATGCCATTATTCCTTTCGCCGCTCTCAATAAAGACATCATCCTGCGTGTAGTGGACAAATTCCTGATTGAGCTTGAAGAGCAGCTGCACGCAAAACGGGTAGAGGTTACCTTTACCGATGAGTTGCGAGCCTACCTTGCTGCTAAAGGTTTTGATCCGCTGATGGGGGCAAGGCCAATGCAGCGGCTTATCCAGGATGTCATTCGTCGTGCCTTGGCTGACGAGTTGCTGTTTGGCAAACTGGCTAACGGGGGGGCTGTCCGGGTTGATATCAAGGATGAGCAGGTTTCCCTGTTTTTTGAGGAGCCCGGCTCAAATACCAATGATCCCGAGCACAAGGAAGAGGTGCTTGTTTCCTGATGCAGGATTCGGCAATCAGGCTGGCTTGCCATCATTGTGGACAGCTTCATGTAAAACCGCAGCTGCATGAGCGTGAACGCGTTTCATGTGTACGCTGCGGTACGGTTTTGCTACAAAAGGGTAAGTTTAATGTCAGTGCCTGGCTAGCCTTGTCAGTGGCGGCATTATGGGTTTTCCTGATTGCCAATCTTATGCCGGTTGCCACGCTTTCCTCTGCTGGCATGTCCCGCAGTGCCACCTTTCTTCAATCCATCATGGTTACCTGGGAACTGGGTTCTCCGCTGGTTGCCATCATGTGCCTGATGGTGGGCTTTGTGGTGCCGTTGCTTCAATTAAGCCTGTTAACCTGGATCCTGTTTTTTTTATACAGGAAAAAATACCCGCCGGGCTTGCGAACTTTTTCCCGCCTGACATGGCTGTGCAAGCCTTGGTCCATGATTCCGGTTTTCATGCTGGGTGTGCTGGTGGCGGTGGTCAAGCTGGCTGGCATGGCCTCCCTGGATCCAGACGAGGGGTTATGGGCATTTGCCGTACTTACCTTCTTGCTGACTTTTCTAAATAAACTGAATTCCCGAAAAATCTGGCAACTGGCTCAAGAGCAAGGGGTGGCCAATGATTTACCCGTTAACCCGCAGGCAGGTCCATATGTGCTTGCTTGCGAGGTTTGTGCACAGGTTGCCATCAGCAATCAGTCCAAGGGGTGTTGCAGCCGCTGCAATGCCACCGTGCATTATCGCAAGCCCAAACATAAATCCCGCACGCTTGCGTTGTTGGCTGCAGCAATTGTTTTTTATGTGCCGGCCAATTTCTACCCGATTATGATTATTGATGGCTTGCTGGGCTCCAGCGGGCATACAATTCTGGGCGGCGTGCTTCAGCTTTGGGCGTTAGACTCATGGGACCTGGCATTGATTGTATTTGTGGCCAGTGTAGTCGTGCCGATTACCAAAATTGTCATCATGCTGGTTTTATACTTTAATGATAAATCGGGCAATCATGCCATTCAGCAGCAGCACACCCGTCTTTACCAGGTGGTTGAATATATCGGGCAATGGTCCATGCTGGATGTTTTTGTGGTGATATTGCTGGCTGCATTGGCCAGTTTCGGCAGCCTGATGAGCGTTATTCCTGGACCGGGCGCGACTGCCTTTGGCTTGGTGGTTGTTTTCACCATGCTGGCGGCCCAAAGTTTTGATATCCGGGAAGGGTGGGACTGCGTTGATGACGGAATTGAAAAAGAAGATTTCGAACCGGTAGAAACCGCACCCACATTTCAATGAAGCAGTTTTTATAAAGTTAATGGTTTATTCAGGGCGTTATTTTATGTGGAAAACAAAAAATGTCTGAGTCGGAAGACAAGCAATCACATCCTCAAGTGGCGAATGACGCATCTGTGGCAGATAATCCTTCGGCGCTAAATGGGGGCAAGTCTCCTGTTGTCAAAGAACCGCTAGTCAGTCAAAAAAAAGGAAAAAACATTTCCTGGATCTGGCTGGTTCCCTTTATTGCAGCTATCGTGGGCATATCCTTGCTGGTTCGTGATTACATTGAGCAGGGCCCTGAGGCCACCATTATATTCAATACGGCCGAAGGGCTTGAAGTAGGTAAAACACAGGTTCGCTATAAAGATGTGGTCATTGGGCATGTGAGTAGAGTTGGCCTTACACCGGACAGAAACGATGTGGAGGTAGATGTCAATCTTTCCAAGGAAAGCGAGTTTCTGATGCAAAAGGGAACCCGCTTCTGGGTGGTCAAGCCTCGCCTTAGCCTTAGTGGGGTTTCAGGTTTGGGTACGCTGGTTTCCGGTTCATATATAGGCGTAGATACGCCTGATGACACGGTAGAGCATCCGGTTTATACCGATGAATTTATTGGGCTGGAGCACCCCCCGGAAATCTCAAGTAATCGACCAGGTAAAAAATTTGTCTTGAATGCCACCAATCTCGGTTCGCTGGATATCGGCTCACCGGTGTATTATCGACGTATTCCAGTGGGGCAGGTCATCAATTATCAGCTAGCCAAAGATGGCAAGGCCGTTAATATTCTTATTTTTATCGATTCTCCTTATGACCAGTTCGTGACGGAAAACAGCCGGTTCTGGAATGCCAGTGGACTGGATTTTTCACTGGGTGCCAGTGGCCTGAATTTCAGAACCCAATCCCTGGTTTCATTAATGAGTGGTGGCGTGGCTTTTGCCGAACCACCCGGCAGACACGGCCAGGAAACCAGATTGGCCGAGGCAAACTCTGTTTTTTTGCTGGCCACTACCGAGGAACGTGCCATGTCTGATCCGCATGGCCAAGCCTATCCGGTGCGCATGAAATTCAGTAATTCGGTTCGGGGACTGCAGGCAGGAGCTCCACTTGACTTCAAAGGCATTAATCTGGGTGAGGTGCGTGCCGTTAGTCTTGAGTATGATCCGAAAACCAAGGAAAGTTTTGCAGTGGTGGACGCCATTGTTTATGAAAACCGAATGGGTGTGGTGTTAAACAGCAAAGGATCGTCAGGTGGCAGTGTCAAAGAGATTGGACTTGAAGAAATAAAAGGATTTTTTTCCAGCGGCTTAAGGGGGCAATTGCGGTATGCCAATATTTTGACTGGCCAATTGTATGTGGCGCTTGATTACTTTCCAAATGAAGCGCCTTTGCCCGAGCCGGACCTGTCGCAAGATCCGTTTATCATTCCTACGGTTGGTGGTAGTTTTGATCAAATCCAGGATAACCTGACGCAGCTTATCCGCAAACTCAAGGACCTTCCACTGGACTCAATTGGTCAATCGCTGGATAGCGCCTTGCAAGGGGTGGCCAAGCTGGTAGAGAATCTGGATACCAAGACCATGCCTGAAGTGAATAAAACCCTGCGCCAGGCAAGCCGTTCGCTGAACGGGGCAGATAAATTGGTGAGCAGTATGGATGACACCATTCAGCAAAATGGTCCTTTAATGTCTGAAATTCACACTACCCTAAGGGAACTGACACGTACCATGCGGTCGTTTCGTGCAATCAGCGATTTCCTGCAAGCAGAGCCTTCTTCCGTGATCAGGGGCCGGCAGAAAGATCAAATACCGTTTATGGAATAGGTCATCATAAAAATTATGCAACAACATCTCGTTATTTTGAAAAGAATTGCCTTTTTCTTGGGGGGCGGAGCCGTTTTCGCTTTAATTGCTGGTTGTGCTTCGGCTCCGCCAGTCAAATATTATTCGCTGCAGCCGCAAACGCAGTCAGCCACCGTGATGGGTAATGCCGCAATCGGGTTGCAAATTGCATCTCCGCAAATTCCCGAATCAGTCGACAGGCCACAGTTGATGGTACGCAATCCGGCCGAACCACAGGTTATTTATGCCCTGAATGCCTCACGTTGGGCCAGTTCCCTTTCTGATGAAATCGCTCAGTCGCTGTCATTTTATCTGGCAGGTCAGCTGGGCGCCATTAATGTGCAGAACTTGCCTGTAGTTACTGGCTCTTTGCCGGTCTGGACGGTACAAACCAATGTGCAGCAGTTTGACTTGTTGCCGGGTAACAGCGCAATTCTTGATGTAGTATGGACGCTTAAGTCGCCCTCACGCACCATTGCCTCATGGATTTGCCAAACGCGAATCAGTGTTCCGGTTAGCCAGAATGATGCCGTTTCGGTGGTTGATGGGCAGCAACAGGCAATTCGTTTGCTGGCCAATGAGATGGCCAAAAAAATAAATCCTGGCGTGATGGCGGCCGACAATGCGGCACAGGCTTTGGTGCAAACCCGTGCTTGTCGCCAATCATAAGCAAGGGGCTTAGTAGCCCCTTAAACCAGCAATTTGTAAAACTTAGGATAATCTTTGTAATGAAGAAGAAAATTTTGTTCTCTGGAATAATGGCTACATTTGCCTTTACCTCTGCCAGCCAGGCTGAAGTGGTGGTCGGCGTCAATGTCTCGGCTACCGGTCCTGCTGCCGCCATTGGCATACAGTCTCAAAACGCCATGACTTTATGGCCAAAGACACTGGGCGGGGAAAAGGCCAAATATATTATTCTTGATGATGGTACGGATGTTAGCAAGGCGGTGCGTAATGTTCGCAAGCTTACCGCTGAAGACAAGGTTGATCTTATCATTGGCCCCAATACGACCGCGGCCACCCTGGCTTTGCTGGATGTATTGAAAGAAACCCAAACACCGCTCATCGCCCTGGCAGCCTCCAGTTCGATTGTTGAGCCGGCAAATGATCCTGGTCGTCGCTGGGTTTACAAAATGCCCCAGAATGATGGCCTGATGGCCGATGTCCTGATTGATGAAATGGTCAAGCGAGGCCACAAAACCGTTGGTTTTATCGGTTTTGCCGATTCTTATGGTGAAAACTGGTGGAAAGAGTTTACGTCACGGCTTGACGGTAGGCTTGAAGTCGTTGCGCGTGAATCCTTTCAGCGTACAGACTCATCAGTGGTTGGTCAGGCCTTGAAGCTGATCTCAGCCAATCCGGATGCCATTTTGGTGGCCGGTGCCGGTACACCAGCCGTATTGCCTGAAAAAACGCTGAAAGAGCGTGGTTACAAGAATCCGATTTATCAAACCCACGGTATTGGTACGCTGGAATTCCTGCAGGTAGGTGGCAAGTCGGTTGAGGGAACACTGTTTCCAACCGGACCGGGTGTGGTTGCACGAGGCTTGCCAGACAATAATCCTGTTAAGCCCGTAGCCATGGATTTTACCGAACGCTATGAAGCCAAATATGGCCCTAATACTGCAACCCAGTTTGCCGGTGATGCATGGGGAGCCTGGATTGTGGCTGATAAGGCAGTCTCACGCGTGATTAAAAAGGGTATCAAGCCGGGAACAATCGAGTTTCGTAACGCCTTGCGTGATGAAATTGAAAATACAAAAGACCTGATTGTTCCCAATGGCGTGCTGAATATTACGCCCACCGATCACCAGGGGTTTGACAACCGTGCCGCTGTGATGGGTACCATCAAAGATGGTAAATTTGTTTATGCCGGTGAACAATAAGCGCCGGTTGTACGTGCGATTATTGATATAGTCGCTTGTTTCCGGCAATAAAAACCTTTGTCAAGCTACTGAAACTTACCGGAATTTGGAAAAAAATCCTTTTTTTGGGCAAGTTGCAAAGGCGAAAACAGAGGTTTTTTATTGATTTGGGCTTTTAGTTAATGGTTGCGCCCGAGATTTCTACAATTTCCTTGTATTTCTCATGTTCGGATTTGACGAAATCGGCAAATTCTTGTGCGGTACCCGGTTTGGTATCGGACCCCATGGTTTTTAGCTGCTTTTGTATGGCAGGATCATTCATGGCGTTGCCGTAAGCTTTATTCAGCTTGTTGATAATGGGTTCAGGCGTGCCACCGGTGGCAAATACGCCAAACCATGTGCCAATATCAAAGTCCTTGATGCCAGCCGCTTCCATGGTGGGGGTATCTGGCAAAAAGGGCGAGGCGTCTGTGGTGGTAACGGCCAGCGCTTTAACCTGTCCTTCATTGATAAGGGGCAATGAAGAGGCCAGGTTATCAAACATGAACTGGGTCTGGTTGGACAATAAAGAAAGCTTGGCCGGGTTGGCGCCACCATAAGGAACGTGTACCGCATCAATGCCAGTACGTGCTTTCATCAGTTCACCGGCCAGATGACCTGCACTACCGCTGCCACCCGATGCATAATTAAGTTTGCCGACATTTTTTTTGGCATATTCAATCAGATCTTGCAGGCTATTGATATTGTTGGTTTGGGCAAAGTCTTTGTTCACGATTAACACATTAGGAACAGAAGAGACCATGATGACCGGTTCGAAATCTTTGATGGGATCAAACGTGATGTTTTTGTATAACCAGGGGTTAATCGCCTGGATCGCAACGGCACCCATGACCAGGGTATAGCCATCGGGCTTGGCCTTGGCGACCGAAGCCGCACCAATATTGCCACCGGCACCTGCTTTGTTTTCAACAATGACAGTTTGCTTGAGTTCTTCTTGTACCTTTTCTCCCAGAAGACGGGCAATGGTATCAAGTGGGCCACCGGCAGCATAAGGAACAACAAAGTTAATGGGTTTTTCGGGCCAGGATGCCGTTGTATCCTGTGCCACTGCCATTGAAGAGCCCAGGATGCCGGTTGAAGCCAGCAGGGCGCCAGCGCTTTTCAAGATCATTCTGCGAGTCAGTGTCATTGTTGTGTCCTTATAAAAAATCAATGGCGACCGGTGCTGCCAAAGCCATCGGCACCGCGATCACTGTTTTCGAATTCATCGACAATATTGAATTCTACTTGCTGTACGGGAACGATGACCAGTTGGGCAATACGTTCCATGGGGGAAATAACAAAATCGGCTTGGCCACGATTCCAGGTAGAGACCATGAGCTGTCCCTGATAGTCGGAGTCAATAAGCCCAACCAGATTGCCAAGCACGATGCCATGTTTATGGCCAAGCCCGGAGCGAGGCAGAATAACGGCTGCGTAGTTTGGGTTATTGATATGGATGGATAAACCAGTGGGAATCAAGGTGGTCTGGCCTGGTTTTAGTGTGATGGCTTCATCAATGCATGCACGCAGGTCAAGTCCGGCAGAACCGCCTGTGGCGTAAGCCGGTAATTGTGAGCGCATACGTTCATCGAGAATCTTCAGGTCTATTTTCATTTTTTCCTATTTGAATTGGTGGAAGTGGAAATTGACGCAAGGAACCGGAACAGGGCAATGGCAACTATTATAAACAATACAATCGCCCCGTGCCCATCAGACTCGGTAAGAATGGAGCCTAGAAAAATGATCAGAAAAATCAGGAAGACAAGTCTTTTGATGTTTTTGTTCAAGGTAGGGGCATTACTGGCCGAGGGTTTACTGGTTTCTGCTGGTTTTTCCTGGGGAGGCAAGGTGTAAGAGCTTGGCTTTGCGGTTACTTCAGAGGGGAAAGCTTCATGACTGGCAAAGTCATCAGTAGGGTCCTGGAAAACGTCATCATCTTTGTTTTGCACGGGAGAAGACAAGGATGATTGCTTTAACAGCTCATCAATATAAGCAGCATAGTCCCCATTTTTGGGGCTCTCGTAGCTTTTTAGCATGATACATCCTTTATCTTGTTAATGATGGCTTGCGGATTTATTCCTTTTTTTGTTTTTCTTTTTTGTTTTCAGGTGGTTTTTTCATAAGTGAATAGACCAGCCACACGCCGGCAACCACTGACAATATGGTACCAATTAATAGGGTGCTTCCGCCAGCAGCACCGTGGGAGTCGGAAATGGCACCAGCACCTTTTGCACCCAGATACCCGGGCATGAGCATGATTGGCATCCAGATAATGGCAGAAGTCACATTAGCAATTTGAAACCGGATGTGCGACATGTTCATGATGCCAGCAACAGCTGGAATGGTTGATCGTATGGGGCCCATGAAGCGGCCCAGAAAAACCGACAACACACCATACTTGTAAAAGAACAGCCTGGTGCGTGCAATCATTTTCCGGTGCTGGTTCAGGGGCCACTTACGTGTGATATCCATCCCAAACCATCGCCCGATCCAGTAGGAAAGGGCATCCCCTAAAATGGCGCCTATGATGCCCCAGAGAATGATGGGCCAGGGCGAGAGCACCCCTGAGCCGATTAGGGTACCGGCTGCCAGCAAAATGGCCGTTGCCGGAATAGCCAGGCCAATAATCAGCATAGATTCGCCAAAGGCAAGCAATGCAATAATCGGGCCTGCCCATACTTGGTTGTCCTGGATGAAAGTAATGATCTGGTTAAGCAGCTGGTCCATGAAATATATACCGGTTGACCCTGAAACAAGGCGCTTAGGCCGGCAGTTTCAGGGCAATATGTTTAATCAATTGGCGTGACGCGGCCAATTTGGGAAGCGTGGGCAGTTGCTGATGACCATTTTCCTCAAAAAGAACCATCGTGGTGGAATCGGCATCCATGACATCCTGTGCCAGATTGCCTACCAGTAAAGGAATGTTTTTACGTTGACGTTTGCTTTCCGCATACGCTAGCAGGTTTTCTGTTTCGGCGGCAAAACCCACACACCAGGGGCCATTTTCAAGTGCGGCAACCGAGGCAAGAATATCCGGGTTGGGTGCAAATTTCAGATCAAGGCCGCTATTTTCGGTTTTCTTGATTTTATTTTCCTGAAAATTGCTGACATGCCAGTCGGCAACGGCCGCTACCGATATGAAAATGTCGGCCTCATGGGCATGTTGCATGACCTGTTCGTGCATTTGTCGGGCAGTGGTAACGCTAATACGTTGCACATCATAGGGCGCCTCAAGGGCGGTTGGTCCGGACACCAGGATCACTTCGGCGCCGGCTTCACGCGCTGCCCGGGCAATGGCATAGCCCATTTTGCCGGATGAGCGGTTAGTAATCATCCGAATCGGATCAATCGGTTCAGCAGTAGGGCCGGCGGTAATTAACACCCGTTTGCCGATTAGCAGTTTTTCCTGAAAAAACGCAATGGTTTCATTCACAATCTCATGGGGTTCAAGCATACGCCCGCTGCCGGTTTCGCCGCAGGCCTGGGAGCCGGAACCCGGGCCCCAGATGGTGGTGTTGTCATGTACCAGCTGCTGTATATTACGCTGGGTGGCCGGGTGTGCCCACATTTCCCGGTTCATGGCCGGTACAACAATCAGGGGACAGGCACCTTTGGCCAGGCACAGGGTGGAAAGCAGGTCATCAGCCAGTCCATGGCTGAGTTTGGCAATGAAGTCGGCAGTGGCTGGCACAATAATGATGGCATCAGCCTGGCGGCTTAGGTTGATGTGCGCCATGCTGTTGGCCATGCGTGCATCCAGCGTTTCTGTATAGACCGGGTTTCCAGACAGGGCCTGAAACGTGGTGGGCGTTACAAATTGCGTAGCCGCATCAGTCATGACTACGGTAATGCTGGCACCGTGATCCATGAGCCGACGGGTAAGCTCTGCTGCTTTGTAGCAGGCAATGCCACCTGTAATGCCTAATACGATGCGTTTGCCGGAAAGGTCTGGATTCATGCTTGCTCTTGTTTGGTACGACGAATACGAAAGATCTCATCGAGAATGAGAAATATAGCCCCCATGGTAATACAAATGTCCGCGACATTGAAGGCGGGAAAATAGGCGTTACCCCAGTAAAATAAAAGAAAATCAATCACATGGCCATAAGCCATGCGATCGATCACATTACCCAGGGCACCCGCCATGATAAGTGTCAGGGAAAAACAAAAAAACGTTTGTGCCTTGTGTTTTTTTAGCAAGTACAGGATGAAGCCGGTAGCGCCCAATCCAAGAACCAGAAAAAACCAGCGTTGCCAGCCATTGCCATCGGCAAACAGGCTAAAGGCAGCGCCCTGATTGTAAACCAGGATGAAATCAAAGAAAGGCAGGATATTCAGCCTTTCGAGATACTCAAAATTGTATTCAAAATACAGCTTGCTGGCCTGGTCTAGGGCAATCAGGAAAAGGGCACAGGCAATCCATATGCCATAGGCAATGGGCTGCCTGTTGTTATGCTGATCAGGCATATTCACGGGCCTCGCCATCGCCATGCAGGTTGTCAACGCAGCGTGAGCAAATGCCGGGGTGCTCGGGGTGGCTGCCTACATCTTCACGATAATGCCAGCAACGCTCACATTTTTCATGTCCGGAGGGTGCAATTTCAAAACGGAGGTCTCCGCTCGTTGCATGCACGGTTGCCCTGGATACAATGAAAATGAAGCGCAAGTCATCTTTCAGGCTTTGCAGCCAGGCCAGATCCTGTTCGCTGGCGTAAATATCTACCTCTGCCTGCAAGGCTGAGCCAATCTGGCCGGCACTGCGCAAGTCTTCAAGCTGTTTATTCAGCTCTGCCCTGATTTCCAGCAGGCGCGACCATTTGCTACTTAATGAATCGCTATCCTGGGGAACTGGAATGTCGTGGTAAACCTCGGTGAAAATGGTAATGCCATTGGCCAGTTCGGTGTTTTTCAGGGTGGATTCTCGCAGGACTGCCCAGGCTTCTTCAGCCGTGAATGACAGGATAGGCGCCAGCAATTTAAGCAGGCTGAAAGTGATATGCAGCAGGGCGGTTTGTGCTGAGCGGCGTGCCAGGCTGTCTTTGCCACTGGTGTATAAACGGTCTTTCAGGGTATCCAGGTAGAACGCACCCAGGTCTTCCGAGCAGAAAATTTGCAGTCTTGCCACGGCGGGGTGAAAGTTCAGCTCTTCATAATTGGCCAGTACCTCGTCTTGCATGGACTTGGTAAACGCCAGCGCGTAGCGGTCTACTTCAAACATTTGCTCAAGGCTGACCTGGTCTTTGGAGGCGTCAAAGTCATTCAGGTTGCCCAGCAGGAAGCACAGCGTGTTGCGAATACGGCGATAGCTTTCAACCACGCGTTTGAGAATCTGGTCGGAAATGGACAGTTCACCGGAGTAGTCGGTGGCGGCCGTCCACAAGCGGATGATTTCAGCGCCCAGAGAGTCGGAGACTTTTTGGGGAGCAATCACGTTACCGACGGATTTACTCATTTTCCGTCCTTGGCCATCAACCACAAAACCATGGGTTAGCAAGCCTTTGTAGGGTGGCTGGCCAAACATCATGGAAGAGGTGAGCAGGGAAGAGTGGAACCAGCCGCGGTGTTGGTCTGATCCTTCTAGATACAGGTCTGCGGGCCAGTGCAGGGTGTCTGCATGAGAACCATTGCAAACGTGATCTTTGCCGCCTATGACGGTAAAATGCGTGGTGCCTGAATCGAACCAGACATCAAGGGTGTCACGGTTTTTTTCGTATTGGTCGGCTTCTTCACCCAGCAGCTCTTTAGGATCCAGGGATTGCCAGGCTTCAATGCCTTCTTTTTCAACCCGTTGGGCAACCAGTTCCAGCAATTCAACGCTACGTGGATGGAGTTCTCCGGTTTCCTTGTGTACGAAGAAAGCCATGGGAACACCCCATTGACGCTGGCGCGACAAGGTCCAGTCGGGGCGGTTGGCAATCATGGCATGCAGGCGGGCACGACCCCAGGCTGGATAAAAACTGGTGGCATCAACGCCGGCCAGGGCTTTCTCACGCAGGGTGGCCGAGCCGTCGTTGGGCTGGCGGTCCATGCCGGCAAACCATTGGCTGGTGGCGCGGTAAATAACCGGGGTTTTGTGGCGCCAGCAATGCATATAGCTGTGTTTCAGGGATTCTACCTTGATGAGGGTGCCGGCCTCTTTCATGGTTTCAACGATTTTGGGATTGGCATCCCAAATGGACAAACCACCAAACAATGGCAAGGTGCTGGCATATTTGCCATCTGCCATCACGGGGCTGATGATGTCATCGTCCTTGACGCCATTGCTTTTGCATGAATTGAAGTCGTCAATACCGTAAGCGGGAGCCGAGTGCACAATGCCGGTACCTGCATCAACGGTGACATAATCGCCCAGATAAACGGGAGACAGGCGGTCATAACCGGCATCTGTCTGGTACAGGGGGTGGTGGAAGGCGATGTGATCAAGCGCCGCACCCATGCAGCTGGCTTCAATGGAGCCTTCCAGTTCCCAGGCTTCAAGACAGGCTTTTACCCGGTCTGTGGCAAGCAGCAACAAGGGCCCGGTGGGCAGGGAGGGCGTCACGCGTACCAGCGAGTATTCAAGTTCAGGGTGGATGTTAAGCGCCATGTTGGACGGGATGGTCCAGGGGGTGGTGGTCCAGATGACCACGGCACCATCGTCAATGCTGTCCAGTTTGAAGGCTTTGGCCAGTTTGTCTTTTTCGGCAAACGGGAAAGCGACATCAATGGCGGGGTCTTTGCGGTCCTGGTACTCTACCTCTGCTTCGGCCAGGGCGGATCCACAGTCAAAACACCAGTTGACCGGCTTGAGCCCACGGAAAATATAACCTTTGTCCAGAATGTCGGCCAAGGCGCGGATTTCATTGGCCTCGTTGGCAAAATTCATGGTCAGGTAGGGGTTGTCCCATTCACCCAATACGCCCAGACGCTTGAAGTCTTTGCGCTGGCGTTCTATTTGTTCATAAGCATAGGCGCGGGCTTTGGCCTGCACTTCAGACACGGGCAGATGTTTGCCGAATTTTTTCTCGATCTGGATTTCGATGGGCATGCCATGACAGTCCCAGCCAGGTACGTAAGGCGCATCAAAGCCGGCCATGTTGCGGCTTTTTAGAATGATGTCCTTGAGTATTTTGTTCACCGCGTGGCCAATATGGATGTCGCCGTTTGCATACGGGGGGCCATCATGCAGGATAAATGTTGGACGGCCTTTGCTGGCCTTGCGAATGGCTTCGTAAACTTTATTTTCTTCCCATTGTTTAACCCATTCAGGTTCGCGTTTAGGCAAGTTCCCACGCATAGGGAAAAGTGTTTCGGGCAAATTTAAAGTGTTTTTATAGTCCATGGACAGCAAAATAGTTACGAGCGATGCGTTCATCGTTGCGGATGGCATCGATCATTGTGGGTAAATTGGGAAATTTTTCTTCATCCCGCACATGGTGCAGGAATGCGACAGTAATAAGTTTACCGTATGCAGATACGGTTTTATCCAGAATGTGCACTTCAAGCAATACTTTGCCATCGGATTCGACCGTAGGCCGTACGCCCAGGCTGGCAATCCCGGGCAGTATTTGCCCGTCAAGACCCTTGACTGAAACGACATAAATACCTGAACGCAAGGCACAGCGTGGCATGGCGCGGATATTCAGGGTTGGGTAACCGATGGTGCGGCCCAGTTTTTTGCCGTGAATTACATGGCCGCTGATTTCATAAGGCCGCCCCAAATAGCTTTTTGCCCGGTCAAGGTCGCCAAAGGCCAGGGCATTACGCAACTCGGTGCTTGAATAGCGCTGGTTTTGTGCATCCAGGACATCTTCTAGCGTTTCAACTTCAAAGCCGAAGTGGGAGGAAGCATCACGCAAAAGCGCAATGTTACCACTGCGTTTGTTGCCAAAACGGAAGTCAACACCCACATACAGCCATTTGGTGTTCAGGCGGCGGACCAGAATGTCCTCAATGAATTGTTCGGCACTCAGGGAGGCGAATTTATTATTGAAGCGATTCAGAAAAACCTGTTCTATGCCGGCATTGGCCAGGGCCGTGACCTTATCGCGCAGGGATGAAATCCGTGTGGGAACCAGTTCGGGACGTTGTTCGCGTAAGGCAAAATATTCCCTGGGGTGTGGCAAAAATGTCATGACTGAAGGAGCCAGGTTTTTTTGGCTGGCTACCTTGACGACGCGCTCAAGCAGCTGCTGGTGCCCCAGATGGACACCATCGAAGTTGCCAATAGTTAATGCGCTAGCCCGTTGTTGGGAAGCAGGGAAAGCATTACGATAAAGATTAATAGTATTTTTCACGAATAACAGTTTACAATTTTACGCTTCATTAAGAAGGAAGTTATGCTGTGACTGTTGTAAATCAATCACCCAAACGTTTTGTTCTGCTGATTTCGGGCCGGGGTTCGAATATGCAGGCTATTGTCAATATGGCCAAAAACCGGCCTGATATCCATGTCGCGGCTGTTATTTCCCACTCAAGGAACAGCAAGGGCCTTGAGTGGGCCAAAGAGCAGGGTATTAATGTACACGAAATCCTGAACAAGGATTATGATTCGCGCGAATCATTCGATCAAGCCCTGCAGGAAATTATTGATACCCATCAGCCAGATTATGTATTGCTGGCCGGTTTTATGCGCATTCTTACCGAAAAATTCGTGCGCCATTATCATGGTCGGTTGATTAATATTCATCCTTCCCTGCTGCCATCTTTCCCTGGCCTGGACACGCACCAGCAAGCGCTGGATGCAGGTGTGCTGTTGCATGGCTGCACCATTCACTTTGTGACGCCCGTGCTGGATCATGGTCCCATTATTGCGCAGTCGGCCGTGCCTGTGCGTAAAACCGATACGGCAGACGATCTGGCGCAACGGGTGCTTGGCATGGAACACATAATGTTTCCTGCGGTAGTCGGTTATTTGGCAGAAGATATTATAGAACTGGGCGATAATGGCAAGGTTGTTTATAAACGTGAAGTGCCTTCACTGTTCATGTTTTCAGAAAAAGGATAATTAAAATGAGTTCAAGCGCCACCTCACGCAACCGGAAGGTTTCTGCTGGCAGAAAAAAAGGGTTTGAAAAACCGCTAGTTAAAACACCGGTTTATGCCATCCGCATAGAACAGGTTAAAAGTGTTTTTGCCGAAATCCAAAAATGGAAATATCCGGCGGACTCTGTTTTGTCTACCTGGTTTCGACAAAATAAAGAGTTGGGTAGCCGTGATCGGGCTGAAGTAGCCGAGGCGGTCTTCGATATTCTTCGGAACCTGCGCCGTTACCGGCAGTTTGCAGAAAGCGGGGTGGGTTCATCGTTGCAGCGTTTGGCTATCCTTGGGCTGTCATCAACCCTGGGGCACGATACAATCCGTGCCGTTCTTACCGATGATGAAAATGCCTGGCTTGAGCATTTGCAAACCATCGATCTGAATGCCTTGTCACCTGCCGTTCGCGGAAGCCTGCCGGATTGGTTGTATGAATATTTCAGCAAGCTTGACAATGCAGAGTCCCTGATTGCCGCTCTTAACGAAAAAGCGCCACTTGATTTGCGTGTCAACAGTTTCAAAACCGATCGCGACACCGTGCTGGCCGCTTTCAAGGATTCACCCGCAGAACCGTTCGAGCCGCAGCCTACACCGTATTCCCCGTGGGGCATACGCCTGAAGGGCAAGCCGGCTATTAACCGTTGGCCCCTGTTTGAAAACGGCTCACTTGAAGTGCAGGACGAAGGCAGCCAGATATTGGGTATGCTGGTCAGCCCACGGCGCGGTGAGATGGTTATTGATTTTTGTGCCGGGGCGGGAGGTAAAACCCTGCTGTTGGGTGCCTTGATGCGCTCAACTGGCCGTCTTTATGCTTTTGATGTATCTGCAGCCCGTCTGGCAAAAGCCAAGCCACGCGTTGCCCGCAGTGGTTTGTCCAACGTGACGCCTGTGGTTATTGCCAATGAAAATGATGCCCGTGTAAAGCGTCTGGCTGGCAAGGCGAACAGGGTTCTGGTTGATGCGCCTTGTACTGGAATGGGTACTTTGCGCCGCAATCCTGACCTTAAATGGCGTCAAATGCCTAAAGATGTGGCTGAGTTGACAGCCTTGCAGGCCAGTATTTTAGCCAGCGCCTCGCGTTGTGTGGCGCCAGGCGGGCGTTTAGTCTATTCAACCTGCAGCGTGCTTCCCGAGGAAAATGAGCAGCAGATTGAGCGTTTCCTGCAAAACCACCCCGACTTTACGTTGCTGCATGTTAACCAGGTCTTGGGCGACCGTTGTCCTAATCTAGTCATGGAAAATGAATATCTCCACCTGCGTCCTGATGTGCATGGGACGGACGGTTTTTTTGCTGCAGTGCTTGAGCGCCGTAAAAAGGACGAAGTAGCGGCAAAAAAAGAGGTGGCTGATGAAGCGCCAAAGACTGCAGAAGTGGCTGCGTCTGAAGAGGTTGCGGCAAACAATGCGGTTTCCGTCATTGAAACTGATGTATCGGAAGACTCCGGCGCAAGTGAAGACAAGTCTGTAAAAGAACAACTGTCGTCGTAAACAAGTCAAAATGGCCGCTACTTCATTTTCCAAGTGAAGAAGCCGCCATTTATTTTGCGTTGCATATATAAACATGTAATAATGATTCTTTAATCAAATCAATCTGTTATTAAGTTATTTAATGCTTTTGATAGATTTATTAGATTTATAATGTTTTCAGCAAGATGGTAATCTGTTGAAGCAAGTAAGCAGGGCTGGAACAGAACTTTTTCTTCTGCTGTCATTCCAATCCTGAGTACAGAAACAAACGTTTTTAGGAGACCTGATAAGGTTTATGGATAGCATTCTTAATTTTCTGGCTGGTGGTTTGTTGCAATTGTCCTGGTGGCAACTTATTCTCGTAACACTGGTTCTTACGCATATCACCATTGTTGCAGTAACTATTTTCCTGCATCGCAGCCAGACTCACCGCGGTTTGGATTTGCACCCTGTTGTATCCCATTTTTTTCGTTTATGGCTGTGGCTTACTACGGGCATGGTTACCAAGGAATGGGTTGCCATTCACCGTAAACACCATGCAAAATGTGAAAAAGAAGGTGATCCGCACTCACCGATTGTGTATGGCATAGAAAAGGTCATGTGGAAAGGGGCAGAGCTGTATCGCGAAGAGTCCGCCAACGAGGAAACGCTTAAGCGCTATGGTCACGGAACCCCCGATGACTGGCTGGAGCGTAACGTTTACACCCGTCATTCCGGTTTGGGAATTATTTTGACCTTGGTGGTCGACGTGTTGCTGTTTGGTGCCGCCGGCCTTACGGTTTGGGCAATTCAAATGGCCTGGATCCCGTTTTGGGCCGCGGGTGTGGTGAACGGTTTGGGTCATTATATTGGTTACCGTAATTTTTCCAGCCCGGACAGCAGTACAAACCTGTTCCCGATTGGCATTATTATCGGTGGCGAAGAATTGCACAATAACCACCATGCTTATGGCACATCAGCCAAGTTTTCCAGTAAGTGGTACGAGTTTGATATTGGCTGGCTGTACATAAAGCTAATGGGTTATGTTGGTTTGGCTAAAGTGCGTAAAGTCGCACCCAAATTAAAACTGGAACATAATTCCGGCCAGGTGACTGAAAAAACCCTGCAAGGTGTAATTACCCATCGTTATGAAATCATGACCCGTTATGCCGATTTGCTCAAGCAGGCGGCGCAAGCAGAAATCGATCGCCTCAAAAGCGTCAAGGACAGCTTCAGCATCCAGCAGGCTGCATTATTGAAAACGGTGGCTGATCGTATTACCCAGGCAGAACAGTCACTGAAGCCAACTGAAAAAGAAGAGCTTGAGCAGGCATTGTCGCAAAACAAAGTGTTGGCAACCCTGGTCAATATGCGTGATGAGCTTACCCGTGTCTGGGCAAGTTCTACGGCTAGCAGCGAACAGCTGTTACAGGATTTGCAGGCTTGGTGCCAGCAGGCCCAACAAAGTGGCATCCAGGGACTTGAGCAATTTGCATTGCGCCTGCGACGTTACGCGGCATGATCGATCAGCTCAACCCCGAACAGCGTACTGCGGTTACTTCTTCTGCGCAGTACGCGCTGGTTCTGGCAGGCGCCGGAAGTGGCAAAACCAAGGTTCTTACTACCCGCATGGCCTGGCTCATACAAACGGGCCAGGTTTCACCTTATGGCTTGCTGGCGGTTACTTTTACCAATAAAGCCGCCAAGGAAATGCTGGGCCGTTTAACGGGTATGCTGCCAATTGATGCCCGTGGCATGTGGATAGGTACTTTTCACGGCCTGTGCAACCGCTTGCTGCGTGCCCATTACCGCGACGCCGGCTTGCCCCAGGGGTTTCAAATCCTTGATACGGCAGACCAGTTGTCGGCCATCAAACGCCTGCTAAAAACCGCCAATATCGATGATGAAAAGTTTCCTGCCAAAGACGTGCAGCGTTTCATCAATGCGGCCAAGGACAAGGGTGAGCGTCCTGAAAACATGGAAATCTGGGATGCGCATCGCCAGCGGATGGTAGATATTTACCAGCTATACCAGGAACAATGCCAACGTGAAGGTGTGGTTGATTTTGCTGAACTGCTGTTGCGTGCCTATGAATTATTAGCCAGGAATGCCCTGGTGCGAGAGCATTACCAGCGTCGTTTCCGGCATATCCTGGTTGACGAGTTTCAGGATACCAATGATTTGCAGTACAAATGGTTGTGCCTGCTTGCCGGTCAAGAGGCTTCATTGTTTGCCGTGGGTGATGATGACCAGTCCATTTATGCGTTCCGTGGGGCCAATGTAGGCAATATGGCTGCTTTCGAGCGTGATTATGCCAAAGGCAATATTATCCGGCTTGAACAAAATTACCGTTCTTTTGGTAATATTCTGGATGCGGCCAATGCGCTTATAGAGCATAACAATGACCGCATGGGTAAAAATCTCTGGACTGATCGCGGTGCCGGTGAGCCTTTGCGTATCATAGAGCAGCCCACTGATTTGCAAGAGTCGCAATGGCTGGTGGAGGAAATCAAGGCCCTGCTTAATGAAGGACGGGCAAGAAGTGACATTGCCATTTTGTACCGCAGTAACGCCCAGTCCCGCACAATTGAACACGCGCTGTTTTCTTCCCGGATTCCTTACAAGGTTTATGGTGGCCTGCGCTTTTTTGAGCGTCAGGAAATCAAGCATGTGCTGGCCTATTTGCGGCTCGTGGCCAATTTGGGTGATGACACCTCTTTCATGCGGGTGGTGAATTTTCCCACTCGGGGTATTGGTGCCCGAACCCTTGAAAACCTGACCGATGCATCGCGTCAAATTGGCTGCAGCATGGCACATGCCATTGGTGCCGTATCTGGCAAAGGGGGAAGCAATCTTGCCTCATTTGTACAACTTATCAAGCAAATGGCTGAAGTGGCACAAACGGTTACCTTGCCCGAATTGGTGCAGCACGTTATCGAATTCTCTGGTTTAAAACAGTATTACGAACAGGAACGCGAGGGGGCAGAGCGTCTTGAAAACTTAAGTGAACTGGTCAATGCGGCGACCGTGTTTTCTCTGGAGGAAAATTACGAGGGTATGCCCGCTGGCAAGGCGGTCGAGCCTTCCGCTCCGGTTGATCCGGACATCATGTTCCAGGAAGCGATTTCTCCCTTGGCTGCATTTTTATCCCATGCCTCATTAGAGGCGGGTGATAATCAGGCCAAGGCTGGAGAGGATGCAATCCAGCTCATGACCATTCATGCCGCCAAAGGCCTTGAGTTTGATGTGGTGTTTATTACGGGAGTTGAAGAAGGCTTGTTTCCTCATGAAAACAGCCTAATGGCCGATGGGGGGCTTGAAGAGGAACGCCGCCTGATGTATGTGGCCATTACCCGTGCCCGTGAGCGCTTGTATATCAGTATGGCACAAAGCCGTATGTTGCATGGCCAAACGCGTTATTCCATTCGTTCGCGTTTCCTGGATGAAATTCCTGAAACCTGTATCAAATGGCTAACGCCCAAGGTTTCTACTTACGGTGCTGCTCAAAACGGCTGGGGGGCAAGGTCATCTCACCAACGTGATGCCTTTGGGCGCCCTGAAAGTGGAATCATGGCACCACGCGCGCCCCGCACGGTTAGTAGTGGCGTGCAGGTTGGTCAGCAGCAATTCAGAATCGGGCAGGGCGTGCGTCATGCCAAGTTTGGTGATGGAACGATTATTAATTTAAGCGGTCAAGGTAACGATGCCCAGGCACAAATCATTTTCCAGAATGCCGGTGCAAAAACACTGGCTTTGGGAATTGCCAAGCTTGAAATTATTGCCTGATTTCTGTGCCCATAACGGGTGCCACAATTAAGCCGGATAACGAGGTGCTAAATGAAGAGAATGTTGCTGATATCGTGTTGTTTTTTGGGGTTCTTGTCCGGTTGTGCGTCCAACTCGGGCAAGGCCCCTCTAAGCGGTTCAAAAGTAGAGGTATACGGGATTATGGATGTTGGTGTAGGCTATTCTAGCCAAAAAACAACATTCTCTAAATAAATTCGCTGGCTTTTTGTTGTTTTTGCTTGGGTTGTTGACAGAATCATAATAGGTGCATATAATTATATTCTTTCCTGAAGGCGGTTAGCTCAGTTGGTTAGAGCGCTACGTTGACATCGTAGAGGTCGCTGGTTCGACTCCAGTACCGCCTACCAGTAAAACACCAAATAGGTGCCAAAAATATCACAAAACCCGCATGAATAAAATGTTCTGCGGGTTTTTTGTTATCTAAAAAATCAGCTTTGCCAGAATCAGGCCACTGCCCTGGCTAATAAAAATTAATGTGTTTAAAGTTCTAGGCTGACGTAATTATTATAGAATGGTTAACTAGATTCATTTTATAAAGCAAGGTTTATCTCTATGCGGTTTTTTTATCGAATTGCTTTGGTTTTTATGTTTTCCGCACTGCTTGCCGGCTGTTTCTCAACAAGTCCTGCGTCTTCGCGTCGGGTCAGTGAATGTGGATGGTGGGGTAATTGCTCATATGAAGGATCCTATGAGGCTGGAGAGGAAGCATTTGCCGAACAGGAGGCGGCACGACTGAACCGGAATCAATCTTTAAGGATGAAGGGTGGTTTTTGGTGATGGTCATGATATCTGGATAAACAAAATGAAAAGGACTTGTAAGCAATTTACAAGTCCTTTTTTCATATATATCTCTTATGAAGATTTTTCTATTTTTAGTTTACTGGCCTTAATTGGATACACCAACCAGCTTGTTTAGCAAATTGCCAGGTGCCGCGCAGGTCTTGCGTGATTCGGCGAACTTTGCGGCTTGAAGCCAGCGCTCTTCTGGAAATGTGTTGGCAACCTTTGCGCTGCTGAAGCCGCAAGTAATCATTGAGGCAAACTGGTCTGGTAAAACATGCCCACCAGCGCGTATATCTCCTTCAAAACGATAGCGTTCACGAATGAGTTTAGCTTGTGTAAAACCCCGGCCATCCCGGAACTTCGGAAAATCGATCAGGACAAGCGCTGCTGCGGGTAAAAACTCGGCAATATCGCTAACAGGGTTATCAGGATTTAACCATATTCCTTTCTGTATCGGCAGGTTTTCAATTTCAGCCCATCGGGCAAGTGGAATCACAATATTGCCGTTGGCGGGGATAGGGTCTTCAGCACCCACATATTGCCATTGATCATTGATGAATTGTCCAAATTTATTTACCAGCAGCATTGAGTGCCTCCTTGAATGGTGCAGCGCCAATACGACGATAGGTCTGCAGGAAAGTTTCATCGCTTGTGCGTTCACGAAGATAAATGTTCATGATTTCCTCAATCACTACAGGAACGTCTTCAAAAGTAACCGAGGACCCCAGGATTTTGCCTACTACAGCATTTTCATCGGCAGACCCGCCAAGCGTGATTTGATAGAACTCCTCGCCGTTTTTATCTACACCCAAAATGCCGATATTCGCGATGTGGTGGTGGGCACAGGCATTGATGCAACCTGAAATATTAAGCGTGAGCTTGCCTAAGTCATGCTCGATGTTCTTTTTATGAATCATCACGGCAACCTCTTGGGCGACAGGAATCGAGCGCGCGTTGGCCAGGCTGCAGTAATCCATGCCTGGGCAGGCAATCATGTCGGTGATCAGGCCTATATTGTCTGTAGCCAGATTAGCCTGGGTTAATGCCTGCCAAACTTCAAAAAGATGTTCTTTTTTTACATGAGGCAGTACCAGATTTTGTTCATGGGTGACCCTGATTTCATTCAGTGAGAACTGTTCGGCCAATTTTGCAACCAGATCCATTTCATCGGCACTGAGATCGCCAGGAATCCCCCCTTGCGGTTTCAGGGAAATAACTGCGCTGATATAAGCGGCTTGCTTGTGTTGGTAAGTGTTTTGTTTGACCCAGCGCGCAAAGGCCGCGTTGTTTTTGAGTGCCGCTTCAAACACCGGAAACGGGCCGCTATCAGTGTCAAAAACAGGGCTCACAAATCGGGCATTGAAATGTGCAACCAATTCATTGTGTACCAGTGGGCGATCATCAGGCAGGGAATTAAATTCTTCCTCAATCATGCGGATGAAATTTTCCGGTTTAAGTTCCCGGACCAAAATCTTGATGCGTGCCTTGTATAGATTGTCACGACGGCCAAGGGCGTTGTATACGCGTACGATTGCTTCAACATATTTAAGCAGGTCCTGTTGCGGCAACCATGCCCTGACCTTGGTGGCCACAATGGGTGTTCGACCCAGGCCACCTCCTGCATGCACTTCAAAGCCTGTTTCGCCCGCTTCGTTTTTCAGGACCCTTAAGCCAATATCATGAAAGCGGATGGCTGCCCTGTCGTTGGCGCTACCGGTAATGGCAATCTTGAATTTGCGGGGCAAATAAGTGAACTCAGGGTGGTCAGTAGACCACTGGCGCAGGATTTCCGCATAAACGCGAGGATCCAGGTCCTCATCAAATGCGGCACCGGCAAATTGGTCGGTAGTTACGTTGCGTATGCAATTGCCGCTGGTCTGGATGGCATGCAAGTCTACATCGGCCAAGGCGGACAAGACGTCAGCGGCCTGGTCTAGCCGAATCCAGTTGAATTGGATGTTCTGGCGCGTTGTAAAATGACCGTATCCTTTGTCATAAGTACGGGCAATATAGGCAAGCTGTTTTAACTGTTCGGCACTTAAGGCGCCATAAGGAATAGCGACCCTGAGCATATAGGCATGCAGCTGTAAATACAGGCCATTCATGAGGCGATAGGTCTTGAATTCGTCTTCGGTCAGCTCTCCGCTTAAGCGGCGTTGAACCTGCTCGCCAAAAAAACGGGCACGGTTTTTCAGGAATGCATGCTCATCGTCATCATATTGGTAAATACCTGCTTTGCTATTGGCTTGACGAGGTTGCAGTGTCTTGCTGTAAGCGGGGCTGCCATTATTGGCATCCCCGGATTGCTTGCCCAGATCAGGACGAACCGAAGGACCTTTGCTACGGATACGTTCTTTATAGTCACAGGGGACGGGAATATTGTTTTCCCGGGTTGCCGGTAACTCCTGAACGCCGACGACGAAATTTTGGTTGCTGGCCTGCTGTGCCGTGTTACGGGCTGCTTCCAGGCTTTCTTTGTCGAATAATGAGGCTAGTTGTAGCTCTTGTACCCATTCATTATTTTCTCCCAGCCAAACAACAATCCCGTCATGTAGACGGTTTGCCGAGAAAAGTGTCAGTTCAGCTGTATTGCCCATTAATTAAACTCCTTAGGTACTGCCAATCATTGCAGTACCCATATTCATCATGAAAACCACTGGACGATGTTGATTTTCATTTTTATTCAATGAGTTAAAAAAAGTTTTAGACATTGATCCAGTGGTTGAAAATTGTTACGAGCCTTTTTTATAAGTATTGGTTATATAAAAATAACTGTGATATATCAAAAAAACTCATATAAATTCGAAAAAAACAAAGATTTACTTATACTTTATACAATTTTCAGGCCATTCTCTACTCACTTGATATAAAAGAAAGTCATAAAAAAAGATTTTTTGGATATATATAAGCATTAATGGGCTTGTCCGCCAGGCCAATTATTCAGGCCGCGAGAGGGAGCTTATGCTTTGTGCTTATGAATTGTTGTTTTTATATGGAAAATAAGCGGCTGATTTGCTTTGAAAGGGCATCATGGCGTTTAAGCCTGTTGAGTGAGCTGATTTTCTGTAAAGAGAAATTAATAATGGCAATCCAAAATGATTGCCATTATTAACAGTGCACTTACACCAGAATGTGTACGCGCAAGTAGAGTGGGGCTGATTGCCTTAATTAATAACCAGCTTGACCGTTGAGGGTGCAATGTTGACGTTATTCAGGGCGGCATCTAGCAGCTCTTCGGGGGTTTTTGGCGATTCCGGGGTTTGGTCGGTCGAATCAATATCCAGTTTTTTCACCAGAAGCTTTTTGATTTCAGTAATATTTTGTGGGATTGGGTCGTATTGGTCTAGCGCAAGCTTTTCAGTGATGCCGTCCATGTTTTCGTAAGAAATGTAGCGTGACATAAAGTGCCTTTTTTTAAGATTGAGACCTATCTTGATGATCGTCGGTCAATGAGTATTGATTGTGTTGCCATCTTAACATCGAAAGTTAATTGGCCTATTACAGTTTAGGAGCTTTGGTAACTTGGTAATGTTGACGGTAAAATTCCCATTCTTCAATTTCTTTTCCATTTGGAAATTGGCAAACTCCATATTGGCCATTTGTCCCTTCTTTGATGATTATTTTTCCCCCTTTTTGATTGCAAAAAATTGAAGCCGGATTGGCCATATTAAGAGGTGGGGTGGAAGAACATGCCGAAAGCATCAATACACCAAAAACAAGATACCGTGTGATTTTCATCATGAATTCCTTTGACAGGCTAGGTGGGTGTACGATTAAATATCAGACTTTCTGAATGATCCTGAAGATTAAAAGGTGGATGGCTCAGGAAAGAAAAATGATATTGGTAAATAATATGGAAATTTTAACCGCAAGTAAAGATGACGGGTAAAAGGATAAAGCAGGGTAAAGCAAGATAAAAAACGGACACAGGAAAAACCATGGTCCGTTTAAAATCGGTGTTAGCCGACTACGAAAGGGGAAAAATAAAGTTGACTAAAACAGGTATGATGAATGCCGGAAAAATGCACGTTAAAGTTCACGCAGTGACTTGTGCTAACGATAAATTATTCAGTATTAGGGAGTCTGAAGATGATTGATGGATTGATTGCCGGAAAAATTTTCGGTCAGCCCAAGCAAGGTCAGGGTAAAAATGGTTCTTATGTAACGGCCAAGGTACGTGCGGCAACCGAGCAAGATACTATTTTTGTCAATATTATTTGCTTTAACCAGCCGGCTTGCTCGCAGTTGCTTGCCTTGCAGGATGGAGACAGCGTGTCGGTGGCGGGTTCACTTACTCCCAGGGTATGGGATTCTCAAGATGGCCCCAGGCCTGTGCTGGATATGGTTGCCCATGCAGTCCTATCGGCTTATCACGTCAGGAGAAAGCGTGATGAAGTTCAAGGTGCCAGAAACCATGGCAGACAGGATGATTTTAATGATGATTTTGAGGAAGCGTGATTCAGCATAATGATATTTTTCTTCAAGATAAAGAAAGATGTCATGTTACATGGGTAAGATACGTGCTTTAATGAATAAGTCTTTGCTGTTTGAGAGGCTCTTTTAGATAAATGAAGAAGGAGAAATCAATGGCAGTAACCTTTTTTTTGGCGTTCGACCTGAGTAGTGGTAATGCGGAAAAACATTTGGCCCTGTATGATGAATTGGATCGCCTGGGGGCCCAGCGGGCTTTAAAATCTTTTTGGTGGGTGAGGCTGGACGATTTTACAAGTTCGACTTTTCGTACTTATATCAAGCAGTTTCTGGATGAACAGGATCGCGTTTTTATTATCAAGAATGGTGGTTGGGCGGCATTCCGCCCTGAAACGAATCCCTTGGACAATTAATAATTATCAAATTTATTGTGTCCTTGTATGGCATGCGTGACAGCAATCAGGCAATTTTCATCAAACTGTCTTCAGGTGCGATATGAGGGGATTCAACAACACCTATTTCAAGGAATTCCATAAGCTGGTTGGTTAGCAGGTTGGGTACCCAGGATGTTGTGGCTTTGTTCCACGTTGGTTCATTGAGATAAGCATACAAGGTCCCATTATTATCTATGGCCAGATATTTATAGCCTTCAGGGACATTTATTTTTAAATTAAAGTATTTAATCTTATGTTCTTTGGGGATGAAATTCATCTTTGTCTCATGAAAATATAGATTTATGAATGAAAGACGAGGTCTTGCATTGCTATGCAGTATCCTCAAATATTGATCTTTTGTTTAAAACGTTGAATATAAACCAAATTTTTGAATTAGTACTATTAATGATATAAAGTTAATAATATTTAACACTTTTTATAAAAAATCGTTGTCCCGTCTTGAGTATTTGCTTAAATCTGAACTAAATAAAGCAGAAGATTGATCTATCTTATGTTTTTCTAATAACGGGATTTACGCAGCTAAAGGCAAGGCCTACACTAAGGGCTCAGTGATTCGTATCATTGTTAGCGCAATTTATGCCAGGGCTTGTCTAGCCCTGGTTTTTTTTGCCCAATAGTTTCCTGATGATCAAATATAAGGTACAGTCAATGCCAATAGATAAAAACAGGAGATGGAGACATGGCGTCAAAAGAAGAAATCATTGCCTTCCTGAAAAAGGATTTTCCCCAGAATAAATGTATTGTGGAAGGTGTGGGTGAAAAATTTTCCCGGATAAGATGGCCGGTCAGTCATGAGGACTTGCGACCAGGTGGAACGGTATCGGGACCATCGTTAATGACAGCAGCTGATGTTGCTTTATATGTGGCCATCCTGGGTGAAATCGGAATTGTACCTTTGGCCGTTACCACCAATCTTAATATTTCTTTTTTAAGAAAGCCCTCACCTGACAGGGATCTTATTGCAGAGTGCCGGTTGATCAAGCTGGGGCGGACCCTTGCGATGGGCGATGTCTTTATCTACTCCGATGGAAGCGCACAGGCGGTGGCGCATGCAGTGGGTACTTATGCCATTCCCGGACATGATAAACAGAGTCAGGAAAATACAATTTGATATCGGCTGGCAGAGCCTGGTGAGTCTTGTCCACTAGGCAATAGGGCGGGTGCCTCAATCAAGATTCATGCTGGTTGCTAGTTTGATTGGCTTCGAGCAGTGCTTTGATGGCAGTTTGGGTTTTGATGGCCAGACCCAGGATATGGGTGTAATAATCGCAAACGGCCTGATAGCTTAAATAGCTAATGTCTTGCTGGTTGCTTATTTCTTGCGGTAATGCCATTAGTTGGTCATGTATTTCACGGGCTTGCTCAATTGAGCATGCAGAATGAAGGAAGGGATATTCGTCCTGCTCCCAATGCCAGAAATCCGAAATTTGTTCGATGCCGGTTAATTGTTGGAAATAATGTTCCAGTTGTCTGGTACCTGGCGGGTAAGTATTGAATATTTTGTGGGATTGTTCGTCATTGAAGTAGGTGGCAACACGGTCACGCCATTGTTCGCCAGCCAGTGACCAGGCTGCCAGTTCGTCTTGGCTGTTGTTTATATCAATGGCAATGGTTTTTCTGATGGACAGGGGTAATTGTGTGGCAGATGATGCCGTCTCCAGATTGCGGTAAAAAGCCTCTTGCCCAAGGTTAAAACAATAGGTTTGCCAATAACTGCAAAGTAATACAGTGATGGATTTAAGCAAAGGGCTGGCAGTGGCATTCGGCTCATTGGAAGCCAGTTCCAGTAAAGGATAAATATCATCACTAATATTTTTTATAAAGGTAGTGGTGGTTACCGGACAAAATAACGCGTCGCTTTCCATATCGTCGATTTCTGTGATGGTTTGGTTCATCAGTATCCTTTCTGTTAGTGCGGCAATTATACAAGCATGTCGGTGATGGGGAAGCCGGTTTCAGGATTCTTTCGGGCAATTGCGTTTTTTGCCAGGCAAGGCTTAATCATTGCATTTATTGATTGGTGAGCGCAAAAGATAATACCGCCCACAGGCGGTACTATCTTTATAAATGGATTTTGAGTTGCTTTTATTATTTATATAAAACCTCGGGAAGCCATAAACCTATCTGCGGGAAAACATAAAGCAAGAACAAGGCCAGTATCTGGATGCCCATAAACGGCAGCATCCCCAGGAATATTTGGTTCAGGGTGACGTGTGGTGGTGCTACCCCTTTTAAATAGAAAGCGGACATGGCTACGGGAGGTGAAAGGAAGGCGGTTTGCAGGTTTAGGGCCACCAGAATGCCAAAAAAGAGCGGGTCTATATTATAGTGGGCCAGCAAAGGCAGGAAAATGGGCATGAAGATGACAATGATTTCGGTCCACTCAAGGGGCCAGCCCAGCAGGAAAATAACAATTTGTGCCATGATCATGAATTCAACAGGTGTTAAATCCATGGATAAAACCCAGGCATTAATAATTTCCTGGCCCCCCAACAGGGCAAAGGCTGCGGAGAAAATGCTGGAGCCTACAAACAGCCAGCATACCATGGCGCTGGTTTTTGCCGTCAAGTAAACCGATTCTTTCAGCATGGGCATATTCAAGCGGCGATAGGCAACTGCCAGCAGCAGTCCGCCTAGTGCACCCATGGCAGCGGCTTCAGATGGCGTGGCAAAACCAAATACAATACTGCCCAGCACGGCCAGAATCAGAATAGCCAGCGGAAAGAAGGAGGCCAGGAGCATTTTGAAAATTTCCAGCCGGGCAAAGGTAAAAAAAACATAAAAAACAATTAACAGGAGCAGGCCGGCAAGAAAAATAACCCAGAACATCATGGGAGCACTGGTTCTTTCTGGCTTGGTAACGGCTTCGGCTTGGGAGGTTAAGGCTTCTGGCGCTGGTGTTTGTGCCATGGGTTCAGCCCCGGGTGGTTCACTTAACGCACCAGGAGGCTCTGCCAGTCCACCGGCACCGGGTGGCTCTGCGAGACCGCTACTGTAATTGTCTAGCGATGTATTAAATGAGCCGAATCCCATTTCCTGAAGCTCATAGGTTTGTTGGGTTGCTGGGGCTGTAATAATCCCATAGGTAATACCCATGGCACCAAAGAAAACGATGGCAGGCAATAAGGTAATGAAAAGTTGATAAAGCAATGATTTTGCCGTTATGCCGTCATTTCGCTTGCCTTTGAGGGCAGTTAACAGGCCAGGTAGGGCTTTATTGGTGATTGAGTTTTTTATTTTTTCTGCGAACTCGGGCAGTGTAATGCGTCTTTCTTCTTCCGACAGAGGGGGAGCCATCTTTGGATTGAGCTTTGCCATGATGATTACGTATACAACATAAAGCACGGCCAGCATAAGCCCCGGGAAAAAAGCAGCGGCATACAGTTTGACCACAGATACACCGGCCACTGCCCCGTATACAATTAACAATACCGATGGCGGAATCATGATACCCAGGCAACCACCAGCGGTGATGGCACCGGCCGACAACTTGACGTCATAACCCGCCTTTAGCATGGCGGGCAGAGCAAGCAGGCCCATTAGTGTTACTACGGCACCTACAATACCGGTTGCCGTAGCAAATACGGCGCAGGTAATAATGGTGGCAACAGCCAGCGAGCCAGGTATGCGGGCCATGACCAGGTGCATGCTTATGAACAGTTTTTCAATCAGGTTGGCCCGTTCAACCAGATAGCCCATAAAAATGAACAGGGGTACCGCAATCAGGACATCGTTGGTCATGACGGCGTAGGTGCGTAAAACCATCAGGTCAAGGGTTTGTTCAATGGCCAGTTGGGTACCCATATCGCGGTAGGCATATAAGGTAAAGCCAACACCCATGCCCATTAAGGTAAATGCGGTAGGAAATCCCAACATGATGGCGACCACAATCAGGGCCAGCATCAGCAGTCCCATGTGCCCGTTAGTGATGTCAGCGGGAGCAGGCATGAAAATAACCAGAGTTAAAATAATGCCGAATAAAATGGTTAGTCCGAACCAGGCTTCTTTTTTCATGTTTTTTTTCCGTTTTGTTCTGTTGTAAAGGCATCTGCTTTGTTGATGTCTTCCGTTGAAACATGAACCATGTCTTTCAGTTTATCTACATCAACTTCTTCAACATCAATATCCCTTGAAGGCCATTCACCGTTTTTCAGGCAACCTACGCATCTGACAACTTCGACAAATCCTTGTAGTAGCAGGGCAAAGCCGGCAATCGGAATAATGGCCTTGAATGGGTAAATTGGCGGGCCGTTGGCGGTAATGGTTGAGTGTTCGTTAATGATCCAGGATTCGGCGGCATAGTTGTAGCCTGCCCAAACCAGGGCAATAATGCCAGGAAAGAAAAAAATGATATACAGGAGCAGATCCAGGCTGGCTTGCAGGCGTGGTGGAAAAAAACCATACAATACATCCCCGCGGACGTGCCCGTTTTTACCCAGGGTATAGGCCCCCGCCATCATGAAAAGTGCACCATACAGCATGTTCATGACATCAAACGCCCAGGCATGGGGTTGATGCAGGGCATAACGGGAAAATACTTCATAGGAAATAAACAGGGTAAGAATAAGTGCGCACCAACTGAATGTTTGCCCTATAAAGGTGTTGAATTTATCAATAAAGCGCAATATTTTTCGCATAAGAATCGCCAGGCAGTATTGATTGGTGAAAGCAGCCTTCGTGCCGGACAGGCATGGAGGCTGCGGGAAAATGCGATGTTAATTAACCGTGTTACGGTAATTGACGAGAGGGGGTTTTATGATTTAGGGGCGGCGGGCTTGCCAAAATAATGGTTGTAAGCCATGCGACGGTTATTGTTGGTATCCATTTCCCAATTCAGGGCACGTTCGGCAAAAGCGCGTTGCGATGCTTCGATTTCCTTGAACATGGGATTACTCTCGCCTTTTTTGGCAACAATGTCATCCCAGGTGGTTAGTTGCTGCTGCAAAATGGCATCGGGAGTTTTGTAGAATTTGACGTTATCTTCGGTTTTGAGCTTGACGTAGTCTTGTGAGTAGCGATCAATTGCTTTCCAGGACATGTCAGCTGAGGCTGCTTCAACGGCATTTTCGATAATCGCTTTCATTTTGTCCGGAAGCGCATTGTATTTGTCTTTGTTGAAGGTGATTTCAAAGGTTTCGGAAGCCTGGTGAAAACTTTGCAACATGCATACTTTGGATACATCTGGGAAACCAAGCAGACGGTCGGAAGAGGCGTTGTTGAACTCTGCGCCATCTAGCAGCCCACGGTCCAGGGCGGGTACAATTTCACCACCAGGCAGTGCATTAACGGCGGCTCCCATGGCAGTGAACAGGTCAATCGCCAGGCCGTTGGTGCGGAATTTCAGTCCTTTAAGGTCTTCGGCACGGGCAATCGGTTTTTTGAACCAACCCAGTGGTTGGGTTGGCATTGGTCCGCTCAGGAACGAAACCACATTGCCACCGATGGAATCATACAGTTTGACCAGCAATTCCTTGCCGCCGCCATATTTAAACCAGGCAAGCAACATGTTGGCATCCATGCCATAGGCTGGGCCAGAAGAAAACAGGGCAAGGGCATTTTGTTTTCCGTAGCTATAACCCAGTACGCCATGGCCGCCATCAAGGGTTCCCTTGGAAACGGCATCCAATAATGCAAAGGCGGGTACAACGGCGCCAGCGGGAAGGACCTCTATTTTAAGCTCTCCGCCGGTCATGTCGTTGACTTTCTTGGCAAAATCCAGGGCGTACTCATGAAAAATGTCGACGGTTGGCCAGGTGCTTTGAAATCGGAAACTGATTGGTGTTTGAGCGCTTACAATTGCCGGGAAGCCCATGCCGACCGCAGCAGCTGTGCCGGCCGCAGCGGTGCTGAGGAATTTGCGGCGTGATTCGGTTTGGGGTGGGGGGGCGGATGTTTTTTTAGCAGGACTGTTATTTGCCATGGTTTGTCTCCTGTGTGGCTTATACAACTGGTGATCACTAATAATGATTTAGTTTGTTGTGCTACAGACTGCGACTCCAATTAAATTTATACGCACTCTAATATTCATTGTCAAGAACTATGGTCTAAGTATAAGTGCCTATATTTAAATGGAATTTTTTATATGAAAACTCATTTGGCTATTTTGATAATTGATACACATATGAAATGCAGATCAAAATTCTGTTACTGATATGAATTTTTCAACTTGATAAAAAACTGTCTTTTAGGTAGTATTTTATTTACATTTTTTTGCTTTGATCTATATCAAATAAATGCAATTTTGTATGGCATTGAAATATTTTGTAGCAATTGTGGTATTCACAATATATCAAGCCAATTTGGGTGAAGAATTATTGCTTTTATAGCTTGCTGAAATATAAAAACATACATTCTTTATTAAAAATTCTTTTGCTTGTAGAAGTTTTAATAAAGGAAAGTTATTTTTAAAACAACAAATTAGCGCTCAAAGTTGTAACTTTATATTTCAGATAAATATTAAGAAGTGTTAATTTGAATATTTTCATTTGCATCAAAAATATTTTGATAATTAGCAAATATTTATTTGTTCATTTACAAAATTGTAAAAAAAACGAGGTATCCAACGATCCTGTGTTTTTATTTTTAGAATAATTATTATTAATAACCACTATTTTTTTGCTGGTTGGGAGGGGGTTAGGGGTTTACACAGATTGATTTGTATAAGTCAATTCTTGTTTTTTTGTTTTGAGTTGGCATAATTATGGTTTGTAAACGCTTAATAAAGCATAAATTAATTGCTTTGTCATTAAGGGTTTACCACAGGATTCATAAGAATGTAGTAAATTTTTTTTATGATTTTAACTTTGTTGGCAAATTTTAATGGTAATCAGGTTTGTTGGCTAAAAGTTCAGAAGCGTGAGGAAGATTTATTGTTTGGCAAAGCGTGGATCGATGGTGTGAGTCTAATGCTCAATTAAATTGTCGCAATATTGCTAGTTTTGCCGCCTTAACATTTGCTTGTGTTTCCAGATAAATTTTAAAAGTGATCAAGAATGATGAGTATTAGTCAATCTCCCTTTATGCAGGACAACAATCTGGTGAATGAGTTAAGAGAAGTCAACTTGTCTTATTTGCTCTTGGCGCAGCGCATGTTAAGAGATGATTTCTCTAAAGGAATGTATCGTTTGGGGCTTGGCAAGGATGTTGCCGAGTTGCTGGTGGAGTTAAGTACCTCTCAGGTGTTGTCACTGGCTTCTTCAAACTCCCTGATTTGCGGGTTTCGTCTAAACGATATTGCATTGCTGAGCGCCCTAACTAAAGATGGTATGAATGGTACCCTGAAGCAGGTTCATGCTTCCATGATGCTTGCCCAGCAAGAGCCAGATAGGGTTATGCAGGAGGCTTTGTAGTGAGCGAAAAGGCGAAGGCCAAGGTAAAGCAAAAAAGTGTCCTGAAGGATGGCATGGATATTTCGCTGGCCAGCCAGATGATACAGCTGGGGGCGCGCTTGCAGGTTCTTGAGGCGGAAACCGATTTAAGCAGTGACCGTCTTTCCCGGCTGTATCATGAAATACATCATCGCTCACCCCCCAAGGGCATGTTGCCTTATTCCACTGACTGGTTCATGTCGTTTTACCAGAATATTCATGCGACCTTGTTTTACAGCATTTACCTGAATCTGGTCAGTCACACAGAGACTCAAGGGATTCAGGCTGTTATTGATGCCTATACGCTTTACCTTGAGCATGATGAGGTAAAACGTGCCTGGGACAAGCAAAGCAATGAGCCGGTGTTGAGTTTTACCCGCGCCTGGATGCTGGTTAGGTTTTTTAACAGTGATTTAATGCAGATGTCCACTTGTACACAATGCAACACTGCATTTGTAACCCATAAGCACGAGCTCGAAAATGGCTTTGTTTGTGTCATGTGCAAGCCGCCGGCCAGGATTGTTGGCATGCTTAACAAGCAAGCGACAACTTCTTATTACGGCAAATTTTAACGGTTGTCCTGGCCTGGCAGCCAATGCCCAAATGCCTTTCTGCCATATTGGTTGGTGTCGGCAAGCGTTCATGAGCTTTAGTGATTTTGTCTTGCCAGGCCTTGATTGCCTGCAATACACGGTTATTAGTCATGCAGGCAAACAAGTGGCAATCAAGTCCTATGTGCCTGCGCATCAAAGTGACATTTTCCGGTTGGATAGTGGCCGGTCTTGTGTCTAAAAAATTAAATAAATATTATTTGTTGACGTTAACAAACAGTACAGCACTGAAAATTATTAACAATTGTTGGCTGACTTAAACAGCCTGGATGGATTGCTTGAATCATGCGTAAGAATTTGCCTGTTAACGATATTGAAACATTGGTCCAGGAAGACCAGTATCTCATCTCCAAAACCGATCTCAAGGGACGTATTACTTACTGCAATCCGGCTTTTGTTGAGATAAGCGGCTTCACTCGGGAGGAGTTGATAGGCAAGCCGCATAATATTATTCGTCACCCTGATATGCCTGAACTGGCATTCCAGGATTTGTGGGAAAGCGTACAAAATAGAAAACCCTGGACGGGTCTGGTTAAAAACCGTCGCAAAGATGGCGGCTTTTACTGGGTGCTGGCCAACGTGACGCCTATCTTTCAGGGTAATGAAGTGACGGGCTATGCTTCGGTCAGGGTTAAAGCCGATTCCGATAGCATTGCCAAAGCCGAAGCCCTGTACAGGCAGGTCAACAATGGCGAGAAAATACCTTATACGATTAAACAGGGACGTAAAGTGCCGGTAGGGATTCGCCGGATGTTTGCCGGGGCAGGCCGTATTTTTCAGAAAGGATTTGCGCCTGGCCTGATGCGGGCGGCCTTGTTGTCTGTGGCGGGCATGTTGTTCCCGGCGTGGCTGGCTGCCACCCAAACCCAATTGCCCGGTGGTAACCCGACCCTCTTCGGAATCATGGCTTTGTTCATTCTTGGTATTGTGTTGCTGTCTCTGAAAATGGCCAGGGATATCAGGCAACCCATTCACGGTGCGGCTGACATTATTCGCCAGATTTCTGCAGGTAACCTGAGCAATAACGTTCATTCCATTCCTAAAAACGAGATGGGAGAGTTGTATTACTACCTGGACATGATGCGCAAGGCACTGATTGGTATTAGTGGTGAAGTCATGGTTGGTGCGGATGCGAACTCCAGGATTGTGACTGCCTTGCAGAAAAACAGCCAGACACTGGCCATGCAAACGGATGATCAGGCGGCGTCATTGCAGGAAACAGCGGCCAGCCTTGAGGAATTGACGGTTACTGTTAAACAGAACGCCGAGAATGCACGTTCGGCCAACTCGATTGCCCTGGAGGGATTGCGGGTGGCGGAAAATGGTAGTGACAAAGTCAACCAGGTCGTGCGTTCAATGGAAGAAATGAATGACAGCTCAAGAAAAATTGAAAGCATAGTCAAGATTATTGAGGATATTGCATTTCAGACCAATCTCCTGGCGATTAATGCCAGTGTGGAATCTGCGCGTGCCGGTGAGGCAGGACGCGGATTTGGGGTGGTGGCTGCCGAGGTGCGCAATTTATCGCAAAAAAGTTCTGATGCCGCTAAGGAAATCAAGGCGCTGGTTCATGCTTCGGTGGAAGATGTCACGCAAAGTTCACGTCTGGCAGAAGAGGCGGGCAGTGTGATGAAGGAAATCATGGATTCGGTGCAAGGTATGGTCAATATCATGGCTGAAATTTCCACGGCCTCGGTTGAGCAATCCAGTGGGCTGCAGCAAATCAATCTGGCGGTCAATCAGATGGATCATGCCGTGCACCAGAATTCGGCCATGGTGCAAAACCTGTCACAGACCTCTGTTGAATTGGGTCAGCAGGCACAGGAGCTTAAGCAATCCATCGGTGTGCTCAATAATATGCAGGGTTAAGCCCTGGCTAAATGCTGAAGTAAGCCGGTTTTTGCGGGCTGTTCTATTCAATAGGCGCGGCTCCTTGTCGCTACAATGATATTTTGGTCAGTTTTGGTGCCTTTGGGTACGGGTAAGGGGCTAGCGTGTTAGTCGTCATTGGATACGGTATTGTATTGGTTTGTGTTTTTGGGGCCTATATTGGTATGGGCGGGCACCTTAGTGCCCTTTTTCAGCCCCTTGAACTGCTGCTGATTGGCGGTGCCGCATTGGGTGCCTATGTGGCGGCCAACAATATGCGTTCCATCAAACAGCTGGGTAACAGCTTGATGCGGCTTTTCAGAAAAAACAAATATGACAAGGCGCTGTATCTGGAAATTCTTTCATGCCTTTTTGTCATCACTCGAAAAGCCAAAAGCGAGGGCAAGAATGTGATTGAATCGCATATCGAAGCTCCGGAAGAAAGTGATATTTTCAGCCAGTTTCCCATGGTGCTTGAGGATAAAAGGGTGCTGAATTTCATCTGTGATTATTTTCGGATGATTATTAGCAGCAACATGAGTGCTTTTGAGCTTGAGCAGCTCATGGATGAAGAAATTGACACCTGTCGCCACGAAATGAATGTGCCGGTAAAAGGGCTCAAGGCGGTGGGCGATGGTCTTCCGGCATTTGGTATTGTGGCTGCCGTGTTGGGTGTTGTTAAGGCACTCGCAGCCATTGATCAGCCCCCCGCCATTCTGGGAGACCTGATTTCCAAGGCGATGGTGGGTACCTTCCTGGGTATCTTGATGGCGTATGGTTTTGTGTATCCGGTGAGTGATGCGATCGATCGCCGTAACAACGAAAGCGTCAAGACCCTGGAGTGCATCAAAGTCACCTTGCTGGCCTATATGCACGGCTATTTGCCGGCTGTTGCGGTCGAATTTGGTCGTAAAGTCCTGTTTTCCTCGGTTCGTCCCTCATTCGCGGAGCTAGATGAGCAGGTTCAATTGTCCAAGTCAGCCAAGTAATCGTAAAGTATGTCAGGTAATGCACCTCGTATAGTTGTCCGGAAAAAACGCGCTTCACATGATGAGGGCCATTCGGGCGGTTCATGGAAGATTGCTTATGCAGACTTCATGACTGCCATGATGGCTTTTTTTCTGGTGATGTGGATTTTGTCGCTGGTGCCCAAAAGCGAACTTAAAGATCTGGCCGATTATTTCAGACGGCCGCTTATTTCAGCCGTGACCGGCGATCCTCATACGCCAGCCACCAGAAACGTGATTCCTGGCGGGGGTACGCCATCTCCGATTCCCACCAAAAGCGCCTTGCAGGAAATTACCGCCCTGATTCCGCAGGTTAGCCGTAGCGAACAGAGTGAAGATAACGAGCGTCTGGAAAACCTGAAACGCAATGTTGATTTGCAAATTGAAAACAATCCGACCCTGAAAAACTTCAAGCCACAAATGGTCATGGATATGACGCCAGAAGGTTTGCGCATTCAGATTCTGGATAATCAGCAACAGCCCATGTTTGCCACCGGCAGTGCACGGCTTAATCCGGAAATGATTTACATCCTTAAAGAGCTGGCGCCATTGCTCAATGACATGCCTAATGGGATATCCATTAGTGGCCATACCGATGCCACCCAATATGTTACCGGTGAACATGCCTATAGCAATTGGGAGCTGTCAGCGGATCGGGCAAACTCTGCCCGGCAGGCGCTGGTGAATAATGGCCTGTCTGAAAGCAAGGTAAGAAGGATACTGGGCTTGTCTTCCACGATTAACCTGGTCAAGGATGATCCGTATTCGCCCATTAACCGGCGCATCAGCATTGTGGTGCTGAATCATAAAACAGAGCAAATGCTTGAGAAAATGAATGCGTCTCCTGGTCTGAAGCAGGAAGACCTGGATGCCAGGCTGAGACAGGAAAAAGACAAGCAGGAGGGTTCTGCCACCTCATCTTTAAGCAGCATGCAAAGTCTTTCGCCTTCGATTAATTCCGCTACCCTGGCGGCACCGCCTGAAAATACCCCTGAATTGTTTGCCCGGCAGGAGCCTGTGCGGCCACAGGGCGCGGTATCAGTGGCTCAGGATGCGATTGCCGCTCCAGTGCTTGCCGGCCAGGCAATGGCTGGTCAGGTTGCCAGTGATAAGGCGGTTCAGCTGGTTCAGGGCCTGGGTGACAGCGGTTATGATATTGAGCAGATCATGCCTTCACCTGTCAGCAGGCAGGAAAGTATCCTGTGGCAGACTGCCGATACGGTTGTAGGTTCGCTGGTGGGTACCGCCACGGCAGCCATTGCTCCCTCATTGCCGCCAGAGCAGGTTTCAACCACATCGCTGGTGTCACAAAATAAAAATCAGAATTTGCCCCGGGAAACCAAGGAAATTGAAAATCCTGCCGTTAATGTAAACAGGGCGTTTGAAAATTCGCCAGCTTCAGATAAACCAGTAGTGCCAGCGAAGAAAACAACTTCAGACAAGAACAATGCTTCCGGGAAGAAGCCTGTTTCAGCCAAGGGTAATATTTCGGAGAAGAAAGCGCCTTCAACCAAACAAGCGGCTTCAACCAGGCAAGCGGCTTCAGGGAAGAAGTCGGCCTCAACACAGAAAGCGGCCCCGGTAAAGAAAGCTGCGCCGGCAAAGAAAGCGGCCCCAGCCAAAAGCGTCAATCCGGAAGTGAAGGGCGACGCCGGGAAGAAGGGAATCATCGCAAAGCAGGGAATGCCTCTGCAAAAGGCAAACCCGGATAACAAGGTTTCGTCTGTGAGTAAAAGCGGCTCCAGGAGTACCTCCGGCCCGGCCAAGCCAGGCCCTTCGACCAGAGCGGTCGAGACGGAAATTGATCTCAGGAGTATTCTTCACAACAATTTTTATCAGTGACAGACAAGGTATATGAGCAGCCCAGATTTAAGTGAGTTTCATGATACGTTTTTTGACGAGGCCCAAGAACTTCTTCAGGGTATGGAACAGACCCTGTTGTCCCTGGATCCTGAATCGCCCGATCACGAATCACTGAATGCGATTTTTCGTTGTGCCCATTCCATCAAGGGTGGAGCGGCTGCTTTTGGGGTTTTTGATGATCTGGTCAGCACAACGCATAAACTGGAAAATATTCTTGACCTGGTTCGTAATGGGAAAATGCCCCTGACGCATGAGGCGATCAGTGTTTTTCTAAAAGCCAAAGATGTGTTGTGGGACCTTGTGCAGGCTTATCGGGAGCAAAAGGAGCCTGGCAGTGAAAGCGCACGCGAATTGCTGGCCATGTTGCAACAACTAAGCGAAGCAAAACCAGCTGAAGCAAAAACAGCTACACAAAGTGTATCAGGGCAAGCCGTCCAACCTATTGAGACCGCCGTTGCCCAGGAAGAAACGCCGCCGGAAAAACCGGCAACAACACCGGATGTAGTGATTCCCGAAGGTGAAAAACTGCTTAAGGTTACCCTGTTTGATGTGTCGGAAAAAGACCGTTTGTCTTTGCATAATGAAATGGGCATTATGGGGACCCATATCCGTCAATCAAGTTCAGGCAATGAGCATTATTACTGGCTAAGTTCTGCCTTGCCCCCCGAAGACATTATTGCCGTGTGTTGCTTTGTGATTGATGAGTCACAAATTAAAGTGGAAGAAGACAAGCCTGTCGCACAACTGCCTTCTACAGAGGTCCCGGAACAGATAGCGGTAACCCCTGAACCGGTACCAACACCAGTACCAGCGACGTTGTCGTCTTCGCCTGTCGTGGAGCCCACGCCTGGTCCGACACCTGCACCCGCTTCGGCCCCCGTCCTGACGGCAAAAACCGTTAGCGCGGCACCGGTAAAACAGGCCTTGCCCAAAACAGCGGCCGCCAGTAAAGAAAGCGGCACGATTCGTGTGCCCATCCAGAAAGTCGATCAACTGGTCAATCAGGTGGGTGAGATGGTAATTAACCAGTCCATTCTGATGCAAGCCAACCAGTCACTGGACCCGATTGCACACGCCTCGTTGATCCAGGATATTGAGCATATGGGCAGTGCCTTGCGGACCCTGCAGGAAGCGATCATGGCTTTGCGCATGATGCCCATGGATTATGCCTTCGGACGGTTCCCACGGCTGGTGCGGGAAACGGCGGGCAAACTGGGCAAGCAAATTGAACTGATTACCAAGGGCGGTGGTACCGAGCTGGACAAAGGCCTGATAGAGCGCATGATAGATCCCTTGACTCACTTGATTCGCAACAGTCTCGACCATGGCATTGAAATGCCTGAAAAGCGCATTGCGTCCGATAAGGACCCGGTGGGAAAAATCACCATCAGCGCGCAGCACCAGGGCGGTCGGATCATTATTGAGGTGATTGATGATGGCGCTGGCATGGATCGAGAAAAATTAATTAACAAAGCCATTGAAAAAGGCCTGCCCGCCTCGCACAACATGACGGATGACCAGGCATTCATGCTTATTTTTGAAGCCGGATTTTCTACTGCGGAAAAAGTGACTGATGTCTCAGGTCGTGGCGTAGGCATGGATGTTGTCAAGCGTAATATCCAGGAACTGGGTGGTTTGACGCAGATCGAATCGGAAAAGGGCAAGGGCACGACAATCCGGATCTCACTGCCGCTAACGCTGGCTATTATGGATGGCATGACCGTGCAGTCGGGTAAAGAGCGGTTTGTGCTTCCCCTGAGCCATATTGTTGAATGCCTGCAACCAAGCAGTGATCAGATCCGTATTCTTGAGGAAAACAAGGCCTTGCTGTTATTGCGAGGCGAGCACTTGCCCATTATTAATTTGTGGGAAATTTTTTCTATTCCCAATACCGAGCGTGACCTGGAAAAGTCTATTATTGCCGTTTTACAGGTTGGCAAAAGCCGGTATGCGCTGGCGGTTGACCAGCTGTTGGGACAGCATCAAATCGTGGTTAAAAACCTTGAAACACATTTCAAACGGGTGCCAGGTGTTTCCGGGGCCACCATTTTGGGTGATGGCAGTGTTGCCCTGATTCTGGACGCGGCGGCCATTCTTGAGCAAAACAGGCTCGGATTGGTGCCTTATGGCTCGGGATTCAATAGCCCTGTATTACAACAAGAGAGAGTTTAAGCATGAGTCAGGAAAAAAAAGATGAGCTGAATTATCACTGTCTGGTGTTTTGTGTCGATGGGCAGGAATTTGCCATTGATATCCTGAAAGTCCAGGAAATCAGGGAATATCAGCCGGTAAACGTGACGCGCGTGGCACATATGCCTTCGTATATACAGGGGTTGATCAACCTGCGTGGGCAAATTATTCCCATTATTGACCTTCGCATCAAACTGAAAGTGAGTGAAGTGGAGTACACCCCGCAAACCGTGGTGATTATTCTGGGTTTATCAGACCGTATTGTGGGCATTGTGGTGGATAGCGTGTCAAATGTAGAGTTAATAGCCAAAAACACCATTGAACCGCCTCCCAATGTGAATAATCCTGCACCGTATTTAATTGGACTGACCACTTATAAAGACGAATTATTGCAAATAGTAGATGTTGAAAAACTGATTGATCACGAGCACTGGACGTTAAGTGACATCAACCAGGAGGCGTGATGGATGCCCTGACAAGATCGGCATGGACGGATGCCAGCTATAAGCATGCCCTGAAAATGCTCCACGATAGAAGCGGTATTATCGTGGGCGAGCATAAAATGAAATCAAGTGAGAGATTGCTTGAGGGCTTGCGTAAAGAGTTCGGTTTTGTAACCATTGACGATTTTCTGATGGCGCTGGACAAAGACAGGGATCACACCGGGTGGCCTGCGTTTATCAACAGTTTTACCATTAACCACACCGCGTTTTTCAGGGAGCCGCATCACTTTGAAATTCTGGCGCAGCATATAGAAAAGCTCCGGACCAATTGTGCCATATGGTGTGCTTCCTGTTCTACCGGGGAAGAACCCTATTCGATTGCGATGGTGCTGAATGAAATCGTGGGTGAACAGGCGGCTTGCCCCAGGATTGTGGCCACAGACATAGACAGCCAGGCGCTTAAAAGAGCCAAGGCGGGTGTTTACAGTCTTGACAGATTGACGGGTATTTCCGAAGAGCGCCTGCGCAGGCATTTTCTGAAAGGCAATAATCAATTTGATGGCAAGGCCAAAGTCAAACCGGCCTTAAGCGCCAGGGTAGAATTTTCCGAATTGAACCTGATGTCGTTTTCATGGCCAAAGCCCGCCATGTTTGACGTGATTTTCTGTCGCAATACCATGATTTATTTTGACCACGATACGCAGGTGCGTCTGGTGGCAAACTTTGCGCGTTCGATGAAGCCGGGTGGCTTATTGTTTATTGGCCACTCTGAAACCCTGGCATCTACTACAGACCAGTTTACCCTGTTGGGACAAACTGTATACAAGCGCAATAATCGTTAGTTTTAAAGCAAGAAGAAATATGACTGAGTTGAAAAAGGGATTGATCCGGGTGTTATGTGTTGATGATTCGGCACTGATGCGGAGGATTATGACTGAAGTGATTAATGCCGAGCCGGATATGGAAGTGGTGGGAACCGCCCCTGATCCGCTGGTGGCACGGGACATGATCAAGCAGCTGAATCCCGATGTGATTACGCTGGACGTGGAAATGCCCAAAATGGACGGACTGGATTTTCTTGAGCGCCTGATGCGTTTGCGTCCGATGCCGGTGGTCATGGTTTCTTCCTTAACCCAAAAACATTCAGCCATTTCCTTGCGGGCGCTTGAATTGGGTGCAGTTGAAATCGTTTCCAAACCGAATGCGCAGTCTAGCCAGTCACTTGAGGCCTATCAGCAAGAAGTGGCCGAGAAAATCCGTGCAGCCAGCCGAGCCCGTTTGAAGAAGTATATGGCGCCCGGCCAGGAGGTGCCCGTTATAAAAACACCGGGAACGGCAAGCAGTACCAGGAATGACTGGGTAGTGGCGATTGGTTCTTCTACCGGTGGTACCGAGGCCTTGTCCCGGGTGTTAACCGGTTTGCCGCGCGAGTGTCCTCCTATTGTGATTACCCAGCACATGCCGGCAGGATTTACTGCGTCATTCGTGCAAAGGCTTGACCGTACCTGCGCCCTGACCGTTCATGAAGCAAAAGGGGATGAAGTGTTGCAAAGCGGTCATGTGTACCTGGCACCCGGCAGTGTGGCGCACTTGGCCATTCGCAAGGCGGGGGGTGTTTACCGTACGGTGTTGATTGAATCCGACCCCGTCAACCGTCATCGCCCGTCGGTGGATGTCCTCTTCTCAAGTGTGGCAAGGGAAGCCGGAAAAAATGCCACCGGCATCATCTTGACAGGGATGGGTAAGGATGGAGCCCAGGGCTTGCTGGAAATGCGCAAAGCGGGGGCTGATACTTTTGTGCAAAATGAAGCAACTTGCGTGGTTTATGGTATGCCCGGTGAGGCCATGAACATTGGTGCCACTGATGAGGCGGTTGCACTTGACCAGATCGGAGAGCGTCTTTTCAAGGGTCTTTCCAGGGCGCAGTCACCGCTTAAGAGATAATAAGCAATTTTGAATATTTAAAATTAGGATAAATGCAGTATGAATAAAGATATCAGGATTCTGATTGTTGATGACTTTCCGACAATGCGCCGTATCGTGAAAAACCTGCTGAAAGATTTGGGTTTTGAAAGTGTCGATGAAGCCGAGGATGGTGCGCAGGCGTTGGGCAAATTGCGTAATGGTGTATCTGGCTATGATTTGGTGGTTTCCGACTGGAACATGCCAGTCATGGACGGGCTGACCATGCTCAAGGAAATTCGTGCGGATGAAAAACTCAAACAGATCGCTGTCCTGATGGTTACTGCAGAAGCCAAGAGTGAAAATATTGTCAGCGCCGCTAAGGCAGGCGCCGACGGCTATGTGGTCAAGCCATTTACGGCTGCTACATTGGAAGAAAACTTGCATAAGGTGTTTGAGAAAGCAAAACGCCGCATGGGCACTTGAAAATGCCAAACCCGGGATGAGCCGTAAGGCATTCTGAAAAGGAATAAAAACAATGACGAATCAAACACAATTATTAGTGGAAGATGGAGCGGATAACACCGATGCACCGGTGTATGACCGTATTGCCCATGTTACCCGTTTGTTGCGGGACAGCTTGCGTGAACTGGGTCTTGAACCCAGCGTGCAGGCTGCTGCCAAGGCCATGCCGGATGCCCAGTCACGGCTTCGTTACATTACGTCCCTGACCGAAAAAGCCGCCAATGATGTGCTGAACAGTGCAGAACTGGCCCAGACAGAACTGGGCTGCCTGAAAGCAAACGCAGGCAGGCTGGCTGAGGATTTGGGTGAAATCCTGTTGCCGGTTACCAGTGAACAGGTTGTGCTTCCTGTATCGCTGGCCAATAATGTCCAGGCTTTCCTGGCAGGTGTCAAGGATGATCTCCGGCCGGTTGATGCCGCCTTAATTGACATCATTACCGCACAGGCCTTTCAGGACCTGACAGGGCAGGTTGCCAGCAAGCTGACAGTACTGCTGGATCGCATCGAGCATGAATTGGTGCAGGTGCTGATTGAATATATGCCCGAAAAATACAGCCAGGAAATGGAAAAGGACACCGAGGCTGAAAACGCCCTGCTAAATGGTCCGGTTGTGGAGCATAAGGAAAGCGGTGGAACCGTACAAAACCAGCAACAGGTAGATGATTTGCTGGCTCAATTGGGTTTTTAAGTGTCAATGTTGTAAATTTCCCTGTCATAACAGGCGTTAAGGCAGGCTTTTCATCCCTTACTCACCCAATTGCCTTGCTGGCAAAATAGGTAAACTGATGGCAGTTTAGAATGCGCTCATTCCGGATAGCGCCATTTAACCCTACATCACAGCATGGCAGAAGATAGCGATCTCGAAAAAACCGAAGCCGCTTCCCCGCAACGATTGACCAAGGCGCGGGAAGAGGGGCAGGTTGCGCGCTCGCGAGAGCTGAATACTTGCCTTCTTTTGCTGGGTGGCGCCATAACCCTTTGGGCTAGTGGCGGTTTTTTATATGACCGCCTGGTTTATGTCATGCGCACCACCATGCATTTTGACTGGGAACCCAAGAGTGCTGTTGAAACCCTTGCGCCGGGTATGCTGGACAACTTTCTGCATGTCCTGGTGGGTTTGTCCCCGCTGTTTGTCATATTGGTGCTTATTGCCATTGGTTCTTCGGTTGCCTTGGGAGGGCTGGTTTTTTCTAGCAAGGCCCTGAGTCCCAATTTCGGGCGCATGAATTTGCTCAAGGGACTGGGACGCATGGTTAGCGCCTCAACCTGGGTTGAGTTACTAAAAACCCTGCTAAAAGCGGCCGTCATTGGTGGCGTTGGCGTGCTGGTCATCAAATCGTATTTGCCACAAATGCTGGCCCTTTCACATTTGTCTTTGCCAAGGGCCTTGGCGCAGGGCATGGAAATGGTCATGTTTTGCTGTGCGACCATTATTGCCTCCCTATTGCTGATTGCCCTTATCGATGTGCCCTGGCAGCTGTTTTCCCATTATAAAAAGCTGCGCATGAGTAAGGAAGAAGTCAAGCGTGAGCACAAGGAAAATGAAGGTGATCCGCATATCAAAGGACGGATTCGCCAGCAGCAGCGTGAAATGGCACGTCATCGCATGATGAGCAGTATTCCAGATGCCGATGTGGTGATTACCAACCCTACCCATTATGCCGTCGCACTTAAATATGAACAGGACGGAGACCGTGCCCCGTTGGTGATTGCCAAGGGAACAGGGGAAATTGCCCGTAAAATTCGTGAAATTGCGGCCGAGCACCGGGTAATACAACTGGAAGCGCCTGCCTTGGCCCGGGCCCTGTATGCTAACGTCGAGCTGGACCAGCCCATTCCTGAAGCCCTGTTTACCGCGGTTGCCCAGGTGCTTGCCTGGGTTTACCAGTTGCAGCAATACCAGCAGGGTGTTGCCGAAGAGCCGAACCGTCCCGTTAATTTACCGGTGCCTCCCGAGCTTGATCCATTATCACGGGAAGACAAGGGGTCTGCGCCGGGGCAAAACGTTTGATTCTGCATGGCTTGAATTACATAAATAAATGAGTATATGAACAGTTTTTTTTCTTCACTGAAATTGCATGCGGCAGACTCCAGGATGCTGGCCGGTCCTGTGCTGATCATTATGGTGCTTGCCATGATGATCTTGCCCTTGCCGCCGTTTTTGCTGGACCTGTTTTTTACCTTTAATATCGCCTTGTCCATCATGATTTTGCTGGTGGCCATGTTTACTAAAAAACCATTGGATTTTGCCGCGTTTCCATCAGTGCTGCTGTTTGCCACGCTACTGCGCCTGTCTCTTAACGTGGCCTCAACCCGTGTGGTTTTGCTGCATGGCCATACCGGGCCTGATGCGGCTGGACAGGTAATTGAGGCATTTGGCCACTTTCTGGTGGGCGGCAATTTTGCCGTGGGTATCGTGGTTTTTGCTATTTTGGTTTTGATTAACTTTGTGGTCATTACCAAAGGTGCTGGCAGGATTGCCGAAGTGGGGGCCCGTTTTACCCTGGACGCCATGCCGGGCAAGCAAATGGCGATTGATGCAGACCTGAATGCGGGCCTGATTGCCGAAGATGAGGCACGTAAACGAAGGGGGGAAGTGGCCCAGGAAGCAGAGTTTTACGGTGCCATGGACGGTGCCAGTAAATTCGTGCGGGGTGACGCGGTTGCTGGCCTGATTATCATGGTGGTTAGTATTGTGGGCGGCTTGCTGGTGGGTGTGTTGCAGCATGACCTTAGTTTTGCCGAGGCGGGCCAGGTTTATACCTTGTTGACAATTGGTGACGGCCTGGTCGGTCAAATTCCGGCCCTGATCATTTCCACTGCAGCGGGTGTGGTCGTGTCGCGCGTGGCCAATAACCAGGATGTTGGCCAGCAGATGATGGGCCAGTTGTTTTCCAACCCAATGGTGCTTTATATCACGGCTGCGATTATTGGCATTATGGGCCTGATTCCCAATATGCCGCATATTGCCTTTTTATCCCTGGCCGGTTTTTTTGCTTATCTGGGATATCGGATCCAGAAAAAAAATGAAGCGCTTGCTTTGCAAGGGCCGGTTCAGGAAGCCGATACCACTCCGGCTGAAACGTCTTCCAAAGAAGCCCGCTGGGATGATGTTTCCCTGGTAGAGCCTTTTGCCATGGAAGTGGGCTATCGCCTGATTAGCCTGGTGGACCAGGAGCAGGGGGCGGAATTGATTTCCCGTATCCGCAGCCTGCGTAAACAGTTTGCCCAGAATATGGGTTTTTTGCCTCCGGTGGTGCACATTCGTGACAATCTGGAGTTGCATCCAAGTGAATATCGTATTTTGTTGTCAGGTGTGGAAATTGGCAAAGGCCAGGTCCAGCCCGGCAAATGGCTGGCGATAGATCCGGGCGGGGTTGAGTTTGAATTGACTGAAGGTGAAAAAACCACTGATCCGACCTTTGGCCTGACCGCTTACTGGGTCACTGAAGATGTGCGTGAGCGGGCCCAGGTCATGGGGTATACCGTGGTGGATGCCAGTACGGTTATTGCCACCCATATTAACCATTTGCTAACCCGGCACGCGGCACATTTGTTGGGACGCCAGGAAGTGCAGCAATTGCTTGAGCATATCGGCCGGGAAGAACCAAAGTTGGTGGAAGATTTGGTGCCCAAAGCCGTTTCCCTGACGACCTTGCATAATGTCTTGCGTGGCCTGCTGACCGAAGGCGTTTCTATTCGGGACATGCGTACGATTGTTGAAGTCTTGACCGAGTGGGGGCCTATTCTGAGTGGCCAGGTTCAGCCTGGCATGATGATCAATATTGAAGAGCTGATTGCGCGGGTGCGTACGGCCCTGGGCAGGGCAATTACCCAGCAATGTTTTGGTGATGCGGTTGAGTGCAATGTGATTGGCCTGGCGCCACAATTAACCCAAGTGTTAACGCAGGCGCTAACCACCAGCGGTTCACTGGAGCCTGGCCTGGCAGATAACCTGCATACTGAAACCGAACTGGCCTTGCAAAAACAAACGGTCCTGAATTTGCCAACGGTCCTGGTGGTGCCTCCGGTATTGCGCGGCTCATTGGCACGGTTGTTCAGGTACGGGTTTCCCCAATTAACCGTATTGTCCAATACGGAAATTCCTGAAGAACGGTATTTGAAAGTAACGTCGGTAATTGGTGGCTAGGGCAGACCAGATTCTGGCCAGTGTGAAAATTTAAACGCTGGCCATGAAATTGGTTTTTAAAAATGCCGGCTTAGCCGGCGTTTGACATTTAGGCGCTGGCGAGGGGTTTTCCGGTATTGACTGGTTTGCGCATGCCCTTGCCATCGTAGGTATGTTGTACACCTGCTGCCCGGTTAAGGGAATCAAGTGCATCCTGATTGTATTTCAGGTAGCTGTGAACCATGATGGCATTGTTTTCGTTCAGGCTTTTTGCCTGCGTCACAAGCCCGTTATAGTGTTCCCATTGTTTGGCAAGATTGCCCTCTTGCTGGGGGTCAAGCTGTTCAATGATATCGGTCAGGCTGTTTGGTGTGTCGGATGCCGGAAAGCGTAAGTGCACCAACTGCATTCTTTCTTTATAGGCGGCTTCCAGTTGCTGGCCAATTTGCCATTTTTTCTTTGCCAGCTCACCCAGGGCTTCGGGTGAGGTAAATTCCATAAGCACGGCGGATTCATCATTCAAGACTTGCAAGAACTGTTTTGCAATTTCAGTTTCCAGGACAAGTTGATCCAGGATCTGGCTGGACAGGGATGCAGTCGATGAATGGTTGGTTGCGCTCATGGGTAAAAATTCATTAGTTCAGTATGTCGACGGCATCTTGCAAAATGCCCTCGGCAATACGGGTGGGGTTAATGTTAAGGGTGCCGTCGGCCAGCGCCTGGCGAATAGCCTGAACGCGTTCCATGTTGACATCATTTTCAGGGCTGGTAAGGTCGCGGGCTACGCTGCTTAAATCTACTTTGGTGCTGCTGCCTGGCTGTGCCGTGACAGCTGGGTTGGCAGCCGCAGGCGTACCATTTCGGGAGGCGGGCTTGGTAGAAACCGCCGTTGTATGATAAAGCGAAGCGGAAGAAATTTTTATCGTCATGATCTTTGTGACTGCGGCACGGGATAAACCCGCCTGGACAGTGCGAAAACAGTTGGCTTACTGCTATTAACGGATAAACAATTAAAAACTTTAGCCCAAAGCCAAAATTTTATGCTGTTGGTGCGCCAATTATAAGCCAAAGCGGTCATCTTGCCGCTTAAAAAAGAACATTAACCGTGTTGGCATTAATGACCGTGCCCATAATGACTTTGCCGGAACTGGTTTTGACCTGGATGCTGCCACCCACGTCTGCCGTGGTAAGGGCTTCTCCTTGTTGGGTAACGGTTAGGGCGCCCTGCCTTACCTGAAGTCGCACGGGCTGGCCTTTGCTGATCGATTGCGGGCTGCGGATCATGTTCAGTTTGATGGGGCGGCCTGCCGGAATGCGGCTATTGGCAATATGTCCCAGCAACTGGTCGGGCGTTGTACGGGCATTTGCCTGCAGCTTTAGCAAGTCACCTTCTTTTTCTTCCAGATGGCCGGGCATGATGGTTTGCCCCATTTCAATGGTTTGGGCGGCAACGTAATAATTGCCGGTGATTGAAAGTGATGCACGCAGGTATTCGGTTTTGCCCGAATCCATGCAGCGTATGCCTACTGACATGGAAGAGCGAAGCGTGCCTTTATTGGGCAGGAAATACACCCGGTCATGGCAGTTTTCAAAGGATTGCGCCTTGGGCACGCTGACATTGATGGTAGGCGTGCCGTCAAGTGTGGCGGCCTGCTCGGCAAGATAATCTTCGGTTTCTTGCATGATGGCCTGCTGCAGCCCGGAGATGTCATTGGCATTAGCCGGGCTGAAAAAAATTGCCAGGCAAAGCAGGGCCATACTTGGCACTTTAAGGCCAAGACCGGTAAATTTCATGCGAGTCAAAGAAAATATCCTGTTCATAAGATTAATTTTACCTAAGGGCGGCCATTCCGATTGGCGTGAATAAAGCAGGAAAACCCCCGTTGACCTTTCCTTTGTATTGGCTCTGTGTGACTTAACATATTGACTGTAATGGCTAAATTGTATGTTGCGTATGCGGCAGGAACAGGCACGATGGACAGGATAGGTAACGAATTCAAATTTTTGCAAACCGCAGTTGGGTTGCGACAGCAACGGATGGAATTGCTTTCAACCAATATTGCCAACGCGGATACCCCGAACTACAAGGCACGTGACTTCAGTTTCAAGGAAGTGCTTGCGCAGGCAAGCGGTGAACAAAAGGGTTTGGCTGACACGCAGCTTGCCCTGACTTCGGCACGGCATATTCCGGCAGCGGCAATGGGGCCACTGCATTTTTCACCGCAGTATCGCTTGCCTACGCAAAACAGCCTGGACGGCAATACGGTGGAAATGGATGTGGAGCGGGTGGCTTTTGCCGACAACACCATGCAATACCAAGCCGCTTTGACGTTGATGAACGGCAAGATCAAATCCATGCTGTCAGCCCTGCAGCCTAACTAATGAGAAGGAAACAGAATGTCTGACATGATGAGTATTTTCAGTATTTCCGGTTCGGCCTTGAATGCGGGCTCACAGCGCATGAACGTAACGGCCAGCAATATTGCCAATGCCGACAGCGTTGCCGGGCCTGATGGGCAGCCTTACAAAGCCAAGCAGGTGGTTTTTAAAATGGCACCGCTTGGCAATGCCTTCAATCAGTACCCCATTGGGGGTGTGCAAGTAAGCAATGTGGTTGAAAGCCAGGCGCCCATGCGCATGCAATACGACCCGCAAAGTCCTTATGCGGACAACAATGGCTACGTTACGCTGCCCAATGTTGATGTGGTGGGTGAAACGGTCAACATGATTGCGGCTGCCCGTTCTTACCAGGCCAACGTAGAGGTTATTAATACGGCCAAGTCAATCATGATGAAAACGCTTACGCTGGGCCAGTAAAAAACAAAGGTAGATGATGACAACGATTAACCCGACCAGCAGCACCAGTTCTCTTGCCGGAAGCGCAAGCAGTCTTGGCTCGACCAGTATTGCGGAAACCCAGGAGCAGTTCCTGACTTTGCTGGTGACCCAGCTCCGGAACCAGGACCCGCTCAATCCCATGGATAATGCGGGCATTACCTCGCAGCTGGCACAGCTGTCGACCGTTAGTGGTATAGAAAAACTCAACCAGACTGTTCTTGCACTGACCGGACAGCTGGATGTCTCCCAGTCCATGCAGGCCTCCAACCTGATTGGCAAAAATGTATTGGTGCCCGGAGACACCATCAAGCTGGGTGAAAGCGGAATGGCAACGCCTTTCGGTGTTGACCTGATGGGCGCGGCTGCCAGCATGAAAGTGGAAATTATTGATGCGGCCGGTAACCCGGTGCGTACCTTTGACATGGGTCCTCAGAACGTTGACGTGATTTCCATGCAATGGGACGGTCTTGGCGATAACGGCACCCAGGCACCGGCAGGAAAGTATACGGTTCGGGTCACTGCGCTGGATGCGGCCAATAGTGCTGTGCCAGCAGAGGCATTGCAATATGGGCAGGTACAAAGCATTTCTTACAGTACCGAAGGCATGAAAATGGACCTGGGGCTGACCGGTCGTTATGCGCTGACTGATCTGCGCAAAGTAATGAACTGAAGATTAATTTTTTATAAGTGATTTTTTATCATGGCATTTGGACAAGGTTTATCAGGCTTGAACGCCTCGGCACAGAATCTGGACGTGATTGGGAACAACATTGCCAACTCAGCCACAGTAGGTTTCAAGGCATCATCGGTGGCATTTGCCGATGTTTATGCTTCATCCAGGGTTGGTATGGGTGTGCAGGTTGCGGCCATCAACCAACGCTTTACCCTTGGTACGGTTTCGTCTACCGGTAATTCGCTGGATTTGGCGATTGACGGTGAAAAAGGCCTGTTCCGTTTGGTTGATACCAGCGGAAACGTATCTTATACGCGCAATGGCCAGTTTCAGGCAGACCGCGACAACTATATCGTGAATAACAGCGGGCAACGCCTTACCGGTTACATTGGCGAGAACAGTACTTTGTTGCAGGAATTGAAAATCCCGGTGGGCAATATTCCCCCCAAAGCAACGCAAAATTCAGGACTGGTGACCAATCTGGATGCCAATGCGCCCATTATTTCGATTACCGGATCACCTGAGGTGCTGGGCGAGGTTGCCCTGGAGTCAGGCGGCACGACCACTAACTACAATTTCCGGGTCAGCAGCACAGGTGGCCTGACCTGGACCGATGCCAGCGGTGCCAGTGTACCGGCACCGCCAGACGGCACTTATAACAGCGGTTCTTCAACGGTAACCTTGGCTGGTGGCCAGGTGGTAAGCGGTGCCCTGGAGCCTACGGTTCAATACGCGGCGGCACAGCAGGCAAGGCCGTTTTCACCCGCTGATCCGGCCAGCTATACCCACTCGCTGAACATGAACGTGTATGATTCGTTGGGCAATTCACATGAGTTGACTCAATACTTCGTCAAGCGTGCCGGCACAAGCGGCACCGAGAGCCAGTGGGATGTTTACTACTACCTTGACGGTGCTTCGGTGGATTCGCCAGCCGGTGGTGGCCCGTTACCCATGACTTTTGACAGCATTGGCCGTTTGACCAGCAGCAATAATTTAACCGTAACCGTTAACCAGCCCGGCACAGCAGGTGCGCCGGCCGAAGCGCTGGTCATAAGGATGGATTATACCGGCAGTACCCAGTTCGCCGGCGCTTTCACGCCTAATTTTGTGCAGGATGGCTACTCTACCGGCGAATATTCTGGTTTGTCGATTTCTTCCGATGGTGCGATTGTAGCCAATTACACCAATGGAGAAATGCAGGTCATGGGTTATGTGGCACTGGCCAACTTCAATAACCTGAATGGTTTGCAGCCCATCGGTGGCAATGCCTGGCAGGAAACTCGTGATTCTGGCCAGCCCATTATAGGCAAGCCAGGCACTAACAGCCTGGCACGGCTTAAAGGGCAGGCGGTTGAAGAGTCCAACGTGGACATGAGTGCTGAATTGGTGAACATGATTATTGCACAGCGCAATTACCAGGCCAATGCCCAGACCATCAAAACCCAGGACCAGATCCTGCAAACCCTGATCTCATTGCGTTAATCGGCAGGAATGAAATAAATGGATCGCGCAATATATACCGCCAGCAACGGGGCAGCCAGAATCCTTGAGCAGCAGTCGGTCCTGTCCAATAACATGGCCAATGTGAATACCCCGGGCTTTCGGGCACAAATGTCGCAATACCGTTCAACTCCGGTGGTCAGTCCGCTGATCAACGGCACAGACACTACCCGGGTGCTCACGGTAGCCACAACGGCAGACAGCAATATGGAGCAGGGGGCTTTCATGACGACAGGCCGCGATCTGGATGCGGCCATTCAGGGTGAGGGCTGGTTTGCCGTCCGCGCGCTTGACGGTTCTGAAGGCTATACCCGCAGCGGCAATTTCCAGCGTAATGCCGACGGCTTGCTGGTAACGTCGGGTGGCCTGATGGTGTTGTCTGAAGATGGTCAGCCGATTGAAATTCCCGATGCCGCGGCGATAGGCATTGAGCGTTCTGGCGGGATTAACGTTCTGGCCAATGGTGATGCCGCCACTGAAGTGCAGCGAGTAGCCAAACTGAAAATTGGTGATCCTGCTAATGCCCGCATGGTGCGCAATGATGACGGCTTGTTTCGTGCCGTCAATGAACAGGGACAGCCTGTTGAATTGCCCGATACCGCGCTGGCAACGGTGATGAGTGGCGCCCTGGAGGGCAGTAATGTGAGTGCCGCAGGCAATATGGTGGGGCTCATCCAGAATGCTCGCCGTTTTGAAATGCAAATGAAGATTATCCAGGAACTCAGCAGTAAGGAACAAAATGCCAATAGCCTGCTTTCTTCAGCGGGTTAATGGCATTTTGCATGAATTTGTACCTAATTTATATTTGATTTAACCGGAAAATAATATGATACGCTCGCTGTGGATTGCCAAGACAGGCCTGGAGGCCCAGCAAACCAATATGGATGTAATTTCCAATAATATTGCCAACGTCAATACGGATGGTTTCAAGCGCAACCGCGCCATTTTCGAAGACCTGATGTACCAGACCGTGCGCCAGCCCGGTGCCCAGGTGGGTGATGCCAACCAGTTGCCCACTGGCCTGCAATTGGGCATGGGTGTGCGTACCGTAGCCACCGAGCGCATTCACACGCAAGGCAACCTGAAAAACACCGGTAACTCGCTTGATATAGCCATTGATGGTAAGGGCTTTTTGCAGGTTGAAATGCCGGATGGCACTTTTGCCTATACCCGTAGCGGTTCTTTGCAGCTGGACCAGAACGGTCAGTTGGTTACTGCTGGCGGTTACCCGATTCAACCCGCCATTACCATTCCCGATAATGCCTTGACGATTGAAATTGGCCGTGATGGTACGGTTTCGGTGACCCAGCCGGGTGCGGCCGGGCAGAGTATTCAGGTTGGCCAGCTGGAATTGACGACTTTTGTCAATCCGGCCGGTTTGCTTAGCCTGGGTGAAAACCTGTATGCGCAAACCGATGCTTCGGGTGCGGAAACCGTTTCAACACCGGGTCTTGATGGCACTGGCCGGATTTTGCACAAATATACCGAAACCTCTAATGTGAACGTGGCCGAAGAGCTGGTTAACATGATTGCCACCCAGCGGGCCTATGAAATGAACAGCAAGGCCATTACCACTTCTGACCAGATGCTGGCCCGTTTAACCCAGATCTGATTGTCTGACTAACTTTGTGATAGTGCCCATGAATATGTCTTTGCGTTCGATTCGTTTGTTTGTTATTGGCTTGATCATTGCCCTGGCAAGTGGCTGTGCCATGGTGCCGCATCCAAAAATAGTGGATGGCCCCTTGACCGCCGTGCCAACACCGGCAGTGCCGAATATAAATCAAGAGCCGGACGGTTCTATTTACCAGGCCGGGCGGGCAGGCAGTTTTCCGCTGTTTGAAGACCGTCGGCCCCGTAATGTGGGCGATATCGTGACCGTGGTCATTGAAGAGAAAACCAATGCTTCAAAACGTGTCGCAACCAGTACCGATCGTCAAAGTGGCATGGATATTGGCGTTACTGCGGCACCCGACTGGATGCCTGGTGCGCTAGAGGCTGATAATCGGTTTACCGCTGATGGCAGCAATGACATGGAAGGTAAGGGCAGCAGTTCTGCCAATAACATGTTTACGGGCAACATCACCACGACCGTCATCGATGTGCTTGCCAACGGCAACCTGAGGATTGCTGGCGAGAAAGCGATTGCGATCAATCAGGGTAGCGAGCACCTGCGTTTTTCCGGGGTGGTTGATCCGCGTTCGATTACCGGTACCAACACCGTGTCTTCTACCCAAGTGGCCGATGCCCGCATCGAGTTTCGCAGCAAGGGTGTGATGGATGAAGTGCAAACCATGGGCTGGTTGCAACGCTTTTTCCTGAATATTGCGCCGTTCTAAGCCTTAAATATTACTCAATGATGGGAGTTGCAGTTTGACCATGAAATCCGGAATCCTGAAAAGCATCATGGCAGTTGCCTTATGGCTGGGTCTGGCGCAGGGGGTTGCCCTGGCCGAACCGTTACGCGACCTGGCATCTATCCAGGGTGTGCGGGATAACCAGCTGATAGGCTATGGCCTGGTAGTAGGGCTGGATGGGAGCGGCGACCAGGTACGCCAGTCGCCCTTTACCCAGCAAAGCCTTACCAACATGCTGGCCCAACTGGGGGTGACGGTGCCTGCCGGCGTCAATATGCAGGTAAAAAACGTGGCGGCTGTCATGGTAACCGCGACCTTGCCCTCGTTTGCCCAGCCCGGCCAGTCCATTGATGTGAACGTATCTTCGATGGGGAATGCCAAAAGCCTGCGTGGTGGCACCTTGCTCATGACTCCCCTGAAGGGTGCCGATAACCAGGTATACGCCATTGCCCAGGGTAATATCGTGGTAGGCGGTGCCGGGGCCCAAGCCGGTGGCAGTTCGGTGCAGGTGAACCAGTTGAACGGAGGCATGATTACCGGGGGTGCTTTAGTGGAGCGCACCGTGCCAACCCGCTTTAGCAAAGACGGCATGGTACGCATAGAAATGCATGATACTGATTTTGGCACGACGGAAAATGCAGTGGCGGCCATTAACAAAATCATGGGTGCCGGTGCGGCCCGGGCCTTGAATGGACGCGTAATTGAAGTTCGTGGCCCGATGGCAGAATCAGCCCAGGCTGCGTTCCTTGCGCGTTTGCAGGGTATCAATGTTAACAGAGCGGCAGCGCGTGCCAAGGTTATTGTTAATGCCCGCACCGGTACGGTAGTCATGAACCAGACGGTGACCATCGATCAGGCCGCAGTTGCCTTTGGCAGTCTGGCGGTGGTCATTGACCAAGGCCTGGATGTTAACCAGCCTGATACCCCGTTTGGCGGTGGTCAAACCGTTATCACACCCAATACCAATATCCAGCTTGAGCAGCAACAGGGAAAACTGCAAATGATACGCAGAAGTGTTCGCCTGACTGATGTGGTCCGCGCACTAAATGCCCTGGGCGCCAGCCCGCAAGACCTGATTTCCATATTGCAGGCCCTGAAAAGCGCCGGTGCCTTAAGGGCTGAGCTGGAAATCATTTAGCAAACAGGAATCACCATGACAATTACCAGTTATACTCCTCGTCCCGGCGTGGGCCGCTCGGCTCCGCAGTTTGTAATGGACATTAATTCACTGCACCAGCTCAAGCGCCAGGTGGCCGGACAAATGAATACCACGCTGGAAGAGATAGAAAAAGGTGAAAAAGAAGTTGCCCAGCAATTTGAAGCCTTGTTTATTCAAACCCTCATGAAGCAGGCACGCTCTACCCGCTTGGGTGATGGCCTGTTTGAAAGCGACCAGACACGCCTGGTGCAATCCATGGCGGATGAGCAAATGGCCTTGCATCTGGCCTCGGGTAAAGGAATCGGATTGGCAGAATCCTTGCTGGCGCAGATTCGGTCTAGCGGTTCGGCCGCCATGGCCAATGCTGGCGTAGCTGCTGGAGCAGGTTCTGCATCTGCCGTAATGAATGCAACTTCAGCACCAGGTTCAAGTTCTTTGGAAAACAGGGACGCGATTGGTGAACTGATTTCTTCCCTGGGCAACCGGGTACGAAACTTTGCAAAAAACATGGCTTCGGTCATTGATGCGGTTGATGACGCACCGGAGCGGGTTAGCAGTTTTGTTGACAAAATGGGGCCGGCTGCCAGTGCCGCAGCCGCCAGTTCAGGCATTCCGGCTTCGCTTATTTTAAGCCAGGCTGCGCTTGAGTCGGGCTGGGGCCGTCGTGAAATTTTGCATGAAAATGGCCAGACCAGTTATAACCTGTTTGGGATTAAGGCAACCGGTGGTTGGACAGGAAAAGTGGTTAACGTAATGACCACCGAATATGTCGATGGGGTGGCAAAGAAAATGAAGCAAGCTTTCAGGGCCTATGATTCGTATGAGGAATCCTTTGCCGATTATGCTCGCCTGATCAGTCAGAACGAACGTTACCAGGACGTACTGACGGCAGAGAATGCCCATGAAGCAGCCCGAGAGATCCAGAAAGCAGGTTATGCCACCGATCCCAAGTACGCCAGTAAATTGATCAATATTATGGGTTATTTTGATGAGCGTTCGTTAGCCGGCAATACGGCATCAACCGTAAAAAACCGGATCGCCAGCATTTAAGCCGGCCGGCTCACATTTTTTGGTGTTCAGGCTAAATAATTGGATTTTTCTGCCGTAAACCTATAGAAAGACAAGCAATATTTATTGACGGAAATTTATGAATTTGGCCAAACTTGGGTTAACCGCCCTAAATACGGCGCAGGCTCGCCTGACAACAACCAGCCATAATATTAATAACTATGATACCGCCGGGTATACCCGGCAGGAAACCCTGATCTCAACCGCAGGGGCTTCTTCTACCGGTAACGGCTTTTTTGGCCGGGGTGTCGCGGTGGATACCGTTCGTCGTGCTTACAATTCTTTTTTAAACAGCCAGTTGGTTAATAACGAAAGCAAAGGGGCCTTGCTGGCTGCCTACGGCGGCCAGATTACGCAAATCAATAATGTCCTGGCAGACCGTACTGTGGGTATCGGGCCGTCAATCCAGTCATTTTTTGATGGTGTCAATGCGGTAGCCAGTAATCCGGCTGATCCCGCTTCCCGCCAGGAATTGCTGGGCCGGACCCAGACTGTCGTTACCCAATTCAATGAGCTGGGCCATTTTCTGGATCAGCAACGGGGTGAAATCAACAGCCAGATTGATAACTCGGTCACTTCGATTAACGCCCACCTTAGCCGCATTTCACAGCTAAACCAGCAAATCGTATATGCCAAGGGTGTGAATCCCAATCATGAGCCCAATGATTTGCTGGACCAGCGTGATTATGAAATCTCACAACTTAACCAGATTGTGAACGTGAACGTGGTTGAGCAGGACAATCAGGTCACCATCTCGGTGGGCAACGGTCAGCAATTGCTGAGCCAAAACAAGGTTTATCCCTTAAAGACCGGCCCTGCCGCAGACAACCCAAAAAATACCGTGGTGTATGCCACCATTCCGGTAGGCAAGCAAGGTGAAGTAGTTGAAGTTGCGCTGGATGAAGCAAAAATAACGGGTGGATCGCTGGGCGGTTTGTTGAAATACCGTCGCGAAAGTCTGGAAGTAGAGCAGCGTGAAGTTGGCCAGCTGGCAACCGCTTTTGCCCTGTCCATGAATGAGGCCAATGCCAAGGGCCTGGACCTGAAGGGTGAACCGGGCAAGGCATTTTTTAATGTGCCGGCCCCCATTGCCACTGCCAATTCCCAAAATGTGGGTAATGTAAACGTAACGGCCAGTTTCCAGTCTGATGCCGCAGGCAAAATACAGGCTTCAGATTATGCCATTTATTTTGATGGCAATAACTATACGGTAACACGTGATAGCGATAATGCCATTATTCATACGGGTGCCACACTTGATGGCGTTGCCGTTGATGGCATGCAATTGAAAATGGATGGCGGTATTGCCTCGGCGGGTGACCGCTGGGTTCTGTCAGCGGTTGCGCACAGTTCGGTGCAAATCAGTGTGGCCATGACCAGTGCCGAGCAGATTGCCGCCGCCGATGCTGACGGGGGCGTGGCTAACGGCAATAATGCCCTGGAAATGGCAAAGCTGCAAAGCAGCAAAGTGTTGGGTGGCGTGAAAACCTTTAATGAAAGTTTTTCACAAATCGTTAACCGGGTAGGGGTTCAGGCCCAACAAAATGAATTCATGATCGCTTCTCAGAATGCCCTGACCAAACAAAGCTATTCAGCACAACAGGCTTTGTCGGGGGTTAACCTGAATGAAGAATACATCAACCTTGAAGCCGCCCAGGAAATGTTCATGGCAGCTTCACGTATTATTGAAGTCAGCTCTGTGCTGATGGATACCATTTTATCTTTGAAGTAAGGATGTAAGGCATGCGCATCAGTACCAGCCAGTTTTATAAAACAGGACTCAACACGATCAATACCCAGCAAGCCAAACAACTGGATATTTTCACGCAAATCGGTACCGGCAAGAAAATTGTTTCTCCTAAGGATGATCCATTAGGTGCTGCCCGTGCATTGAATTTATCCAATAATATGGGCATTAATGACCGCTTTGCCGAGAACCGTTCTATTGCCACGCAAAACCTGGCTTTTGAAGAAAGTATCCTGAATGAAGTGGCGACTACACTGGTTGCGATCAAAACCAGAATTGTGGAAGCCGGCAATGGCACCATGGCTGATGCTGACCGTGCCACCTTGTCGGAAGTGGTCAGCAGCCTGCGCAATCAGGTATTGGGCCTGGCTAACAGTACCGATGGTAACGGGCAACATATTTTTTCCGGCAACCATTCGGATCGTGCCGCTTTTGCCCCTGATGCCAACGGCAAGATAAACTGGCAGGGTGACTCGGGTAACCGCGCCATTCAGGTTAGTTCTTCACGCCAGATAAGCTCTGCCGATACCGGTTATGCGGTTTTTACCCGTGCGGTTTCTGGTGAAAATACCTATTTGACTTCAGCCGCCAGCACCAATACGGGAACTGGACAAATCAGCACACCCAATATCAGTGATCCGAAAGGCGCCAATGTGGGCAATGATTTCAGTATTGCATTCAGTGGTACACCACTGTCTTATACCGTTGAAACCCGCAATGCAGACGGTGTCGTGCTGGGTACCGATGGGCCCAATATTTATGATGCCAGCAAACAGCGGCTTGAATTGCCCGGTGGCGTGGATGTGGTGTTGTCAGGCACCCCGGCTGATGGCGACTCGTTCAGCGTCAATCATGTCCAGAATGAAGATATTAATATTTTCGATACCCTGGATGCCTTGGCATCAGCCCTTAATACGTCTACCAGCAATGACCCGCAAGCGGCTGCCAGGTTGCGTAATGTGATGTCATCAGCAATCCAGCGCATTGATGCCAATTACAATACGGTGCTCACTACCCGTGCTTCGATTGGTACCAGAATGAATGAAATCGAGGCATTGGACGCCAGCGGTGAACAACGCCGGCTTGATTTCAAAAGTGAAATTTCCGCTATTGAAGATGTTGATTTCTATGAGGCAAGTACCGAGCTGACCATGCGCGGCCTGGCGCTTGAGGCGGCATCCCTGGCATTCAAGAAAATCCAGGGCCTTAGCCTTTTCAAGACTTTAGGTTGATATTGGAGTAGGTACAATGAATTTATCCACGATACAAATTAAATCCAGCTTGCGTATTTTGGTGGCCATTATTATTTTGGGCACTTTCGCAGTATTGGCAATGGCCGTTGTCAGTAATTTCCAAAGCACGGCTTCCATCCAGACATTAAGCCAGGCACTTGCACAGTATGCTCCTGCCGATATTGCATTGGAAAACACGAAACTGCTTGAGCAGTCTGAAGAAAACACCCGCTATGTGATTTTGTTTTCGGTCCTAATCGCGCTGTTTACCCTGTTTTTTGCTTTTTTTGTGCATCGCCTGTTAACCGCGGTTATTGTCAAGCCGTTTGCCCGGGTAGAAGACTACTTTAGCCGAATGGCCAAAGGTGAGCTGAACCAGGATATCAAGGTGGTCGGCAATAATGAAGTGGCGCGTATCATGCGTGGCCTGGTCGATATGCAAGACAAGCTGGGCAGCATTGTTGACCAAGTGCGTGGTAGTCTGAATATCATTAATGAAAATGGTGACAAGCTCGGTGAAGACAACCTTAATTTAAGTGCCCGTACCGAACAGCAATCAGCCGCCTTGCAGGAAACCGCTGCCAGCATGGAAGAGTTGTCCAGTACCGTCAAGCAAAACGCTGAAAATGCCCGTCAAGCCAACCAGTTGGCGGTTCAGGCATCCCATGTGGCTGAAGAAGGCGGGGAGGTCATGCGCAAAGTGGTTAGCACCATGGAAGAAATTTCCGACGGTTCCAACAAAATTGCGGATATTGTCAGCATGATTGACAGCATTGCCTTCCAGACCAATATCCTGGCCATTAATGCCGCGGTTGAAGCGGCCCGTGCCGGCGAGCAGGGCAATGGTTTTGCGGTGGTGGCTTCCGAGGTTCGTGCACTGTCACAGCGTAGTGCCGAGGCCGCCAAAGAAATCAAACAGCTGATTGATGCTTCGGTGGACAAAGTCGGTGATGGCGCCAAACTGGTTGGCCAGGCCGGACAAACCATGCGCAACATCGTGACTTCAATTTCTGAAGTAACCACCATTATGGGTGAAATCTCTTCGGCAACTGAAGAACAGGCGAGTGGTATTGACCAGATTAACCGTGCAGTGATTCAGATGGATAATGTGACGCACCAAAACTCGGAGCTGGTCGAGCGCCTGGCCGCCTCTACCGGATTCCTCAACGAGAAAATTGATGAAGCCATGAATACGATGGCCCTGTTTGTGACCAAAGGACATCGCTCATTTGTGGATGAGGCGATTTATCAGTCTAAAAAGTCAGACATTAAAAAATCATCCCCTGTGCTTGCCAGTGCCAAAAAAGAGGTCCCTTCGCTCTCTTTGAAAGAGGCATGGAGCCAGCGTATGGAGTTTGGCGAGCAGGACGTTCCGCTGTTGACTGAAAAGCCTGATGCGTTGCGTTCTCCGCTAAGATCCCATAAAAAGCAGGATGACTGGGTATCTTTCTAGTTAAAACCCGTTCATGATACGCCCCATCTGTTCAAATCCATTGAAGAAAAAACGTTCCAGGAATTGATTCAGATAGGGCAGCACGATCATCAATAGCATCATACTGAATGTCAGGGTAATCGGAAATCCTACCGCGAATACCGATAATTGCTGGGCCGTACGGTTAAGAATACCCATTGCCAGGTTAATGGTAAGTAAAGAAATAATCAGAGGCATGGCAATTAGCATGCCGGCAATAAAAATCTGTGCGCTCCATTCAATCAGCAGCCCAATGCCATTAAGCTGCAACGAGGCATCGCTGATGGGAATAATTTCAAAAGATCGTGCAAGGCCCGAGATCAGGATGAGATGCCCATTACCGGCTACAAAAATAAGCATGGCCAAGGCATTAAGCAGGCGTGACATCACGCTGGTATTGCCACCACTGGCCGGATCAAAAAACGAGGCAAAAGAAAGGCCCATTTGCAGGCCAATCAATTCACCTGCCATATTGACGGCGGCAAATACGATCCGCATGGTAAAACCCATCGCCATGCCAATGATAATCTGCTTGGCCATCATAACCATTGCTGCCCAGGAGTCGGGTGGAATGGTTTCAAAGGGACCAATAAATGGAGAAATGGCGACCGTTAAAATCACGGAAATGCCAATCTTGACCATGACTGGCACGGTAGATTCGCCCAGCACTGGGGAACTGCCTACAAAAGCCGCGATGCGACACATTGGCCACAGAAACAGGCCAATCCAAGTATACAGTTGATCCAGGGTGAAGGTAATCATATCAAGAAAAACAAGCAGGTTGCGGGCAAACGCTGCTGTTTATTGTGCCAGGCTTGGAATGGTAATAAACAGTTCCCGGATATAATCGGTGAGGGAACCAATCATCCATGGGCCTAATAGCACCAGGACGGCACCCACAGCAAGGATTTTGGGAATGAATGACAGGGTCATTTCATTGATTTGCGTGGCAGCCTGGAAAATGGCAATCACCAGGCCTACCACCAAGGTGGTAATCAGCAAGGGGGCTGCCAGTGAAAAAGCCAGGCGTAACGCAATGTACGTCATTGACATGATGCTTTCAGAGGTCATGCAGGTTCCTTGTAAACAAATAGTAGCCGACGGTTATTGGTAAAAACTGCGTGCCAGTGAACCCAGCAGCAAATGCCAGCCATCCGCCAGCACAAACAGCATAAGCTTGAACGGCAGGGAAATGGTAACCGGTGGTACCATCATCATCCCTAATGACATTAAAACACTGGCAATGACCAAGTCAATAATCAAAAAAGGGATAAAAATCGTAAAGCCGATCTGGAAAGCGGTTTTAAGTTCGCTGGTCACGAAGGCCGGAATCAATACCCGCATGGGGACGGCTTCGGGGCTTTCAAATTCGCTTATGTTGGCCATATCACCAAACAGGGCAAGATCGCTTTCCCTGGTTTGTCCAATCATGAAGGCGTGAATCGGCTTGGCGGCCCGTTCAACCGCCTGTTCGAAGGTGATTTGGCCTTCGTTAAGAGGGGTATATGCCTCTTGGGCAATCTGGTCAAGCACCGGTGACATGACAAAAAAAGTCAGGAACAGGGACAAGCCGATAATCACGCTATTGGGTGGCGAGGCACCGGTACCCAGGGCGTTGCGCAGCAGTCCCAGCACAATCACGATGCGCGTAAAACCGGTCATCATCAGGATGACAGCAGGCAAAAAGCTTAAGCCGGTTAGCAGCAGCAGGGTTTGCATGCTGAGTGAATAGGTTTGCGAACCATCGGGATTGATGGCGCTGGTCAGTGCCGGCATGTTTACCTGGGCAAAAGCCGGATCTCCGATTAACCATAAAGCAGGCAATAGGCAGGCCAGCAGCATTTTGATCGGCAAATGACGTTTTAGTGCTTCCTGAAAAGACATTTTTCCAGTGGTGCCGGTGGTTGATACCGTTGCACCTGCACTTTCTGTATTTGGAAGGGTGTTATTACCGCTCGGCTCGTCTTCAGGTGGCGTTTCAGGGGCAGGTAAGATATGCAGCAGATTGATTTGCTGGGCGGTTACGCCCAGCACCAGTTGTTCCTTGCCGGCCTGTACCACTACCAATTCGGTCCGTGGGCCCAACGGAGTGCGGGAAATAATCGGCAAGGCGGGGTTGCGCCTGATTTTGCCCAATAGCCCGGTTTTACGGGCTGCCATGCCAAACAGGATAATACAGAACAGTACCAGCCCGAGCGCGGCAAAAACCCGAATAATGGCCAGTTGATCCATGGTTACCCCTTGTGGTTGGCAACGGCCATCTTAACGACGGTTGAAAGGGCGGTTCAGGCGGTTCAGGCGTTCGGCCGGGGTAATAATATCGGTCAGGCGTACGCCATAATTGCCATTCACGCTTACGATTTCACCCTGTGCAATCAGCATGCCGTTAATCAGGACATCCATGGGTTCGCCTGCCTGCGCGTTAAGCTCAACAATCGAACCTTGTCCCAGCTTCAGAATGTCCTTGATGGGCAGGCGTGCACGGCCCAGTTCCACGCTAAGCTGAACCGGAATGTCCTTGATGAATGAAAAGTCGGGGTGGACTTCGGCAGCTGGTGGTTCGGGATCAAAAGACTCGAAAATGGATGCAGCGGTTGGTTCTGCCGAGGCAGTGGCCTGTTCGGCCATGGCCTTTTCCCATTCACTGGCCAGGTCGTCCTGGTTGATATCTTCAGATGGAGTAGTATTGCTCATGGTTGTTTTTAGCTTAAATAGGTTTTTTAGGGTTTATGCGACCGTGGCTCAGGTCATTCTCATCAAGTGAAATCTCATCATCAATGGTGCTTTCTTCCACTATCACTTTTGGCTGCTCTTCGGGCGTATCAAAATACGGGATTTCCAGACGCTTGATGACGCTTAGTGCATAATTCTTTTTGAAGGTGCCGTATTTGGCACTGACTACCGGAATGCCATCCACCGTTGCCACTACTTCACTGGGCAGCTCTATGGGCAGAACACTGCCTTCCTTGAGTGCCATTAACTCTTCCAGGGTGCACTCGGTGGTCGTGAAATTGGCCACCAGCTCCACCTCGGTTTCGGGCACCTGGCCCGAGAGTTGGCGCAGCCATTTGTTTTCATTGCCCTTGACGCTTTCATCCTGAAACGGTTCGGTCAGTAAGTCCCGCAGGGGTTCAATCATGGAATAGGGCAGGCAGACATTCAGCAAGCCGCCAATGGTGCCGAATTCAATGCGGATGGGTGTAACGACCACCACCTCGTTACCACCGGCAATATTGGCAAACTTGGTATGCATTTCAGAGCGCAGGTAGTGGTATTTAATGGGGTGAACCGGTTTCCAGGCGTGAATGTAGCATTCAAGAGTATGCATTAGCAGGCGGTTGATAATGCGTTGTTCGGTCGCGGTAAAGTCGCGGCCTTCAACCCGGGTGTTTTGCTTGATTTGCCCGCCAAACAGGGTTTCGATAATCAGGAAAACCAGGGTGGGGTCAAAGCAGAACAGGGCCAGTCCACGTAGCGGTTCAAGCCTGACCATATTCAGGTTGCTGGGCACCGGCAGGTTACGTTCAAATTCGGCAAAAGTCTGGATTTTAATCGGCAAGACCGAAATATCGGCATTGCGTCGCATGAAACTAAGCAAAACGGCCCGCAGGTTGCGGGCAAATCGTTCATTAATGAGCTCGAAGGTTTGCATGCGCTTGCGAATGACCCGCTCGGGCGAGGACAGGTCATAAGGGCGTACGCCATCGGGGTACACCGGCTCTTCGACTTCAATCTTGGGCGTGGGTGTACCTTCTATTTCTGCAAAAAGGGAATCTACCTCGTTTTGAGATAAAAACGTATCATAGGCCATTTTTATTGCACAACAAAATTGGTAAACAGAACATCGGTAATGTGCTGGGTGTATGGCTCTGGATAAAACGCAGGCAGCAATACACGTTTGACCGCATCTTTGATCAGGTCGGGAGTTGCTTTGTCATGAATGGTTTCGGGGTTCAGCGAGGACAGCTCTATCAGGATGCGGCTGCGGGCTTCTGGCAGATACTTGGTGACCCGCTCCATGCTGGCCTGGTCTTCGAAACGCAAGGTAAAGCCCACATACAGGACGCGGGAAAAACCGTTACGGTTTAGGGTAATGGTAAAGGGATCCAGTTCCAAGAAAATCGGGTTGGCACTAACCATAGGAACAGGCGTAGCGTTAGCCGGCTGGACGGCTTGCTGGGCTTGTGCCGGTTGCATGGCTTGCATCTTACCCATGTAATACCACATGCCACCGCCACCTATGCCAAGGCATAAAATGATAATTATCAGTGTCTTGAAAAAGGAACCCGATTTTTGGGTCGTGTTATTTGTCTCTTTGCTCATGAAGGGCTATTACCAAATCTAAAAAAACACCAGGATCAGCCTGTATTTTCGTCTATAAACAGGAAAGCCATTGCCTGGAATAAAGGGGGTTTTCTCCCTTTATAGGCCATTCAACGGAATATGCCAAAAAAAGTAGCGGATTTATCAGGCAAAAGTATTGATCATTCCGTCATGCTGGCGTGATTTGGTGGTAACAGGCCCGGCGGTATCGGCAATTGTCCCAAGGCTGTCTTCAGTTGGTGCAACGGTTCGGGAAGCCTGGTTGTCTTCCATGAAGAAGCCATCTTGCCGGTCTTGTTGCTCGACATGGGCCTGGCCCAAGGAAAGTCCTTTTTCCTGCAAGGCCTGATGCAGATCGGCCAGGGAGTTTTCAAGCGCCTGGCGAACGGCGGCGTTACTGGCGACAAATGCGGCCTGGGCTACGCCATCCTGTATGCTTAACGAAACTTTAATGGGGCCCAGTTCGGGCGGGTCTAGTCGCATTTGGGCAATATGTGTGCCATTGGCCTGTTGCCTGAAAAACAGGCTGGCCTGGGTGGCCAGTTGCTGGGCCATGGCCTGTGACCATCCAGGGTGATAAAAAGATGTGCCAATTGAAATCAGGGGACTGGCGGGGGCCTGTGCCTGATTGTTGGTGACCGAGCCGCTGGAGGCGGTGGCAGCATTAGCGGCAGCCGTAGCGTCAAGCAGGGTGTTTGCCATCTGGTCAGCCCCTGTCACTGCATTGGTTCCTGGCTGGTAAGATGTTTTCAGGTTCAAGCTTCGTGGATCTGTTGGGTCAGCGCTAACAGAATCGGTTGAGAAGCGGCCCAGCAAGGAATCACGAAGTCTATCAAGCGCCTCTTCATTGGCAGTCAGGTTGATTGCCCGGCCGGCACTGGTTGGCAGGTCAAGTTCGGCCAGTTGGCTGGCAGTAAGTTGGCCATTGTTGGTATTTAGTACGGTATCCGTGTTGGCCTTGGCAGAACCTGCCAGCGCATCTTTAACGAACTGAGGTAAGGTACCTGCAGCGGTTTGTGCTTCCAAATCAGCTGAATTTTTGCCTGACAGGCGACTTGCCAGGTTTCTTTGCGGTTCGATCAGTTGGCTTAAGAGGGTGTTTTCAAACGCTGGTTTGCCTTTGTTTTCCGTATTGATGCCCGCTTCCAGTTTGGCCTGCTGAAGCAGTGCCGGTTCTGCCAACAAATTGGCCTGTTGGGCTTCATTCGTAGTTTGGGCTGCGTTCAGCTCTTCTTCTGACAAGGTTGATTGATTGGCATCTATGTCGGAATTTTCCTTGCCTGTAAGCGGGTCTGCCTGTGTCACCCCATCATTGGGTGAGGTTTGGTTTTTAGTCGCGGCATGGCCATTTTCTGCCTTGCCCGCAGAATGACTGCTCTCGGTGGCTTTTTGGGTTGAAAGGCTTGAGGAAGATGGTTTGTTTTGTGCCTGGGCAGGTGCCTGCATGGCAAGAATGCTTGAAAATCCGTTATCGGTACTGGCAGCAGGGTTGCTGCCTGCTGCTTCGGTTTTCAGGAAATTGTTGGCATTCAGGTTGTTGCTGATTGTTGTCATTGTCATACCCATAAATTTTAACCACCAGACTGTTACCGCCTGCTGGCGAAATAGGCGCGAGCGGCAAACTCGTCATTCATTTTCTGTTCTTGCCGGTTGGCAATCTTTAATTCTTGCTGCATTCTGCGATCAATAAGGGCCTGCATCGAGTTTACCTCTCGGCGGGCTTCAAACCAGGCTTCGCGTTCTTTTTCCACCTGCTTGCCGAGCTGGGCAATAATCGCGCGCTGCTGTCCCAGCGCTTCTTCCAGGGTGGAAATGAATTTCTGGAAATTAACGCATTGGGCCGAACTCATGCCTTCCTGCAAGCGGGCCTGTAAACGGGCAATATAGTCCAGCCGGTACTCGGCCAACATATCAAGCTGTTTGTTGGCTTGCGTAATATTTGCTTCGGTCTGGGCCACCACGCGAGCCCTGTCTTCCATTTTCTGGACAGCCAGCTGGTGCAGGGTCTCAAAAGAATCGCCATTCTTGCTCATAATGTTAGTCCTGCAAACAGACGGCCAAGTTCCCGGGTAGCTTGTTCCATATCAACCTTTTCCTCAATATCCTGCATCAGGTACTTGCGCAGGAAAGGGTAACGGTCGATCGCCATGTCAATTTCGGGGTCATTGCCTTTTTTATAGGCACCCACCGCCAAAAGGTCACGGTTACGTTGGTACATGGAATACATTTGCTTGAATTTGCGGGACATGGCCAAATGTTCTTTGCCCACCACGGCCGTCATTACCCGTGAAATGGATGCTTCGATATCAATAGCCGGATAATGGCCGGTTTCTGCCAGTGCGCGTGACAGGACCACGTGCCCGTCAAGAATCGCCCGGGAGGAGTCGGCAATCGGGTCTTGCTGGTCATCGCCTTCAGTAAGCACGGTATAAAAAGCGGTAATTGATCCGCTAGTCTTACCATTGATGCTTTTGCCGTTGCCAGCCCGTTCGACCAGCGCTGGCAAACGGGCAAATACGGATGGTGGATAGCCCTTGGTAGCCGGTGGTTCGCCAATCGCCAGGGCGATTTCCCGCAATGCCATGGCATAACGGGTAAGTGAATCCATAATCAGCAAGACATGCTTGCCCTGGTCCCGAAAAAACTCGGCCAGCCGGGTGGCATACACACAACCCTGAATGCGCAACAGGGGTGACACATCTGCCGGTGCGGCAACCACCACGGCTCGTCGCATGCCATCGGCCCCCAGGTTCTGCTCGATAAACTCTTTGACTTCGCGGCCCCGTTCGCCAATCAGGCCAACCACAATGACATCGGCCTTGGTAAAACGGGCCATCATCCCCAGCAATACCGATTTACCTACCCCTGAACCGGCAAACAGGCCCATGCGCTGACCACGGCCAACCGTCAGCATTCCGTTGATGGCGCGAACGCCTACATCCAGTGGGGTGTCAATGGGCGCGCGGTCAAGCGGGTTGATATAAGTGGCGGCCAGTGGTGCCGACCAGGCATTTTCAAAAGGGCCAAGGCCGTCTAGCGGTTTGCCGGCGCCATCAACAACCCGGCCCAGCAAAGAAAAGCCAACGGGCAGGGCATGTCCGCCCTGGTTGCTTAAGTTGGCGTAAGCGTCATCCGATGCTTGCAAGGGGACAGGCGGTGGCAGGGTGGCTTCAATGGCCTCAACCCGTGCATTGGGGGGCAAGCCTGAGATATTGCCATAAGGCATCAGGAATAGGGTTTGCCCCTGAAAACCAACCACTTCGGCATCAACCCACTTGTTGCCCGCCATTTGGATGCGGCAGGCCGCGCCTAGTGGCAAGGCCAGGCCGCTGGCTTCCAGTACCATGCCGGTGGCACGGATGATGCGGCCTGCGCTGGTGTGTGCCGGGCTGCTTTCGATACGGTTGGCGGCACGTTTAAGCTGGTCCTGCCAGGTGGCAACACGGTTGATGAGGGGTGTTTGGGTAACGGTTACGGGCTTGGGCAAGGTTTACTCCTTGTCCTGTGCTGGGTTGGGGGCGGTTATGCCAAGGCTGGCAATCGCTTGTGCCCAGCGGGTTTGCAAGGTCGCGTTAACTTCACCATAGGCGGTTTGGATATACCAGCCACCTCGTTCAACGTCCGCGTCTGCTTTAAGGCGAATATGTTCGGGTAGCGGTAGTTGGCCACTTTCTGCAATCAGTTCAAGGTCTTCGGGATTCAGCTGCACTTCCATGGCCTGGCTTACGCCCGGTGGCTGGCTAATGGCCTGTTTTACCAATGGAATAATATGTTCGGGGTGTTGCTTAAGTTCTTGCCCAATTACATGGCGCGCAATCGTGGTGGCCAGTTCAATCAGGGCCTGCCCCATGCTGGCATCCAGGTGTGCATATTGTTGTTGGGCCTGATCGGCCAAAGCCAGCAAGCGTGCCTGATGGGAAGCGGTCAGTTCGGCAGCGGCTGCCAGTCCTTCGTTGTAGCCTTGCTCATAGCCGGCATCGTAACCTTCCTTGTTGCCGGCTGCCAATCCTTCGGCATGGCCGGTCGCGTAGCCGTGTTCCTGCGCTTTTTGCAAAGTGCTGGCACGTTCCTGTTCCAGCTGTTGCTGGCGCAGCTGTTCCGGGTCGGGCTCGGCCTTACGTTTTTCCTGCTGTTTTTTTAGTGTTTCCGGATCGATGATCCGGTCCATTTTCCAGGGAGACCAGGCGTTACCGTTTGTGGCCTGCTTAGCGGTGTTTTTACTAAACACCGGGTCGGCAACCACCTGCAATCCAGAAAAATTTTGGGGCTTAGACGTAGTCATCGTCTTCTGTTCTGGTTAACGAGATCTGGCCGGTATCGGCAAGGCGGCGGGCAATCGAAATAATCGCGCGTTGTTCTGCCTGAACCACTGATGCCCGAACCCGGTTCATGTCCTGAATCTCATCACGCAACATTTGGGCTGCACGGTTGGACATATTTTTGAAGAAACGTTCACGGACAGCTTCACTGGCGCCTTTCAGTGCAAGCACCAGCATATTGTTGTCGGTAATTTCGGCCATGATGGTTTGCAAGGTAACATCGTCAAGATCAGCCAGGTTCTCGAAGGTAAACATTTCTTCCTGAACACGTTGCGCAAGCTCGGGATCACGCTCTTGCAGGTGTGTAATCAAGGATGATTCCATACCGGCATTCATGGTGTTAAGGATCTCGGCAGCAGCACGAATACCCCCCATTTTGCTGCGCTTGGCGGTTTGGCCGGAAAGCACATTGTTGAGGACTTCTGTCAGCTCGCGCAGGGCGGTTGGCTGTACGCCACCAAAGGTGGCAATACGGATAATCACATCGTTGCGCACCCGCTCGGTCAGTAGCGCCAGGGTATCGGCTGCTAGGTCGCGATCCAGGTGGACCAGAATAGTGGCGATAATCTGCGGGTGTTCCCCGGCAATCAACTCGGCAATATTGGCTGGTTCCAGCTGGTTAAGGGCCTCAATGCCATTTTCATGTTTGGTGTTATCAAGAATGTCTTCCAGAATACCGGCGGCACGATCGGTGCCCAGCGCCTTATTCAGAATAGTACGGATATATTCTTCAGAGCCCATATTGACCGACAGGAATTGATCGGCGTCCTTGCGAAACTGTTCAAGCACGGCATTCACATTATTACGCGTCATGTTTTTCATGCCGATCATGGCGGTGCCCAGTTCCTGAACCTCTTGGGCATTCATGTACCGTAGTACTTCGGCCGCGGCTTCTTCACCAACTGACATCAACAGGATAGCGCAACGTTCCATTTTATTTTCTGCTGTCATCATTGTTTTGATTCATCCAGGTTCTAAGTACCATTGCCACGGCACGCGGGTCTTCAGCGGCAATTTTCTTGACTACGTTAAGATTGTCTTCGTAATGATCATGCTTGACAGGGATTTCGGCCTTGGCCTGGCGCTCGGTCTCTGCCTGGCGTAATGCTGCCTGTTTCTCGGCCTGTTCCATGTTTTTGCGATCTTCCAGTGCACGGATAAGCGGTTTGAAGGCCTTGAACCAGATGAGCATGACGGCGATCAACAGGAGCAGATATTGTCCCAGGATTTTGGCCAGGGTATGTATTTCCGGATCTTTCCATACGGGAGTTTCGGGCTCTGATGAAGAGAATTCGCTGTTGACGACATTCAGGCTGTCACCACGGTCTTCAGAGAAACCCACGGCTTCTTTGACCAGGGCATTGATTTGCTGCATGGTTTCGGGTGGAAGGGGAGCCACTTCACCGTTTTCGTTTTCCCGGAAATTAACCACAACGGCTACTGACAGGCGCTTGATGGCGCCGACCGAATCCTTGACATGGCTGATGGTGCGGTCCAGCTCATAGTTGATGGTGGCGTTATTGGTTTGGCTGCTTGGGTTTAGCACCGTCGTGGCGGTATTAGCCGTGGCATTGGTGCCGGGCGGGTTTTGTATGGGGGCGGTTGCAGGGCCAGGCGGCTCATTAGATAGTGCACCGGGTATGCCCATGGGCTGGCCAATGCCGGCCTGGGCCGTGCGGTTGGTTTGCTCGCTGCGGATCGCGGCTTCGTCGGGTTTTTGGTTGGGGCGATAAACTTCGGAGGTTTGTTCGCGCTGGGCAAAATCCAGACTGGCACTGACTTGTGCATGGACATTGCCACGGCCCACGACTGGCACCAGAATGGAAATAATGCGGGCAGTCAGGCGTTGTTCCAGTTCATCGGTAAATTTAAGATGGGTCTGGTTGGCGCCAATGCCGTCAAGGCCGGCGCTGGAAGACAGCAAACGGCCATTTTGGTCAACAATGGAAACGTTGTCGGCTGTCAGGCCTGGAATGCTGGAGGCAACCAGCCAGGCAATTGCGGCAATTTGGCCATCGCCCAGGCTACGGCCAGGACTCAGGTTAAGAAATACCGAGGCTGTTGGCAGCTTGCGGTCACGCACAAACAGGGTTTGCTTGGGAATGGCCAGGTGAACCCGGGCGCTTTCCACCGAATTCATGGCCTCGATGGTGCGGGCCAGCTCACCTTCAACGGCACGCTGGTAAGTAACCTGCTCGGCAAACTGACTGGCCCCAAACTGCGGGTTGTCCATCAGCTCAAAACCCACGCCGCCACCTTGGGGCAGACCCTGCTCGGCCAGCATCATACGGGTTTCATGCACCGTGTCGGCAGGCACCAGGATGGCAGAGCCGTTTTCATTGAACTGGTAAGGTACATTCAGCTTTTCAAGGGCAGTAACAATGGCGCCACCATCCTTGTCTTGCAGGTTGGAAAACAGCACCTTGTATTCGGGCCCGCGCATCCATAGCAGGCTGACAACAATCAAGGCAACCAGGCCCGCTGCAGCACCCATTAAGACCGGGCGTGGCAACACAAGCAGGCGTTCCACCGCAGGGAAACGGGCAGCAAGTTTTTCCATGACGCTCATGCCTGTCTTCCTTTAAACCAGAAGGCAGCAGGAATCATGCAAAGGGTAAGGAATGCCATGAATAAGGAAGCTAAGGCGGTGGGTTCAATAATGGCCATGGGAAACAACAAAAGACACTTATCCAGTTAAACTTTTTCAGACACGTATTATCACCCACCCGGCGGTAAGGCAATCAGGGGTTAAAGCGGGGTTTTTTGGCTTGTTCGCGCTATTGAAATGGATTGGCAGGCGCTAAGATGCGTTTATTTGCAAATTAGTATAGTCAGGATATTCTCATGCAGCCCATATCTCCCCTTGCCATTTCCGGCATGAACACCTTGCAGCAACAGTTAAAGGAAATGGCCAATGGAGCCAAAGCCGGCGCGGTTTCAACGCCATTGGGGGGCATCCAGCCGATTGGCGTTCAGCCGCTGGAAAGCACAAAAACCTCATTTGCCAGCGAACTGGACGCGGCTATCAAAAGCATCTCGGCCACCCAGCAGGCTGCCAGTACCCAAGCAGAACAGTTCCTTTTGGGTAAACCGGGGATTTCATTGAATGACGTCATGATCGACATGCAAAAAGCCAGCATTGGCTTTCAAAGTGCCATTCAGGTAAGGAATAAACTGGTTCAGGCCTATCAGACGATTGCTAGCATGCCGATATAATTCCCCTCCTCCGGAGGGGTGGCGCAAAGCGCCGGGGTGGTTCTAAAACAACCAAGGTACCCATCGAAGTCCCAAGTTGGTTCTAAAGCAACCAACGCACCGACTCAGTTTCTTTCCAGCCCCGCTTCCAGCGAATAAATCCAGGCCAGCAATTCAGCCACCACCGTATACAGTTCGGGTGGGATTTGCTGGTCCAGGTCCACCTGCAGCAGCATGGCCACCAGCTCTGGTGATTCATGCACGGGTACGTTGTGCTGTTTGGCCAGTTCAATAATGCTTTGCGCAATATTACCCATGCCTTTGGCCACCACCTTGGGGGCGGGGTCTGTGGCGTGGTAGGCCAATGTGACGGCTGTTTTGCGCGTTTCAGGTGAACCGGGCTTATTCATGGCATATCCTCTTATTGTGCGGTTCTTTTAAAACAGACCAGTTCATCACACTTCCTTTCGCCCCTGTTCATTAGCCTGCAGTTGCCCCTGTTTGTCAGCCTGCAATTGCCCCGGGTCGGTGAATACTTCGAAGGAATGGGTTTGCAGGCCCAATGCTTGCAAACGGTTGGTGAATTCGGGCATACGTTGTAACAGTAACGATGCGGTGCTTTGATTATCCTTCAGTTTGGGGTTGTCGATAACCTGATACTGTGCCTGCACGTGACTGTTAATAATTTGAATCATAATGCGTATTTTTCCCAGCAAGGGCAGGCTTAATGTTAGCGTGGTTGACCAAGGAGTATTGGCCTCGCTCTCTTCACGACGTGCAGATTCGCTGCCGGTCTTATTCTGTTCATCTTCGGACCGGTTGGCGGGGTGCTGGGCGGCAAAGGCTTGCGGGTTGTCCTTCTGGATTTCCCAGGTCATGGCGGCACCTTGCCAGGCTTCGCCTTGCCATACAATTCGTTGTTGCTGGTGCATTTCCAGCTGCTGCTGAACCAGACTGGCCAGGGCGCCAGACAATGGTGGCGGGGCAGGGGCTGCTTCTGCCTTGCCTTGGGTAAGGGCCGATAATATTGATATTTGCCGGCTAACTTGCTGTTCTGCTTGTTGTTCTTTTAACAGTAGTGCTTTGGGGTGGTTGGCCAGTTCTTGTAAATTGCCATTGCTACGTAAAATGCGCCATAAAGTGGCTTCATAAGACAGGCCTGGCCGGGCAATTTCACGGCTTAAGGTTTCGCGAATAATTGACGCAAACAGGCTGGAACCCAGTGCCCGCAATGCCTCGTCTTTTAAGGGTATGCCAGCGCCGGCTGCCAGCGAAGCCGCGGCGCCTGAAGAAGAACCAGCAGCCGAAGCCGCCTGTTCGGCCGGACGCGACAGAAACGACAATAATTCTTTGGGGTTTTTGGGGATAATAGGAGCGTGGTTGGGATTGCCTAATGGCGCTGCCTGTTCGGGTATTTGCCCTAGCAGGGTCACTACACTTTTTGCGGCATTGCTCCAACGGGTAGACGTTGACTCTACCGGGTTGCGGGTCGTGGTTTCTGCTGTCTTGCTGCCTGCCTGGCTAACTGCCTGCTGGCTGCCGGTATTGCTGATAGGCATACCCTGTAAAGCAGTGCGATGCCCCAGCGTTGCCTGCACACTTTGCGCCACCGCCTGGAAATTGCCTGTTTGCAAATGCGCCTTGGTGGCGTTTTCAAGCGCCTCGGGTCGTGCTGTTGAACCGGTTGGTAAAACCGATTGCCGGCTACGCGCCGACTGCAGCTGCCCCTGGGCGGAAAGGGTTACACCCAGCGCGGTTTCCAGTCGTTGTACAAGAAGAGTGCTTAAGCTGCTTGATGACATAAGGCATGCCTACCCCGCCAGCTTAATACCAGTATAAGCCTTGACCATTTTCTTTTGCTGGTTACGCATATGCAGCAATTGCGACAGCCGTTTCATTTGAGGGGAAATCGCATCACGCACCGCGGCGTCATGCATAAGCACCTGGCGCAGCAAATGGGAGCAAAGCTCCTTTTCAGCCTTGTTGCCCGGCTGAAAATTAGCCTTGTTGCGAAGCACTTCCACTTCATGCACATAACTTTGACCCAGTGCAAGCGTGGCCTCCCAGTTTTCCTGCCGGGCAGCCTCTTCCATTTGCTGGGTAATGCTGACCAGCTGCTGGTAGGCTTCCACAACACAGCTATTGCACTCTGGGGGGAAAGGTCCCGTGGCATTGGCCGGGTAAGCCTTGTTGCATTCTGAAGGATAATAAGTCATTTTAATATCTTCTGGTCTAATAGTAGTAAACCAAATCCCTATTTACGGGGCTTATTAGCGGTGGCTGTTTTCCAGGCATCGGTAATATCGGACAACATTTTTTCAACGGTATCCAGGTGTGATGCCTCTTGGTTCACACTGGCCAACAACAGCTGCTGCGACATTAATCTGAAACTGAGAATCATGTTCTTGGCCACCTCGCCGGCAGATTCATCAATACCCGGAATAAGGCCTGAATCAATAATGCTGATGGCCTTGGAAATGTTTTCACCACGTTTGGCAATATCGCCATTCTGGAAATAAAGCTTGGCCTTCATAACGCAAGACTGGGTAGCTTCCAGCATGATGGTGATCAGTTCCTCGGGGGAAGCGCTAAGCACTTGTGTTTCAAGCCCTATTTTTGCGTAGGCCTTGGCGGGATCCTGGTTTTTGGCAATGGTAGTTGTATTCATGGTATGAAAAAAAGCCTTAAAAATCAATCGTTATTTCTTGCTGTCACTATTCCAGGCAGAAAGTTGCTGGGTTAAGTAGGCAGAGGTACTGTTCATTTGTGCAACCAGAGAATCCAGCGCGGTAAATTGGGCCCGGTAGCGTTCCATCGTGGCTTCAATTTGCGTTTGTTTGCGTTCATATTGCGAATCCAGTTCTTTAATTCGCGATTTGGTACCGTTGCTGGCAGAGGTAACAATACCAGTGGTACTGCTGATCAAGCCTGTGGTTACGTTTTGTGTATACGTGGCGATGCCATTGGTTTTGTCCTGGAACAGCTTGGTAATGTCGTCACGGTTTTCTGCCAGGGCTTTATCAAACTTGGCTTCGTCCAGCTTAATAGTGCCATCGGCCTGGGTGCGAATGCCCAGGTCTGACAGTGTTTTAAACGCACCGCCATTGCTGCTTTGGAAATTCATAATGCCGCTTAAGCGGGTTTGTGCCGTTCGGGCTGTGTTGTCGCCATTCAGTACACTGCCGCCCGCACCTTCGGTATAGGCTGTGCTGCTTTTAATGAACTTCTGGACATTGTTATAGGCCGTAATAAACTCGTTGATGGCGGCTTTGGTTTTGTCATCGTTGCGTGTGACCGTTAGCGTTTGTGCTTCGGTGTCTACCTTGTTTAAATTCAGGGTTACGCCCTGAATCACATCTTCCAGCTTGTTGGTGGCCTGGGTAACATTAATTCCGTTAACCTCAATGACAGCATCGGTGGCGGCCTGTTCAGTCATGCCGGTTTTGTTCAGCAATGTGCCCAGCTCAGCGTTACCTTCTACGGTAATATCATTAATGGCGGCCTGCGTGCCGGTGGCGGTGGTGCTTATCATCAGCCGGTAAGGCGTGCCAGAACCGTCATTCATGATGCTGGCGCTAAGCCCAAGCTCTTTGTCGGCATTAATCGCTTTGGCAATATCCTGAAGAGAGGTGCTTTTGCCGGTAAGGTCCAGCGTTTTTACTTCGCCGCTTTCCAGCTTAAATGAAACCACGCCACCCGTGCCATTTGCAGCGGCTTTGTCGGCCACGCCATTGGCAATGAGCGTTTGGGTAGATGCCAAAGATTCCACTTTAATACGGTAACTGCCAGCCACCGCAGAGATGCTGGCACTGGCTTTAAAGCTTTCCCCTGTTTGGCTGGCCGTGTATTGGCCAAAAGTGGTGTCGCCTTCAAACGCCTTGGCCGCGGTTTGCAGCTTTTCTATGGCGCTGGATAGCTGGCCATAGGCAGACAGGCGCGCGTTTTCAGTGCTTTTACGCTGGGTAATCGTGCTTAATACGGATTCTTCGCTGGTACGCAGGCCGTCTAGCAAGGTAGATAAATCTAAACCTGAACCAACGCCAATGCTGGAAATATTAGCCATAATATAAATTGTGTCGTAACGTTGAGGATTATTTCCTGAAAAGGCAAAAGGTAACGCTGTAATAAAAGTAATATTGGCCTGAATATACAAATAACCTGATGCCAGCCTGGTGAACAGACAGATAAATAACCATAATTAGCTGTTTCTACAGAAGTTAACGGCAGGGTTTTGCCATTCTTTAATGGCATCTTGTGTTTACCTTAACCCTGTATATATAGAAACGGCAGAATCATTAACAAGACTACCAGACATCATGTCAGATAGACACGGTTTGCAAAGCAACAATTACCCGTCAAACCCGGCCTAGTTCTGGCCATTGAATGCAAGCAAAATCGTTAATAATGACAAAATGTATACCAACCACATTCATCGTGCATGAGCAAGGCTACGTTACCAACACCCTCTATAGAGCAGATATTGCGCGAACACGCACCCATGGTGCGTAGCATTGCCCTTAAAATGATGGCCCGGCTGCCAGCTAATATAGAACTGGATGACCTGATCCAGGCCGGCATGATTGGTCTGCTGGACGCCGCTCAACGTTTTGAAAACACCGGCGCCGCGCAATTTACCAGCTATGCCAATACAAGAATACGGGGCGCCATCACCGACGAACTGCGCCGTCAGGACTGGTTGCCACGTACCCTGCGCAGCAAAAACAGCAAAATCCAGAAAGCCATTAGCCAGGCTGAAAAAAAGCTGGGCTATGAACCTGGCGACGAAGAAATTGCCGAAGAACTGGGTATTTCCGTAGATGCCTATCGCGAACAGTTGAGTGATGTGGGCACGGTACATGTAGTGCATTACGAAGACTTCAGGTTTAACAGCGACGAAGATGAGCGGGAAAATAACCAGCTTGATAAGTTGATAGGGGGTACCGATGAATACAACCCACAAGCAGCCTTGTTAAATGAAGAATTCAAACAGACCCTGGTTGAGTGCATTGGCAAACTGCCTGAAAGGGAACAGCTGGTGCTGTCTTTAATATTTGAGCAGGCCTTGAACCTGAAAGAAATAGCTGCTGTGCTGGAGCTGACCGAGGGCAGGGTATCGCAACTGCGTTCGCAAGCCGTGTTAAGACTGCGTGGTATGTTGAAAGAAGCCTATTGGGACCAGTTACCGGAAAATTTTTAATAAAAAAATAAAAAATAATTAAAAAATATTAAAGAAAAAAAAACAGGGGCCGTTAATAACACTATAAACCAGCAGTAAGCCTTCAAGACAAAGGTGAAATGACTTGGTTTTTCTTGAAGTGATCTTATTTTTTCGGAGTGTTCCATGTCTGTAATTAATACCAACTACCTGGCTCTTGTTTCTCAGAATAACCTGACAAAATCCCAAAATGCATTGGGTTCTGCGATTGAGCGTTTGTCTTCCGGCTTGCGCATTAACAGCGCCAAAGACGACGCTGCTGGCCAGGCAATTGCCAACCGTTTCACTGCTAACATCAAGGGTTTGACTCAAGCTGCCCGTAACGCCAACGACGGTATTTCTATTGCACAAACCACCGAAGGCGCGTTGAACGAAATCAACAACAACCTGCAGCGTGTTCGTGAACTGACTGTACAAGCAGCCAACGAATCCAACTCTCCTGATGACTTGGCATCAATCCAGAAAGAGATTACACAGCGTTTGGATGAAATCCAGCGTGTGTCTGACCAAACCGAGTTTAACGGTGTTAAGGTTCTGAAAGAAGGAGTTGAGGGTCTGAAAATTCAGGTAGGTGCCCGTGACGACCAAGTAATTGACTTGGAGTTGAAAGCAATCAACCCCGAAAAACTGGGCCTGAAAGGATTTACAGTTGTTGAGGGTCTTGATATTACTAAAGTGGGCGGTAGCGCACCAAATGTAGTTACTGGATCTGTAGCTGCTGTTACCACAGGTATGACTAAGCCTACTGTTGACGTTGGAACTGGTGGTTCGTTCGGCGCACTTCAAGTCAATGCTGATGGTGAGTATTTTGCTGAGTACACCGGTGGTACTGATAGTGCTGGTGACCCTGCTGGTAATGGTTGGTATAAAGTTACTGTCGCTGATGATGGTACTTTAACCGCGGCGACAACTGCAGAAACAGGTATTCCAACAGGTTTGCAAGCAGCTCCTACCGTTCCAACTAAAGGAGCAGCTTCTGGTGTTGATGCTGCAAACCTGCGTGCATATACTGGTACCGCAAATGATCCTGAATATGTAATTGTTGAAGGCACAGGTGCTGATGCTAAATATTATGCAGCAAACGTTGATGCTACTGGTGCGGTTACCCGTGGTGCTGAACTTGCAGTTGGAGAGAAAACAGCAGATCCTTTGGCTGCTCTGGACAAAGCTTTGCAAAACGTTGATGATTTGCGTAGTGATCTTGGTGCGATTCAAAACCGTTTCCAATCTACAATCACCAACCTGAACAACACAGTCACCAACCTGTCTGCAGCCCGTTCACGTATTGAAGATGCTGACTATGCAGTTGAAGTTTCCAACATGACTCGTGCACAGATTCTGCAACAAGCCGGTACTTCTGTTCTGGCCAAAGCCAACCAGGTGCCACAGGGCGTTCTGTCTCTGTTGCAATAAGCCTGAAAAGTCCAACAGGTGGGTGTGCCTGCCTGTTGGTTTGGTCTTATGCAAAAATCGTCAGTTCTGTATGTTCAGGGCTGGCGATTTTTATTTTTTTATTAGGAGCCTCAATGTCAAAGTATGTGAATCTGTATGAGCACCTTCAACAATCAGAGCAAAGCAGTTTAAAAATGTCATTTGCGGACATAGAAAAATTAATAGGAATTACGCTACCAGAAAGTGCTTATAAATATAGAACTTGGTGGAGTCCTTCTGAAACTCATACAGCAGCTCGTGGATGGGTGAAATTGGGCTGGAAAGCATCCGTTAATATGAGTACTGAGTCAGTGGTTTTTTTTAAAACAAGTGGCTCGGTTGATCATCGTTCATTCTGGTGGGTGAATAGTGGGGTTTCACATAAAGACCAGGTTTCTGGCGGATATATCTCTTGCCCTATTGTGAGAGAAAATGATATTCAAAGGCCAACATGGATAAATATTAAGTATGTTCAAAAAAATGATGTGATATTTTCTTATGCGCAGCAAGAAATTAAAGCTATAGGCATAACACAAACAGATTGCTATGAAGCTAATATACCTAAAGAGTATCAAAAAATTCATGGAGAGCGATGGGAGGTTAAAGTTGAGTGGTTTGAATTGGAAAATGGCTTTAAACCTAAAGATTTTATTGAGCAGATATTGCCATTATTACCTGAAAAAAATTCCCCATTAAGAACGCACGCAGATGACCCATCAAAAATAGGTAATGGGAATCAAGTTTATTTATGTAGCATATCGCCAGATTTGGCTTCTCTTTTGTATAAATTAGCTTATCACGAAGATGCAGGTGTCATTGAAGAGATAGTAGCCAGTGAAATTGAAAAAGAAAAAATTTCAAATACAGAGAAAGAGTCTTTAATTAAATCTCGTTTAGGTCAAGGCAAATACCGCTCTGAATTATTGGCAATCGAATCAAAATGCAGGGTTACAGGTATTGCTGATGAGCGTTTTTTGATTGCCAGTCATATAAAACCTTGGGCGGTAGCTTCGAATTCCGAACGTTTGGATCCAAATAATGGTTTGATGTTGGCTCCACATATAGATGCCTTATTTGATAAGGGTTTGATTTCTTTTTCAGATAACGGAAAAATGCTTGTCAAGGATCAGTCTGTTCAAAGTGTATTATTAAGTTGGGGAGTTGATTATAAAAAGAAATTTGGCAGGTTTAGTCAGGAACAAGCGCATTATCTTGATTATCATCGACGAGAGTTGTTTGGTTTTTCATGAAATCAAGTATTTGGGACTTGAAAACTATAGCAAAAGTGTCTGTTCTGTGTGATCAATTGCAAAGGCGTGATATCCATACTCATTCCCATGCTCCGAGTGGGAATGCATTCCAGCCGCTGCCATTTGTTAAGACAGATTGGCGCTGTACATATTCTCAACAGTCAATATGTTTTGTGAATAAAATTAAATTATAAAAAATCAATAAAGCATCATCTAAAAAATGTAATTTTTTATTAATTTATTTATTAAATATTAAAGATTCAACCAGATAGGTCGTTAACAAACAGCGTAAACTTACCCTAAAAAGGCACAAGCCAAAACAAGAGATTTCTGCCATTATCATCTTTGATGGAGGAAATCATGAAACGATCCAAATTTACAGAAGCCCGGATTGTGGCTATTTTGAAGTTGGCTGAGCAAGGCATGAAAGTGACGGATATTTGTCGCGAGCATGGCATCAACAACGCGACTTATTACTAGTGGAAAAACAAGTACGGTGGCTTGGAGGCATCAGATTTGAAACGATTGCGGGACATCGAGGTAGAAAATGTTCGTCTAAAGAAAATGTATGCAGAATTGGCTTTGGAGAACGCAGCGATCAAAGATTTGCTGGGAACCCGAGTTCGACAGTTTGCCTCTAACCATTTGATTTAAATGAAAAAATAAAATTCCACTACATTTTTAGATGTCTTGACTGAACTCTAGAAACAATTCACAATAGAAGTATATTCAAAGAAGATAACAGAAAATCGATAAAAAATTGATTTGTAGTGGAGCGTTTTTAAAGCGATTCATTAAAAATCAATCACTTACATTTCTAACTGTCGAACTCGGAGGGCCTGGATGTTAAGTTATAACGAGGAACGACCCCATGAGGCGTTGGGAAACTTACCACCCAGTGAATTTAAACGACAGTTGGCAGCAGAAGTCTCTAGTTATGAACTGTGCGCTTGACGGTAAGCTTACGGTGTGTAGAGCTTAAAAAAATATTTTCTTTAATAAAGTTAAATGTAATGGAATTGTAAAAAACAAACCAACAAAAAGAGCAACAAAAGCTATTAAGTGAATGTATAGAAAAACAAAATTAAAAATAATAAAAAAAGTAAACTTAAAAATTTTATTCATTTATGGCAAACTGGATGTATTTAAAATTAATTCAAAAACATCATTAATTGATTCAAGATCGAGATGCTTGTAAAAAGTTTCTGACGTTTGACCTGAAATTAATTGAATTCTATCATTTGATATTGATGGATCTAAACAATATAAAAAAATTTGACCTAAATTATCATAAAAGTATTTTGTGCCATCAGAATCTTGACCAAAAAGAGTAATAAGATTGATATTCAGTGGTTTTTTTACACCATTAACTATGCACTTCTCGGAATAGTCAGATTTAATAAAATCAAGCTCTTCTTGTATCATTTCATTGGTCATAAAAAGATACTGGATGTTTTCAAAAATACCTGGATTGAGAACCTCTACGATAACACCTAATTCTTTAATGAAAGTACTATGCTGAGTATTAAAAAAATCGATTGAGTGAGATGTATCAACAACTTTTGTTATAAATAAAGGTTTATTCGATCTATAGCAAATATTAAAAAATCCTTCAGAAGAAGAAAATCTTAAAACAGTTATCAAATCAGGCTCGCCAAAATCTAGATCAAAAAATTTCTTAATGCTTATGGTTTTTTTATCATTAAAATCTTGTCCATTATAAAATATACTTTTCATATAAGTCACCCAAATATTTTCTTAATTTCGCGAACTAAGGCTGTGCCAGAGTATTTTACAGAAAGCTCATTTATTTTAGCTCTCTTATAATTATTGCAGGGACCACACATTGCCTGAAGGTTTGTAATTGCATTGCTTCCTCCAAATTTTTGTGGAATAATGTGATCTATCTGTATTTTACTTTTAGGAAATATTGAATCACATCCTGCACATTTAAAATCATCTTGAGGGTATCTTGAAAAATATATTTCTCTATAATTTGAACCAACTAAACTATTAACAGTTTTTTGGGCATGCTTCAAAAAAAAATCCAACATATTTATTCCTACTTGTTTTTAGTTATGACTTTAAGTCAAAAATATAGTAGGACACAATATATCATCAATCACTTAAATTGTCGTTCCTAATTTATCCATTTTGGCTGGAAATGCCCCCCTTTGGCAGGATAGTTGTCACCCTCCCATTTCAACCAGACAGGTGGTAAAGGACACTCCTCATGGTTCGTTATTCACATGAACACAAACTAACCGTCTTAAAAAATTATTGCCTCCCTATAAACTGACCGTTGCCAAACTGCCCCGTCAGGAAAGTAGTAACGCTCAGCCCAGTATCGTATTGACAGATTGACGCTTGTTTTTTACAGCCGCACTCGCTAGGGCAATAGCTTGTCCATTCGAATAACTGGATAATAAGCAATCACCGATATCACATGATGGAGTTACAAGCTTTCCTTTCGGTGGAGTTATTGTTAAGGCTATCTGCATTTAAATCCTTAATGAAAAGACGGCGAGACAAACGCTAGATGGCGTAGTGCGTATGTACGTTTTACATCGGAGGTATTTGCTCGAAACGCTTCAATGGTCTACTATTCTACGCTATGAATAATTAACCGCAAAACGCACTTACACTTAATGTAAGCGTTTATGTGAGTTATTTTAATATTTAAAAGCACCGCCAGCTACTCCCTAAAAGGATGCAGAATGACTAATGTAAACGTTTACCTTCGTGAAAATCTCGGCTCTATTTCCCGTAACTTATCCGTTGCTCCAAATATAAATGAAAAGAAACTCAATAATGCAGTGAAAGCCTTGGGGTTTACTGGAAACCCCTCCACAGTAGTGGCTTTTTATGACAACACCCTGTTTGGGAGTGCTAAAGAGGGGATTTTATTCACAGGTGAGCAACTTATCTTTCGACTAAGTAGTGTTGGTACGTTCAGAGTGCCCTTTGCTTCCATTGAGACTGTTGAGTATGTTGAGACAGTTAGCGGAAGCAAAGGTGAGAAGATTGAAAGGTCATTACTTATCCGACGTAAAGATGATGCTGACATTTCTATTACTGGCTTGTTGAATTGTGATTACCGTAAGTTGTCAGAGGTTCTTCAAACATGTGCTCAGGATTTCACTGAGTTTAAAGAAGAACGTCAGCTCATCCCAATCGATGAATTAGAAGAGCTTCTAAAAATAGCTTATGTCCAAATTGTCATCAATGCAGCCTATGACAATGACCAGGTAATCGATGACAAGGAGTTCGCCGAAATCCTGCAATTAATGACACGACTGAACTTAAGTTCTGATACTCGTTTCACATTACGAGCCTATATGTCTTCCAGCGAAGAGCATATCCCCTTGGAAAAATTGCTTGAGCACCTAAACACTCACAGTCCTGTCGGACAAATAAAGGCATTGCATATTTCCTTAGTCAAAGATTTGATCAACCTTTATTACAGCACAGATGAGCGTGATATCACTCAATTTGGGTTTTTGCAAAAAAATCGAACATTGTTGAAGGTCAGCGATGAGGAAATCGATCTGGCTGTGATGGCAATCAATAACGATTACGATATGCTCAAAGATGACATTACAGATGACCAAATTGTCTCCGCTCTCAAACTGCTCTCAGCAAAAGCGGTGGCAGTTGGGACACCGCTGGCAGCAGTGTATCTATCAGGATCAGTCGTGGGAATGTCTGCTGCCGGATTAACCTCCGGCCTGGCAAGCTTGGGGATGGGTGGGTTGTTCGGTATGTCCGGTATGGTAACAGGTATTGGCGTTGCGGTGTTGATAGGAGTAGGGGCATATGCCGGTGTCCGAAAAATGACTGGAGCCAATGAGCTCAGTCGTTTTAAGCGCCGCGAGCTCATGCTTAATGAAATAATTAAACAGACACAATTGACTATTTCTTTAACAATGAAAGATATTAATTTTGTTACCCTTAAACTCAACGAATACATTGAAGCTCACGGAGCACAAAGTTTAAAAATTAAGCAGTTAGCTAAACTGATCTCCAAAATGACAAGCGCAGGTACAGTCCTTACTGAAAAGACCAATTTAGCGCAGGCCAGCATTAACAAAATTAAATGTGCCCAGTATATGGATGAAAGAAAACTTCGCTCACTAACCCGAGAACCAACAAAAGCAGAATTATATGATTTTATTATGGGCTTCTACGAGGAACGCTCAGTAGTGATAAGTAAAGGCGATTCTGAAGAAGAAAAGGCTGAAATCAAGCTTTGTATCAAACATGGGTGTAGCGCCAAAGAGCTTGAAAGCTTAGGTCAGGCGTTTGAGGCTATTGGTTACTTTAACGTAGGTGATGTACTGCGAGGTACAGCCGCTGATGCAGTTGAGAAAGCTCGTGAAAAATTTGGTGGTATTTTTTCATGAGTAAAAAAGAGATGCTTTACGACCAGGCAAATTTGATGCGGGTCCAGAAACATCAGCTTGAGCAATCCAACATGCACTTGGACAGAATGGTTAGTGCCCTCGATACAATAAGTCATGATCAGAATATTGACAATGATTTACTTGATCGCTTATTGGCCCAAGCACAAAGCATTGTAGATTCACAAGAGGTTGTGTTTGTCGTTGAGGAGAGCGAAACGCCTTTTTACGATCACAGTCGGACGGAATCATCAGCTACGCATCAGCCTACACTGCAGCCATTCGAAATGCTCGACATTGTGGAGATTGACGCCAAGACGGATTTAGCGGGGTTGCTAGCTCAAATAGATAGTTACGCAGACCGTCAAGGAATTGCATGTAACAAAGACCCTTTTCGCGGTTTGATGACCGATAGTCAGCGCATTGCACTTGAAAAACGTATCAGGGATGATTTCACTCTCAAGACAGCTAACTGCGACAAGTATGATTATATGATCTCTGGTACTTGTGGCTTGATCGGTGGTCTGGTAGATATACTTTTTGTCGGTGTGCCAGGCAAGGGAGTGCTTGGAAAATGGGCTGATGAACAGACTGATAACGCCGTCAAGGGCTTTGCTAGGTTAAACGGTTGGAAAGGCCCGGCTGGTAGTGCTAACGAGACCGCAAGTGCTATTGGTTTTCTTGAGCGTAAGTTCAAGGTTAACTATGATCATGCCACTTCTTCTGCTACTGGTGGGGCAGTGAAGAATATGTCGATGAGTAACCACCACGTTAAAAGCTTGGGGCACTCGCCCGACTTGTTAGGTTTGTTTTTTTCAATTCTCGATCAGTTTAGTAATACCGCACACTTCGTTGATAAGGGTAGACTGATCAGCATTAATACTGAGAATTTTGAGCTGAGTGGCAGCAACTTGGTAGCCAAGGTTTTTGCTGGTTTTATGAATTGGTTAGGACACCTTTTCTCTGATATGGCGGGTTCTTCCGGTGGGCGCGGCAAAATAGATGCAGGTCGTGGGTCTGGCATACCCATTCCGTTTTACTCATTACTGCAGTTTATTAACGTCGGATCATTTGGTAAACATCGCCAGACTTTTTCAACAATTGCAGTAAAAGTGTTCGAGCAGGGCTACGACATGAGACATGGGTTGGCTATGGCAATACCAGTGCTAATCACCGAACTTATGACTCGGGCAATGTGGGTTGTAAAGCAGCGTTTCTATCACGAACAGGAGTGGCGCGATTGTATTCCTTCCGCTGGGAATCCCGAGCTGAGAAGAATGTTGCTGATTGGACATGGCACGTTATGCCTTGTGGATGGTACTGACGCCGCCTTACGCTCTGGGGGATTTGTCGTTGCGTTTCTGGTTCAAACCAACTTGATCGCCTGGGTTCGATTCGGTTCACTAGGATTAAAGGAGCTCAAGGCATACTATGCAAAAGGCTTTTTGGACATAGATGCCATTGATGAATATCTTGACAAGGAGTATGCCCGTATGCTTGGGAAATAAATTTGTGTGCGTTTCTTTATATGCCAGTTCAAGCTTGTATATACTCTGAACCCGGATACTTTGACCAATTATGAAAAGAATATTCTCCGTGTGGTGCCAGAGCAGGTTTACATCTCCCATGTCAGTACTGGTTCGGGCAAGTCCAATTCGATTGCCTGGCTGGCCTTGCCCGTTGCCGTAAAGGCGCCTGAAGTGCTTCCATTTGCGCAATACTGACAGGCTGGATTTTAAATAATGCCATGACTTCCTGCTCAAGTCGCAAGGCATAAACGACTTTCATGAAGTTAAGCATTGTGCCTTGGCCGGTACTTTCAAGCTTTTTAATGGCAGATTCAGACACGCCACTTCGCACCGCCAACTCTTTTTGCCGGATGTTTTGGCGCAGGCGATGTTCGCGTAAACGCTCGCCTAATTCAGCCAGTATTTCATGTTCAGTTAAAATCATAAGAGCCATATATACACCTCTTATTATATTATATCTCATATAAAAGGTTTATTTTAGCCTTTTATTTTGATAGATATTTTTCAGGATTGCGCCCACGCGGAGCATGGAAGCGAGAAAATGACAAGCGTAAACCTCATTCCCACGATCCCGCGCGGGCAGGCACATGCTTGCTGCTCATCAGGTGTGTAAGTTTTACACCTCATTCCCATGCTCCGCTTGGGAATGTCAGGGTGTTGATTTTATTTTTAGTAATAAATACTTTTTACCGGATGTATTTCACGGTGCTGGCGATGATTTTGATGCAATCAAGATTGCATTTACGCTAATGAATAATATAATAGGCGATAGATATTTGTTTTTAAATTTTAAATATTATTTCAAAATTTAGTAATGCTACATAAGGAAAACCATTGACACCAGCAGCATTTGAAACCCTATACGATTCTTACAGAAAATAATACCGCTTTTTTTAAAGTTGATGATGGCTAATGCGAACAGCCATGATTGGGGAAAGCCGTTTTATCCGTACATTCGGGAAAATGAATAAAACGCTGTAATAATCTATTTTTAATGTTTTAAGTTAAATTAATGTAAAAAAATAATCGGGTATTTATCGTGAAAAATCCATTTTTAAATGGCCTTGCCATACTTGCGCTTTTGTTTTCAGCCTCAGCCGCCAATGCCAGTAATGGCAATATTGTTTTTAGCTGCTTTACAAAAAACAAGAAAGAAATAAAAATAGTTCAAAAGGGTAATAAATTTACCTATTCCTTTGGGAAAATTAATCTTAAGCCCGATATTTCACTTACCCGGCATGAAAGCCAGCTTATGACTTATGCCTGGACAGGTGTTGGTAAAGATATGCCTTACGGTGTTACTTTCCAGAATGGCGAGTATTCATATACCGTTTACGAAACCATAGCAAGAGATTACGCTGAGGATGAAGTGCAGGTTGAATTGCTCAGGGGTGTTTATGTTGAAAAAAATGGCAAAAAAATCGCAGATATCCCATGTTTACACGGTGATGCCATTTACTCTGATTTACAAACAATCGCAGAGACTTATTCTTCAAATTAGGGCACTTGCGAAGGAATGGATAAAGACGCTTAATCAATAATTGAATATTTTTTATATAAAGAATGACAATGAATAAGATGAAAAAACTATTGGGTTTACTGGCAGTTGCGGCAATTTCTGCACCTGTGCATGCGCAGGCGATTGATTTTTGGCATTCAGACACTGTTTGGGCAGGTCAGGGCATGTGTGCCGCCTCTTTTACGTTTGATAGTGGTCCTTTGTCTGACCTAATACAAAACCTGCAAGTAACATTCAATGCGGTTGATGCCAAGAATAAGGCCGTAGATACGGTAACATTGGAAATAGATGCTTTGGGTGGAAGTGAAGCAAACCGTTATGCTTCTGCAGGTTGGGAAAGTGAGCATGCCTGTGATTCAGACTTGCGCCTGCAAGTTATTTCAGCCCATGCGCTTATTGATGGACAACAGCAGGATTTGTTGGCCAAAGGGGACATTGGCGCGCGGGCGTTCATTCCTTTTCAAATAACCATACCCGCCCCGCGTGCTCAACCCAATGCCAAAAGTACAATTGATTAGCTTCCGTATGGTGGGGAAACTGCCATGATAATGCCGTTGCCGAAAGTTTTTTTCAGCTGTTAACGCGTGAACGTATTAAACGAAAGATCTACAAAACACGAGAATTGGCACGGCAAGATATCTTTGGCTACATTGAAATGTTTTACAATCCAATCCGTCGACATAGTCATGCAGCGAATCTTTCGCCTGTGAACTACGAACGGCAATACTTTTCCGAAGCAACAAACTATCTATGAAAGCCTGGCCGATTCAAATGGTGCTTTTCCAATTATTAACACTACTTAACAGATAATCGCCATATTACTCACGAATCCCGTTGTTAAAACGCTTCAGAGTAAAACTAATTGCATTTTTTAGGCTTATCATTAAGACCACTAAATAAATCTTTGTTAATACAGCAGGTAGGTAAGTTCAAAGTTTGTTTCAAAACTATTTTTAATGAAATAATAATAAATTTTGAACTGTTTGTGGTGGAGTCAATATGAAGTATATCTACCCTTGTACTCGATGTGGCTTGTGCTGCCAGCATGTTGATCGCTTGGATGAAACGCAGTTTCTAAACCGTGGTGATGGCATATGCAAGCATTATCATGAGCTTGGCAGGCGTTGTGAAATTTATGACGAACGACCGGAAATTTGTAGGGTTGAGTCTGTATATAAAAAACACTATGCCAAATTCTATGACTGGGATCAATACGTAGAGATGAATATGAATGCTTGTCTTGGGTTACAGCTAGAAGAAAAAAGTAAGAAATAATGTGGTAATTTCACGTGTATAGGCACTGGTGGTTGAAGGGGGGTAGATCCTCATGTCTATGGCTGGATATATTAATATTGGCCGCTTACTGTTAAAGAATGGTTTTTGCAAAGAATTTCAACTTCATATTACCTGAAATCGGGAGTATTAATTTAATGGCTCGTATTTTTTCTTTTGATGATGTGATTCCTGTTGTTGATCCTTCAGCGTATGTGCATCCTTCTGCCATATTAATTGGCGATGTACTGATTGGGCCTGCCTGTTACGTTGGGCCAGGTGCCGTATTGCGCGGTGATTTTGGTCGCATTCAGTTATTGACAGGTGCAAATTTCCAGGATAACTGTATTGCACACAGTTTTCCTGATGCTGATGTTATTGTGGAAGAAGATGGCCATGTGGGTCATGGTGCCATTTTGCATGGTTGCAGGGTAGGGAAAAATGCGATGGTAGGTATGAACTCAGTCATTATGGACAGGGCTGAGATTGGTGAGAATGCTATTGTGGGGGCTATGTCTTTTGTGAAGGCTGCCATGAAAATCCCGGCAGGGCATTTGGCAATGGGGTCGCCAGCCAGTGTTGTTCGGCCATTAAAGCCTGAGGAAATTGCCTGGAAAAGCCGGGGTACCCAGGTTTACCAGCGGCTGGCACTTGAATCCAGACAAACCACCAAAGAGGTTGATGAGCCGTTAACTAGGGCTGAACCCGGACGCCGGCGAGTTCGGGCCCCTGAGTATGATCCTTTGCTGATTGCCCGGATGAAACAGAAAGTGGGTTTGCCTGAGTGATAGCATTTATGTTTTAGGCCGCGGGCAAGTTTATTTGCGCCAGCCGTACCATTATCCAATAATTCATTAACAATATTTCAGCGGCATTTGGAAAAAATGCCTTTGCCACCGCCCGCATTTTAAATTTGAATCACAATAACCACACTTCTTTCCGGCAACTTACAGTATAATCCTCGCCTTCGCAGGAGAGAGGGACCAGCCCGCTGCATGCCCCCTGTGTCAGGAGAATTGTCACTGTTTTCAAAGGCATTTTCTGGCTCGTTCCCATGCTCCGTGTCACTGCCATTAAGTTAAGCATTTTTTGAGATAATAAGCGGATTTGATTGATCGTTGAACATGGCTAAAAAAGCAGGCAATTGAAATTACCCAAGAGCGGCTTGAAGTGAATAGCTTCAAGCACCGTCACCGGCAGAGCGACAAAGCGTTCACGAGGGAGCGTCGCCTGTCCTTCGCGTTGCTGGTGGTGTTGATCATGAGGAATAGCGTGAAATCGTTACAAAACGTCGTCAATGAGGCGATGACGTGGCAGGAGCAGCCACCCGTGACCGCCAGCGCTTATTCGCAGGCGCGGTATAAACTGAAACACACCGCCTTTATCGAGCTTAACCAGGACGCCGTCGTGCAAACGCAGTACGGTGATGGTGATTACCTGCGCTTTTGGGGTTTCCGGGTACTGGCGATCGATGGTTCCAGGATCACCATCCCGGACAATCAAGCCATGCGCGAAGAATTCGGCACCATTGCCTGGGCGAACGGCCTTATGCCTAGGCCTCCGTGTTGTACGACGTACTGAACCGGGTCTGCCTAGAATCGCTACTGACTGACACGGCGCAGACCATGCGGGATACCAAATCCACGCAGTATCCGCAAACGGTGAACCGGGCGGGATCGTTCAACGCGATCAAAAACCGCGCCACCGTCATCTGCCCCGTAAAAAGCCATCATCAAGGAGACAGTCGAACTTTCATAAACGACAGAAAAAACATTGTTTTTAAATGGATTTTCCTTAACTTAATGGCAGTGACGCTCCCGCGTGGTAACGCCCTCCTTCAAGCAGGAGGCAACACATGTATCAATCCAACGGTAAACTCATCTATTCCCCCAGCGATTTAACCACGTATATGTCCAGTCCGTTTGCGTCATGGATGAACCGGTGGGCGCTGGTGTGTCCGGAAGAGGCCCCGCAGCCCGATGAAGAAGACGCTTTAAATACTATGTTTGCTGATAAAGGCTTGGCCCATGAAGCGGCCTTATTGACCCATTTTCAGCAGCAGGGTTTAAGCATCGTGGATATTGCCCAAGACAATACCGGTGCCCATAACAATATCGCCCGTAAACTGCAGGCTACCCAAACCGCCATGCAAAACGGGGTTGATGTCATTTACCAGGCGGTGTTGCAGCGCGATCCTTTCATTGGTTATGCCGATTTCCTGATGAAGGTGCCTGGCCAAAGCCGGCTGGGCAATTATCATTACGAGGTATGGGATACCAAGCTGGCGTCAGTCGTCAAGCCGTCGTTTGTGGTCCAGCTTTGCTGTTATGCCGATATGCTTGAGTCTTTGCAAGGGAGGCGTCCCGAACATATTGTCGTGGCCTTGGGCAATCAGGAACGTGAGCGGTTGAAAACCGATGATTATTACTATTATTACCTGGCCCTGAAATCCCGTTTTCTGGCCGAACAGGAAGCTTTCAACCCCAATGCCATGCCCGATCCGGCCGATTCAAAAAGCCATGGTCGCTGGTCTGGTTTTGCCGAACGGCTGTTACAAGACAATGACCACCTTTCGCTGGTGGCTAATATTACCCGTTCCCAAATCAAGAAGCTGAAACGGGCCGGTATTTCAACTTGTCAGCAACTGGCGCAGGCAAGTATTGCGCGTGTGCCAGGGTTAAGTGCCGAGGTCTTGGCCAGGTTGCAGGCACAGGCCAAAATTCAAAAAGCCAGCGATGGGGCCGAACGCCCCTTGTTTGAAGTATTGCAACCTGAAGATGCACAAAACCCGGCTGGCCTGATGCTGTTGCCACCGCATTCAGACCTGGATGTTTTCTTCGATATTGAAGGGTTTCCGCTGGATGAGGGCGGACTGGAGTATTTGTGGGGCTGTACGTATTTTGATGAAAACGGCCAGCGCCAGTTCAAGGATTTCTGGGCCCATAATAGGGAGCAGGAAAAGCAGGCTTTTGAAGGATTCATCACCTGGGTGTATGGGCGCTGGCAGCAAGATCCGCACATGCATATTTACCATTATGCCAATTATGAAATTGCCTCCTGTCGCAAGCTGATGGGCAGGTACGGGGTGTATGAACACGAAGTGGATCAGTTGCTGCGCAATGATGTCTTTGTGGATTTATACAAAATCGTGAAAGGCGGTTTGCGGGTGGGAGAACCGCGCTATTCCATCAAGAATATCGAGCATCTTTATCGTGGCAAACGCGATACGGCGGTTGGCAGTGGCGGCGATTCGGTGGTGGTGTACGAGCAGTGGCGCAATCTTAACAGGCTGGGGCAAGAGGGGGATACCTGGCAAAGCTCGGCTATTTTGAAAGATATCCGTGACTACAATATTGATGATTGCAATTCCACGCAAGAACTCACGGTATGGTTGCGTAATCAGCAGGAAAATCACGGCATCGTGTATGACGGCCAGCTTGAGCTGATAGAGCCCGATGTGAAAGAGGAAGTCACGCAACGCATTCAGCTGCGTGACCGTTTGCTGGCACGGGCCAAAACCGAACCGGAAGCGCAGGCCCGTATCACTGAAAACCTGGCCTGGATATTGGAGTTTCATCGTCGGGAAAGCAAGCCGGTTTTCTGGCGCTTGTTTGATCGCCTTGGCCTAAGCCATGATGAGCTTGAAGACGATATCGATTGCCTGGCTAATTGCCAGCGTACCGGTCGTGAGCCATTCAAGCCTGCAGAGCGTGCCCGTAACCTGGCTTATGAATATCATTTTAATGTGAATCAGGAATTCAAGATTCCGCGCAGTGACAGCATGTATCTGCTGGGGAATGAGAGACGCAAAGTCAAGATTTTGCCGGACGACTCTGATTTTAAAAATGGTCGGGTGGTGGTGCAGGCCGGTTTTGATCCGGGTGAGGTGATTTCCCTGATTCCCGATGAATTTGTCAACCCCAGCGTGATCCAGAAGGCGATTGATGAGGTGGTGGGTTGTTATGAAAAGGGCGAATTGGCTGACTCCGCCATTCTGGGGTTTTTACGGCGCGATATGCCCAATATCAAGGGGCACCGAAAGGGAGAGCCCATTGTGACGGACATCACGCCAGCGGGTCGCATGGCTCAGATAATCCAGGCTGTGTGCCAACTGGATAGCAGTTATTTAACCTTGCAGGGGCCGCCGGGGGCAGGCAAAACCTATACGGGCAAGCATATTATTGCCGAGCTGCTGAAACAGGGAAAACGTATTGGCATTGGCAGCAACAGCCACAAGGCCATTAATAATCTGTTGGTGGGGGTGGCCGGCTATTGCCGCTCGGAAGGTATTGAAGCGCGCTATTTTTGTACGAAAAATACCGGAGATGAAATTGAGAATAACGGTATCGAGGTGATCAAGAATGATGGAATTTCAGCGCATTTGCAGGCGCCCGCCTGCGTGGTAGGCACTACCGCCTGGGGATTTTGTCGGGATGACTTGGCCGGGCGCTTTGATTATTTGTTTATTGATGAAGCCGGCCAGGTCTCGGTGGCCAACCTGGTGGGCATGAGCCGTGCCGCCCAAAATATCATTTTAATGGGCGACCAGATGCAGCTGGGGCAGCCTTCGCAAGGGTCTCACCCGGAAGATAGCGGTTTGTCGATCCTGGATTACCTGTTGCATGATTCGCCCATTATTCCGCCTGGCATGGGGGTGTTTCTGGATACGACATTCCGCATGCATTCAGCCGTGAATGATTATATCAGCCATGCCATTTATGAGGGGCAGCTTAAAGCCGATGTGGCCAACGACCGGCAGCGCGTGATGGTGCCAGACAATGATGATGGTTCGTTAATGCCGCCGTTAACCCGGTTAAGTCTTGAAGCCGGCCTGGTGTTTGTGCCAATGGCACACGAAGGCAATACGCAGGCCAGCGAGGAAGAGGTGGAGGTTATCACACAGCTTGGCCATGCGTGTTTACAGCGACGGTTCAGGGCCAAGGATGGCAGTGAGCAGCAAATGGGCTGGGAAGATATCCTGTTTGTGGCGCCGTATAACCATCAGGTGAACAAGCTTCAGCAGGCACTGGGCCCGGCTGCGCGGGTGGGCAGTGTGGATAAATTCCAGGGGCAGGAAGCCCCCGTTGTTTTTTTCAGCCTGTGTACCAGCGATGCCACCGAATCACCCCGCGGGATTGATTTCCTGTTTGACATCCACCGCATTAACGTGGCCATTTCCCGCGCCCAGGCATTGGCGGTCGTGGTGGGCAATGCCAGCCTGTTAAGTACAGAGGTCACTGACATTGCGCAAATGAGCCAGGTGAATGTGCTGTCTCGTTTGGACAGTTACGCTAGGCCGGAATCTGATCTTTCTCATACATCCATGCCATGCCTTCCATGATCTGATCGGGTGTCCTTTCCTTAAGGAAGGCGTTTCGCAGGTCGCGGGTGGCTTTTGTGGCGTGGTAGGCTTGCCCATATAAGCGTGCGGTTTGCTGGATACGGGCGGTGCGCAAATAACGGGCTTTGGCGTATGAGTCAAACGCTTTGCTGAAGTCTCCACCTGAAGCCTGGACGTGTTTGGCCAGGCAAACCGCATCTTCCATGGCCATACAGGCGCCCTGTGCCAGGTATTGCAGCATCGGGTGTGCGGCATCACCCAGCAGGGTAACATTGTCTTTGGTCCAGTTGCCAACCGGGTCACGGTCACATAACACCCACATACGCCAGGATTCGATTTTTTCCAGCATGCCCATCACTTCCGGGCGGGCACCCTGAAAGCGTGCTCTCAGTTCTTCCGGATCTCCATAGGTATCCCAACCTTCGTCATACTTGTCGCTATGAAACACCGCGACCAGATTGAAGACATCCGATCCTCTTAACGGGTAGTGCACCAGATGAAAGCGGGGACCCATCCAGATCACCATGGCATGTTTCCGGTTGGCTTCGGGAACCTGGTCAATAGGTAAGACGGCCCGGTAAGCGATATGCCCTGAAACCCTTGGCTTGCCATCGTTAACAATACTTTGCCGTACGGTAGACCACAGGCCGTCGGCACCGATCAGGGCGGGTCCGGTATGTGTTTGGCCATCAGAGGTGGTGACGGTAACGCGCTTGCCATCTGAAACATGGCTTTCCACTTTACTGGATGCTGAAAGGGTGACTTTCCCGGTATCCCGACAGGCCTGCAAAAGAACGGCATGCAGATCTGCACGATGAATCAGGCCATAAGGTTTCCCAAAGCGCTCCGGATAGAGCTCACTGACGGGCAGGCGCAAGATTTCTTCACCACTAATGGCGTCCATGGCGATGATATCATCGGGAAAGACGGCAAGCTTATTGACTTCATCGCTAATGCCCAGCTCATCAAAGGTGTAGAAGGCGTTGGGGCCCAATTGGATACCGGCACCAATTTCCTTGATTTCATCGGCCTGTTCAAATACATGACTTTCTTTGCCAATGCGGGCCAGGGCCAGGGCTGCTGCTAAACCGCCAATGCCACCACCGGCAATTAAAATTTGATCGTTTGATGCTTGTTTCATACAGTCTCCATGGTTGTAACATTAACAGCGATTGCTCCTACACCTTCCAGTTCCATTTCTATGAGGTCTCCGGGTTCAACGGGACCAACCCCTTCTGGCGTGCCGGTAAAGATCAGGTCACCGGGATTGAGGGTGTAAAAAGAGGAAGCGAACTCGATAAGGTGAGGAATATCAATCACCAGATCTTTCGTGTTGGCGTTCTGGCGTTCTTCACCATTGACGGTCAGGCGAAACGCCAGTGATCCGGGGTCGGGGATTTCATCTGTCGTTACCAGCCATGGGCCCAGCACCGTGTAGGTGTCAATGGATTTGCGCATGCTGCGCTCTTCCGGACCACGGGTGGTCATGTCCAGACCGGCACAGTAGCCGGCAACGTATTGCAGGGCATCTTTGGCCGCAATATTGCGGCCCGTCTTGCCAATCACCACCACCACCTCGGCTTCGTGGTCGTTCCGGCGCTCCGGGTGGGCAAGTTCTACGGGTTGCGATACACCAATCAGTGAGCTGTTGGCTTTTAAAAACAGGCCCACCCGCTGAATTTCACCAATCTGGTTGGCGTGGTGTATTTCTTTATCAGCACGTGCTTCTTCCAGGTGTTTCAGGTAATTGACAGGGGCGGCAATAATTTTCCCCGGGTTGGCAACAGGAGTCAGCAATTGAACGCCCGTAAGCGCTTTCTTTGGCGCCGTTTCCATTAACTGCATGAGTTGTGGACGCAGGCTTTCCAGGTTGGCGATTAAAAGATCGTGGTCGGGAAAGGGGTAAGCGTGTTTGGGTAGCAGTGCCAGGGCGGCACTGACATCATAAATATCATTTCCCTGGACAACGCCCAGTTGATTGTTGTCAAAACGGCAAATTCGCATTTTTTATCGTCTCCTTAAAGAATGTTGTTAGTATTCATGAATTTAATTATTGGTTCAATAAATTGAAATTTATAGTTGGTATTGTATTTAACAATAATATGGGTAAAATTGGTGGGTGGATTTTGATACTATATAAAGGCTCATGAGTAATCTCGACATACGTGATCTTGCCCTGATTGACGCATTGACACGCACCTGCAATATATCGGCCGCCGCTGAAATACTGGGCTTAAGTCAGCCATCGGTCAGTATCCGTCTGGCCAAATTGCGCACGCATTTCAATGACGCGCTTTTTGTTCGTACCCGGACAGGTATGCAGCCGACCCCACGGGTTGCCGAGTTGTTGCCCGCCATTCGGTCTGCACTTGGCTTGCTGGCGGATATAGAAGAGGGAGCGGCCAGTTTTGATCCGCTTAGCTCCAACCGTATTTTTCGATTAAGCATGACCAGTACGGGGCAGGTGGTAGTGATTGCCCGGCTTAAAAATGTGTTGAACAGGCTGGCCCCCAAGGTCAGGATAGAGGTCATTGATTTTACGGAACAGACACCGCTTCAGCTTGAGCGTGGTGAGGTTGATATTGCCATGGGTTTTACCACCATCATGGGTCCGGGTTTTTACCAGCAGAAATTATTCCGGGAGCATTATGTGTGCCTGATCCGCCATAATCATTCGCGCATCAACCATGAACTGACGATTGAGCAATTCAAGGCCGAGGGGCATGTTGCGGTAAAAAGCAGCGGTACCGCGCATTGGTTGCTGGAAAAAGCGATTGATGATGCCGGTATCTCCAGGAATATTGAGCTGTGGGTGCCCTCGTTTCTTGGGCTGGCGGATATTGTCCGCACCACCGATTTGCTGGCTTTGGCACCCGTGCATTTGGCGCAGATCATATGTCGGGATAAAACCGTAAGACGTGTTGATGTACCCATTGAAATACCGTCTTATGATGTGAAGCAATATTGGCATGAGCGGTATCATCAGGAGCCCGGTAATCGATGGCTCAGGCAAGTTATTGCCGATGTCATCCAGGAAAACTGAAGGTCATGTTGTCATTGTAAAAAAGCATCGCAACCGGGCAGGTCGCGATGCTTTGTCAGTGGGTAGTCGTGAATGGATCAGTCCAGTCGAATATTTCCTTCACGAACCAGTTTTTCGTAAGTCTCACCTTTTAATTTGCTGACTCTTGTGATTTCCTGCGGGCTCCAGTCCAGGTGCTCAAAGGCAAAGGCCGCATAATTGTTTTTTACTTTTTCAGTTTGAACGGCCTTCAACACATCAGCATGGATTTTTTCAATAATTTTTGCATTGGTGCCTTTGGGTGCCATTAACACGGCAAATGAGTCTACCGTCAGTTGTTGCGGTCCCCCCGCTTCTGCCACAGTGGGTACGTCCGGCATGCGAGGGTGCCGGCTTTTGGCCGCAATGGCCAGGTACTTCAGGCTGCCTTTCTTATACAGGCTTTCACTGGAGCCGACACTGGCAAAGGCCCACTGGATTTCGTTACCCCCCAGATTGACATAAAGCTGTGCGGTTTCCTTATAGGGAATATGAAGCATTTTAGTGTGACTCATCTTTTCCAGCTGCAGGGCGCCCAGATGTCCCGGACTGCCAACGCCCCATGATCCATAACTGACAGAATCGGGGTTTGTTTGTGCGGCCTTGATGAGATCCCCCATGTTTTGCCAGGGAGAGTTGCTGGGAACGGCAATAAAAAATGGCGTCCTGAATAAGGCGGCTACCGGTTCAAAAATTTCCAATGGCGATATTTTTCTGGAAGGGTACAAGTAAGGCAGGGCACTGATCTGTTCACTGTCAAGCTGCAATAGCGTGTATCCATCGGGTTTGGCGCGTCGTGCCTGCTCGATGGCAATGAAGCCCGCACCCCCCGGGCGATTGTCGATAATGACGGTTTGGCCCCATTGTTTGGTCAGGCTTTCAGCCACCATTCTAAGGACGGCATCAGGTCCGCTGCCTGCTGAAAATGGGGTAATGATAGTTACCGGTCGATCGGGGAAGGCAGTGTCAGTCTGTGCTTGCGCGTTGGTGATGCCTGAAAGGGTGGCCAGCAAAACGACCAAGGCGGATCGGGCTGTCGCAAGAAAAAAATGTCTCATGAGGATGGTCTCCTGTTCTATGTGTTGTTGGTGGTTTTAGTATGTTTTATATGTTTTTTTACCGGGTTTCCAGTACACCCATTTTTCGGTGTAAAGGGCTTTCATCGGCAATGAAAATAAAGGCGGGGCGGATGGTGTCTTGATTATGCAGGTGAACGGGTGTGTAGCCAGGGGCACAACAGGTGTCTGCTTCATTCAGTTCAAATGTTTTACCGCTGATTTCTGCCTTTGTTTTTCCTTCAATCACATGAAACAGGCTGGCAGGAGAGCGCGCTGGCAAGTCAAGTGTCTGGCCGGGTTGGATCATCAAGGCATAAAATCCCAGAATATTCTGGGCGCTGTCACCGGTTTCCGGATTAATGTATTCAACCTGAACCGATTTTTCGTTTGGATGTGCTTCGGATAAGGCTACCAGGCTGGCCCGTACTTGTGACCATGGATAGCGCAACATGGGGTAAGGGTTGTGATGACGCGTGAAGACGGGGGCGGGGAGCACACCGCCATTGGCATAAATGCCATGGCCTTTGGTGGGGTTGACGGTTTGCCGGGTGCCAACGTTGTGATAGCTGGTTTCCATGAAGTAAATCAAGGGCAGGTCCAGCACGTCAAGCCAGACCACCGGGGCTTGGCCATCATGACTGTGTTCGTGCCAGAGCCCGGATGGTGTCAAAATAAGATCGCCACGGTTCATGGGGCATTTTTCCCCGTCTACCGTGGTGTAAGCACCGTCGCCCTCAATGATCATTCTGACGGCATTCGGTGTATGGCGATGACTGGGTGCCCATTCACCGGGTAACAGCAATTGCATGCCCACGTACATGGCCGGACTGACTTTCATGGCATCCAGGCCATGTCCCGGATTGCTCATGACAAGTACGCGTCTTTCCGCTTTTTCAATCGGGGTCAGCTCACCGGCTTGCAGCAATAGCGGACGAATCGTGTTGTAAGACCAATGTGTGGGTTGGGTGTGTCTGGTCGGAATGTCTGCAGGTAAAACGGCCCCCAGGCTTGGCCATAACGGGACCAGGTTTTGCGCATTGAGAGCCTGCACGTATTCAGTTGGTAAGTCTTCCAGTGTTCCAAGATTATCCATAATTAATGTCTCATGTTTATGTTTTTATACGGTGTTCAAACAGATGAAGGGTAACTATAGAGCAGGCGCAATTATTCCTACAATAGATTATGATTAATACTTGTCATCGGTTTTGTTAATAATGGGGGGCTTTCTTGAACGAACTGGATATACGACATCTTCGGATCTTTTTGGCCTTATATGCAAGCAAAAACGTAACCCGTGCTGCTGATTCCGTTGGTCTGAGCCAGTCATCGGTCAGTGTGGTGCTGGCACAATTGCGTCAACATTATGGCGATCCGCTTTTTGTACGCACTTCGGGGGGCATGAAGGCCACACCCCGGGCAGAAGCACTGCGCCCGCTAGTATACCAGGCACTTAAACTGCTGGAGCAATGTCTGGAGCCGAGTACGGTGTTTGATCCTTTAACCTCGAATCGCTGTTTTCGGATTTGCATGCCCGACCTGGGTCAAACGATATTGCTGCCAAGGCTGTTATCGGTCATTGATAAACAGGCGCCCAATGTGAATATCGAGGTTTCTAATTTAAGCTATGAAACTGCACGAAAACTGGAAACCGGTGAGGCTGATATTGCTTTGGGATTTACTGAGGAAATGAAGGCGGGTTTTTACAAGCAGAAACTCAATAATGAAAGGTTTGTATTGATTGCCTCAAAAAATCATCCGGATATTGATGGAAAAATGTCCTTGGCCCAGTTGCAGCAACAAAAATTTGTGAAAGTGATGTTAACGGGCACATCCCATTCGATTATCGAGAAATTCCTGGAGCGTAAAGGGATTGTTTGCAATTATGTGGCTAATGTTCCCAATTTCATCGGTCTGGGACAAATTGTGGCCAGTTCAAGCCTTGTCGCTATTGTGCCGTTACGGCTTGGCATTATTTTTGAATCGGAAAATGCGGTGAAAATGGTGCAGTTGCCATTGAAATTCCCTTCCTATACCGTCAACCAGTTCTGGCATGAGCGGTTTCATCGCGACCCGGCCAACATGTGGCTGCGTTCCCTGATTCATGACACCTCAGAAACACTGGAAATGGAAAACAAAACCAATCAGGCTTATTTGTGGTGAACAGCCCGTTCCCATGCTCTGTGAACTGACCCTAATAAGTTGAAGAGGTGTCCAACTTTAGCGGGTCAGTTCACTCCTGCGTGGGAACGCCTATTTGACTAGGCTATACAGCCAGTAATATCCGCTACGCTTCAGCTTGCACTGGCAGGTGGGTATAGCAGGTGCGTTCTTACGCGCTTAAACGTTCCAGCAGTGATGGTACCGAAGAAAGCAAAAGCGCAATGCCCGAGCAGGTTAATAGGGTTAGTATGATTTTACGGAATGCCACATCATTTATTTTCGTGTAAAAACGGGTTCCCAATAAGGTGGGTATCAGCATGGCAGGCAGCACAATGGCAAACAAGGGCAGCATTTCTGTCGTAATCATACCTGTAGCCAGATAGGTGCACATGGTCACCAGCAGCATGGACAGGTTAAAGTTCTGGATAACCGCCCGCTGGGCATCCCTGTTATAGCCACGTATGGTGCACCACAGTGTGGGCAGGGTGCCGGTAAAACCGCCAATGCCACCCATGATGCCACCGGCAATACCAACTATGCCATCGGCAAGACGCCCGCCAATGGTAATGCGGGGAAGTTGTTGGGAAAATAACATGGCGGGGCACCACAGCACCAGCAATGCCCCCAGTATTACTTTGAACCAGTCCATATCCAAATAAGGCAAAACCGCCACGCCCATGGGAATGCCAGCCAGACCACCAAGAATGAAAGGCCATAATAAATTCAGATTGAAGCCACGCCTAACGGAAAATGCGGCAAGAATCTGGCCGGTAAGAGCACCAAAAACCGCTAGTGTGGCTGCCAGCCTGGGATCTAATACCCAGGCCCAAAATGACATGGATACCATACTGAAAGCGAAGCCGGATAAGCCCTGTATAAAACCGGCAACAATTGCGCCTATGGCGATAATATATATTGCGTCTGTTGCCATTTTGTCTCAGCTTAATTTTTAATAATAACAGTGCTGGGGTACTTGCATGCTTAGGCAGAATAACTATATGCCATAGTATACAAACAAACCATTCACTGTATGGTTTTGTAATGATAACAACACTTCTGTAATATCATCCATAAAACACCCGTATCAAAATCCTTCAAGCAGGAACCATTGCATGAATAAATACTCGTTCACACGCTCCCGCGTGGGAATGCATATTTAAATAACCACCATTTCACAAATCACGATCTGCTTGCAGTATAATCCCTCGCTTCGCAGGAGAGAGGGACCAGCATAAAGCGTGGTTCCCGCCGAAGGCGCAAACTCCCATAATCGCTCAGGCATAGTTACTGCGAACCGTACTCGGAATGCTGCTATTACCTTAAATAGCGCAACCGTAACGCCAGCTGGAGAGAGGTTGCTTTGCAACCCACCGAAGGGGCAAGCAGTTTTCATGACTGCGTAAACTCTCAGGTAAAAGGACAGGGGGAGAGGCAGCATAAAACAACAAGGATTCAAGTTTGCTTCTCTATATTTATATCGTGGCAATTACTGCCGAGGCCATGTCGGGCGCACTTGCCGCTGGCCGACGTAATATGGACATGTTTGGCGTGGCTTTTGTGGCCTTCATTACCGCTTTGGGTGGTGGCACGGTACGTGACATGTTGCTGGGGAATTACCCGGTTTCCTGGACCCAGCACCCTATGTATATTCACCTTACCATTCTGGCCGGCCTGTTTACCATGCTGGTTGCCCGTTACATGCATCGCCTGCATTCTATCTTCCTGGTGCTCGATGCCATGGGCCTGATTGCTTTTACCGTGATTGGTTGTAACGTAGCCCTGAAATTGGACTATAGCCCTACGGTGGTGATTATGGCAGGTATTACCACGGGTATTTTTGGCGGTATTTTGCGTGACCTGTTGTGCAATCGCACGCCTATGGTGCTACGAAAAGAATTGTACGCCAGCGTGTCGCTGCTAGTTGCCATTTTATATTTGTGTCTGCGGCACTGGGGTGTAAGCCATGACATTAATTTATTGGCTTCTTTCGGCTTTGGCCTGGCATTGCGCCTTGCGGCAATTCGCTGGGGCTGGTCTTTGCCGGTGTTTACTTATGCGCCTGGTCGCTGGAGTTAGTGTCGGCTGCCTGTAAACGACAACACTGAACAGAACAAGGCCCGGTGTAATATCGGGCTTTGTTTTACAGGTCTTCAAGGCTGTTTTTCAAAAATAAGTGAGTCTGTTTGCAGGATGTGGGTTTTGATTGCCATTCAGGGGTAAATAAGACAAAATCACTGGGTAAAAATGATTAAAAATTTTATTGCTGGAATGCCGTTTGATATGTCGCCTCGTCCTCCCAAAAAAAACAAACCTTTGTTTTTCATCTACTCCGCTGTTGTTGGTATTTGTATTCTTGTTCTTGGGTTGGCTGCCCTGGACTGGAAGCTAACCACCGACGAAGCAAAGATATCTGAGGAGCTTAACCAGGCATATGTTACAAGAGCGGTATTATCCAGATTGATGGCTGATCTGTCTTATGCTGAAACGGCTCAGCGCACTTATATCCTTACGAAAGATCATGCCTTTTTTAATACGTTTAAGTCGGTTCAACTTAGTCTTTTGCGTCAGTTAGAGGAGTTTGAGGTAGCCCGTTTTGATGATGACAAGATAAACGTTGAGAAGGCAAGGCAATTACTGGATTTGGTCTATCAGCGCTTGCAAACATTGGTTATTAGTATTCAACGTGCCAATCAGGAAATGAGGACTTCTTTTTATGACAGTTTAGTTTCAGGAACCGATCTTATGGAGCAGGTCCGTATGGTTTCTTCAGAGCTAAAAGTACGTCATGACCAGAATATTGAGGCATTAAGTCAGGAACACGCCCGGCAAATATTTCGTGGACGCATCATAATGCTTGTGCTTATGGCAGGCATTATTTTGCTGATTGTTGCGCTGGTTTGGCTTGTTTCGGTTAACTTGCGTCATCGAGACAAGATAGAGCGGCAATTACGATTGCAAATGACCCGTCAGCAGGCCATGTTTTATGGGTCTATTGATGCTTTGGTGATTGTTAATGCCGAGGGAATCATAGAAGCCATGAATCCGGCAGCTTTGCGGATGTTTAAAATAGAACGGGGTAACTTTTCTCAAAACCGTCACTTTGCTACCTTACTGGCTGATGATTGTCCCTGCGCAAAGCTGCACTTTTGGATATGCACAAGCTTGAATACGAGAAAGGTGGTGTTATTGAAGTTAATGCCGTTCAACAGGATGGACAGGTTTTTCCAGTTGAGTTAGCCATCAGTGAGGCTGAGCAAGGTGAGGATACTTTTTATCTGACTTCGTTCAGGGATATTACAGAGCGTCGGCGGGTGGAACAGATTAAAAATGAGTTTATTGCTACGGTCAGTCATGAGTTACGTACACCGCTAACGTCGATTGCAGGTGCACTTAAACTTTCGATTCATAATTTTAGCAAACATATGCCCGCAAAATGCCTGCAATTGATTGATATTGCCGAGCGTAATACGCAACGGCTGATCAAGCTGGTGAATGATATTCTGGATATCGAGAAGCTGGAAGCGGGAAAAATGGTCTTCAATAATGCTGATTTCATATTGAGAGATGTGGTTGTTGACGCCATAGATGGTATTTCTCCCATGGCCAAGGATAAAAAAGTGATTGTCCAGCTTGAGGATAAGACGGAGTCAGTGGCTTTACATACCGATGCCTTCCGTCTGGGCCAGGTTCTCAATAATTTGTTATCTAATGCCATTAAATTTTCTCCTGTAGATGCATCGGTTCTAGTCAGGATTTTGCCTGGTGAAATCGGCGTGCGGATTGAGGTTTCCGATAATGGCCCAGGTATTCCCGAGAACTTTATTCCCTTGGTGTTTTCCAAGTTTTCCCAGGCAACGGGAGTGGGTTTTGCAAATAAAGGGGGCACGGGCCTGGGCCTGAGTATTGTGAAGCAAATTATCGAGCAAATGGATGGTCGGATTGGTTTCACAACGTCATCTTCAGGGACTATATTTTATATTGAGTTGCCAATCATAGGTGGTAGAAGTGATGCTCCTGTCGAGGCTTGATTTTCCAGGTAGATGTACGGCATTTGTCGTCATGGTGTTTTTACTGGCGTGGGTGTTTTTTTCAACGACCCGTGCGGCTACTCTATCACCTATGTGGCAACTTGATATCCTCGAAATGCCGACAAGTCCCGGGCAGCGGATTCAGGTAAATGGTGTGATGAAAGACAATCAATTTGCTCCTTCTAGCGTAGAGTTCAACATACAAGAAAGTACAACAACGGTTCTTCCTGCTTTGCCCCTTGGGTCTTCTTTGCTTGAATTCTTGTCGGTACGCGCATTTGGGGTAGAAGAGCGTGTAGAGGTGGTACAGGGCAAGGATAATGAGTTAACGATTGATTGCCGGGCGGGTAGTCAGACCGCGGGGGTGTTATTTACGCCAGTGTCTGCCAGGATGCCATTTGGGGCAAAGGCGGCTTTGCGCGTGTTGGCACAAGGCGATGCCGGCTTTGAGTGGGGTGTTTCACCAGCGGGTAAAGATGCGCGGCTTCTGGTCCCTGTTGCGGTAGCTAATGGTAGCCTTGCGGCTGACATCTCGCTTGATCGCGTGGCTACACTAATGCCAGACTATAGGGTTGAAAAACCATCCCCAGATGTGTCACTGCTTTCATTTACCATAATCTGTCCATTGAATACGGCCAGTCTGCAAATTCGGTCCATTGAGCTGGTGCCTGCCCCGGTGGCACCTTCCGGCTTGCGGGCTGCCTGGGTCTGGAACGCCAAACGCTGGCTTGAGGCCCCTGGTAAGTTGGTGAATGAAGCCAGAAAACTTGGCTTGCAGCGTCTTTATATTGCCCTGGATGTTCCTGCCAGTGGCGGGGACGTGGTAAATAAGGAGTTGCTTTCCGGCTTTATTGCCATGGCAAAACGCCATGATATTGACATATGGGCCGTTGAAGGTGATCCTGCCATGGCTTTACCCAGTGGGCGTGAGCATGCATTGCAGCGCTTACAGTCCATCCATCGCTATCAGGACAGCGTACCGCAGTCGTCTCGCCTGGGGGGTATTCAATATGATATTGAACCTTATTTATTGCCAGATTACCGTGCCAATCCACAAGAAACAGGCCGGCAGTGGGCGCAAACGCTTCAAGTATTGGCAGCGCAAAGTGAATTGAAACTGGATATGGTGTTGCCATTCTGGTTGCCACAATCACCCATGGCTACAGCGGTGCTTGGGGGGCTAAGTGAAACGGCCGACTCCATCACTATCATGGCTTACCGTACAGCGGAACCGGTCATTCAACAAGTGGCAGAGCCCTTGCTGTCATGGGGGTCAGCAAAGGGGGTACCGGTTTATGTGGCCCTGGAGGCAGGCCCTTTGCCTGATGATTTGATCCAGTCTTATATTGCCGCAGAGGCCGGAAAGCCTGCCACGTTATGGTTGCTTGCCAATGCCGGTAAGGGGAACGCCTTGCGTTTTGACAAGCCGGTTTTGTTGGAGCAGGGTCTTGGCTATTTGGAAGCAGGGCAGGTAACCGTACCAGCATCCCGGATTAGTTTTTTGGGTGAAACGGCTGCTATGCTGAATACAGGGCGTCAATTACAAGCTGCGCTAAGGGCATGGGCCTCATATGCAGGGATGGTTTTTCATGGCTTGTTTGATTAATCGTTATTGTTTAGAGTGTTAGTAAATCGTTTTAACATCTGGTGATTAAGTATTGGTTTATGAGGTTTATAGATAAAAAGAATCAACGCCAATCAATCAATATGTTTAAATAATAGATTAATCGTTTTATTAAAATACACTCAGGCTCCTGATAACAGTTGAGATCATTACCTTTACATAATGAAATGGCAGGCAGTGTCGGGTATAAAAAAGGAGTTATGCATGAATGAGTCCCCTATGATTCTTATCGCCGATGATGATGAGCTTTTGCGTGAATTACTGGAATATAAGCTTTCTGCTCGTGGTTATTCGGTTATATCTGTGGCCGATGGCCTAGCGGCTTATGAAGCGTGTTTGCAACATAAACCCGCTTTAATCGTGCTTGATGCAATGATGCCAGAGCTGGATGGTTTTGCTTTGCTCAGGCGTTTGCAGGCTGAAGGAGCACTGGCTGATACACAAGTATTAATGTTAACGGCAAAGCGCCAGGAAGAAGATATTGTGGGCGCATTCCGTTCGGGGGCGGCTGATTATCTGCAAAAGCCTTTCAAGCCCGAAGAGCTGATGTCCCGTATTGCGAATATTGTGCCATTGTAAGAGTCACCTTGATGAAGCACCTAAGGCATGCTGCTTGCGCGGGATCTGGGTTGTTAATGCTTTTATTTGGTGTCATGGCATGGGCTTCCACTACGCATAATATAGACCGGCTTTATCAGGAAGGTGTGCGGGCCCGTCTTGATGGCCGCCCGGCCGAGGCCATTGTTTTTTTTAGTCAGGCTTTGGTCTTGCAGCCTGATCATGTTGATTTGCTCTTGCAGCAGGGTCTTGCGCTTTCTGCCAGTGGTCGGGATAACGAAGCCGAGCCAGTGCTGCAGCGTGTATTGCAATTGGCACCCAATTATACGGATGCCCAACAAGCGCTTGAACGAATTCAGGCCAGGCGTAGGCAAGTGCCGGAAAAGGTCTTGCCTGATTCCATGGAACCCCGTTACCGGCTTGATTTGGGCGTCACCCGCAGTCATCTTTCAGGAGACAGGCCATACTGGAAAGAGGGTGGTTTCCGGCTATCCTATAAAGCAAATGAAGAGACCACGATTTCGGGTGGCATGGATATCAGTCGTCGCTACAATAAGACTGACACTTATGGTGAGTTAAGAGTTGATCATCGGTTTGCAGACCGGTTAACAGGCTATTTGTATGTGGGTGGCACACCCAGTGCCGATTTTCTTCCTAAAGCGGCCGTGGGCCTGGGGGGGGAATATCGCCTGAATAATTCAGCGGGTCCGAACGCGACCTATGCTTTGCTGAATCTGCGTTTTAGCCGTTATAACACCGGCAATACCTGGTCTGCTTATGCGGGTATCAGACAGTATCTTGGCGATGATCATGTCTGGATCACGGTCAATTCGATTAACGCAAGGGATGAAAAGCAGCGGTTCCAAAGCGGTTTTTCCTTGCGGATGGATTGGCAAGCCAAGCCTGATCTGCGCTTGCTGGCGGGTTTTGCCAATGCGCCAGAATCCAGCGATGGCCTCACGTTGCGCACCCGTACGTTTTTCATGGGAGGCGTGTATGATGTCAGTCCTGTTTTTGCACTTAACCTGAATCTGGCACATGAAAAGCTTTCAGGAATTTATGATCGTAACAGCGTCCGTGTCGGGCTGACTTACCGGTTTTAATTGCTGATATGCTATATGCCATTTGGGCCGTCTCTCTTGGATTGTTTCTGGTTTCAATTCTGGCCATGGTGGTGTTGTTGTGCCTGCGGTTTATAAAGCAGCGTCAAGATAAACGTGATCAGGTTTTGTCGGCACAATTAAAAAAAGCCATTGTTATCTGGCTTCATACACCCGATGCTGATGTAAGCATGTTACAGCAGGCAGCTAAAGCAAACCCACGCCAGATGGTCCGGCTGCTAACGCATATGGCTTCGCTGCTAGAGGGCCAGGAACATGCCCGTCTGGTTGGGTTATGCAAAGATCTGGGTTTACAAACATATATGCTGACCGAGTTGTTTCGGGGGCGTTCGGGCCAACGCATAAAATTCGCAGAGGCATTGGCTTTTTTTAATACTGATGAAGTTGCCGAGGCTTTGAGCGCGTCCCTGACGGCCTCAAACCCCGAGTTGCGTCTTGCAGCAGCCCGCTCTTTGGCTCACCAGCAACGTCAGGTGCCCGCATCAGCGCTACGCGATATGCATTGGGAAGACTCTGCCCTGGTTGATGGTCTGTTCAAACAACTGGCCTTACACCAGACCGATGATTTACTTGCGTTGGTGCGGGACACTTCAGTGTTGCCAGAGCGCCGGGTATCAGCGCTTAGTGCTTTGGCTAACACCGGTGACTTAACGCTATTGCCCATATTTATTGAAATGACCAGCGACGCTTTGGCGCCATTACGTGAAGTCGCCGTGCAGGGCCTGGGAACACTAGGGCATCCAAGGGCTAAAGAGGCCATTGAACGCTTGCTTGACGATGAGCAATACCGCGTGCGTGCTGCTGCCGTCAGGGCAGTTGGGCAGATACAGCTGGAAGCGTTGTATGATCATGCGGCCAAACTGTTGGCCGATGATTCCTGGTGGGTGCGTTTTGCGGCGGCCGAGGCATTGGCCGGCTGTGGTGAAAAAGGCTTGTCAGTCTTGCGTAAGGTGCAGGCCAGCGGTGCACTTGAAGCCAGTGATATGGCTTCTATGGCGTTGCTTGAATACACCAGGGGAGTTGAATGATTGCAGAAATCGGATGGTTTCACTACTTGGTAGAGATACTTGCCATTGCATTGATTACGGTTGGCTTCTCACAGAACTTGCTGTATTTTTTGCAAGTGACAATCGCAATTCGAGCCCTGAAACCGGAAAGGGCAAGCATTGAGTCTACCTTGCTATGGCATCGTTACAGTGCAACTTGCCCACCTATCTCTATTCTGGCACCCGCCTATAACGAAGAGGCAGGTGTGGTGGAAAGCACTAAGGCATTGCTGGCCTTGCAATATCCAAGGATGGAAATCATTGTTATAAATGATGGCTCAAAAGATGCAACCCTTGATTGTTTGATTAATGAGTTTGGGATGAAACCATCCTATCGTATTTTTCAGGAGGTGGCTCCCCATCAGCCCATCAAAGGTGTTTACCGTTCGGCCAGTTACCCGAATCTGGTGGTGGTGGACAAGCATAACGGTGGCAAGGCGGATGCCCTGAATGCAGGTATCAATGTGTCACGCTCGCCTTTATTTTGCGCCATGGATTCCGATTCGATTATTGAGTCCGATGCATTGCTGCGAATGGTGCAACCTTTTGTCGACCAGCCCGGCCGTACGATAGCCGTGGGCGGTTCGGTACGGGTAGTTAATGGTTGCAGTGTATCCAGTGGGCGTGTTGTCAAGGTATGCACCCCCAAACGCCTGGTTGCGCTTTTTCAAGTGCTTGAATACATGCGTGCCTTTTCAGTTGCCCGGGTTGCCTGGAGCGAACTGAAAACCCTTACGCTTATTTCTGGCGCATTTGGCGTGTTCAAGCGGGATGTAGTGGTGGATGTGGGCGGCTACAGTACCGATACCGTGGGTGAAGACCTTGATTTGGTATTGAAGATGCATGCGCTGATGATAGAGCGCAAGGTTAAATACAATATTGTTTTTTTGCCAGAACCCTTATGCTGGACCGAGGTGCCGGAAACACTTACTGTGCTCAAGCGTCAGCGAAGCCGGTGGCAGCGTGGGGCTTTGGAAGTTTTTTTCAGGCATCGCCATATGCTGTTCAACCCGCGTTACGGCCGAATCGGTATGCTTGGCATGGGACAGATTTTTTTGGTGGATGTGATTGGGCCACTGGCTGAAATCCTGGGCTACGTGCTGTTACCGGTTTTTTGGTGGATAGGCACTTTGGATGTTGAGTACATGTGGGCATTTATGGCGCTGATATTCCTGGCGGGTACTTTTTTCAGCGTTGCCTCAATGGTACTGGCTGAACTGGATGTCCGCCGATATCCTAGAATGGCTGATTTGCTAAGGCTGGGCCTGGCAGCGCTGATAGAAAACCTGGGTTACCGCCAATTGAATGGCATTTGGCGTTTGCGTGGCTGGTGGCAATTCCTGCGCAAGGATTCACGCTGGGAGGCCATGCCACGGGTTGGTTTTAAACGGGACTAACCGGGCTGTCATTTTGCAGGATGGCCGAGATGGTGGCTATTAGCGTTTGCAATGCCGTATTGATGTCCTGTGTATTTTGTCTTTGCATGATGCATGCTTCCAGGGCCAGGGAACAAGTGCTGATCTCGTCATAGCCAAATACGCCGCCAATACCGGCCAGTTTATGGGCTTGATGCAAAAGGGCCTGGTAGTCCTCTTCCGTACGAAGGTTAATGGTAGATGGTAAGTGCGTTTGCAGTTGTGCCAGCTCGCGCTGCAAGCGTTCATGAAAGCGTGCACGTAATTGCAGCCACTTGGTATTATCTTGTGAACTCATTAGTATTACAGCTTGCTTGGAATAAAGTTGCGCACCTGTTCAGGCAGAGTGATGGGGTCGAATGGTTTGGCAATGACACCTACGGCCCCCATGGCTAACAAGGTTTGCACGTAATCTTCTTGGGCCCTTGCTGTAATGAAAACAACAGGAATATCCGCGCAGCCTGGCAATTGCCGGATATGGGCAAAGGTTGTGGGTCCATCCATGTCAGGCATCATGACATCCAGCAGGATAATATCCGGCTTCCATTCTGGAATCAGTTCCAGGGCCATTTTTCCGCATTCACATGAGCGAACCTCAAGGTCCGGATCCATTTCTAGCGAGAAAACGGCGACTTCCCGAATATCAGGTTCATCGTCTATGTAAAGAAGGCGTATTGAAGACATGGATTATTCCGTATGACTGTTGCCTTGGTATTATAGCAACCTGATTAAACAGCAAATGGTAGGGGTTGGGCCTCTTGCCGTCAAGAATTGGTTTGTCATGATTTGTTCTTGGGTTTGTTACAACTTCTGTGTTTGTTCCATTTATAGAACTATTCTGTCCAGATAATGGATTTTTTAATTAATTTGTTTCAGTTAAGATGACAATATCAAACGCTTTTCCGTGATGGTTTGTTTAGATCCATTTTTTGAATCCTGGCCAATCTAAAAATTCGTTTTTTAACGGAGAGCTGTCATTCATGATTTAGCAATGGAAAGGAGGAATAATGGGTTTATTGGTAGAAGGAAAATGGCTTTCTCAATGGTATGACACAGCCAGCAACGGGGGTAACTTCATTCGCACTGATGCCCAGTTCCGTCACTGGATTACTCCGGATGGCAGTGCAGGCCCAAGCGGAGAGGGGGGCTTCAAGGCCGAGGCAGGACGTTATCATTTGTATGTCTCTCTGGCTTGTCCATGGGCTAATCGGGTGTTGATCATGCGTAAGCTAAAAGGCCTGGAGCAAATGATTTCGGTTTCAGTCGTAAACCCATATATGGCTGAAAACGGCTGGACATTTGAGCCGGGCCCGGGTGTGATTGCTGATCCGGTAGGTAATGCCAAGTATTTATATGAGGTTTATTTACGGGCCCAGCCAACTTACAGCGGACGAGTGACGGTGCCGGTACTGTGGGATCTTCAGCAAAATACGATCGTGAACAATGAATCATCGGAAATTATCCGCATGTTCAATTCGGCGTTTGACGGGATTGGTGCAAAGCCTGGCAATTATGCGCCTGCAGAATTGCTGAATGACATTGATAAAATCAACGCATGGGTGTATGAGGGTATTAATAACGGGGTTTATCGAACCGGGTTTGCCACCGTCCAAACGGTATATGAAAAAGAAGTCAGCCATGTATTTCACTGCCTGGATGAACTGGAACATATACTGGGACGCCAGCCCTATTTGTTAGGCGACCTGATAACCGAAGCCGACTGGCGCCTGTTTACCACCCTGATTCGTTTTGATGCGGTTTATCATGGCCATTTCAAATGCAATCTGAAACGTTTGGTGGATTATGACAATTTATGGAGCTATACGCGGGAACTGTATCAGGTTCCGGGTATTGCATCCACGGTAAATTTTGATCATATCAAACAGCATTATTACCGTAGCCACGATATGATCAACCCTAATCGCATTGTACCCATGGGCCCGTTGCTGGACTTGATACAGCCTGCCAGCAGGGTGTTTTAGGGCGTTCATTAAACTGGTTCGTGCTAAATGCCCATTTCTGCCCGGCGTAGGGTATTCATGATTGCCATTTCCGGGCAAATGGTACAAAATCAGGGGGTTATAAATCCTTAATGGTTTTTTATGTTGGCTGGTGATTTGCTCGTAAATGTGCTTTTTATTTTACTGCTGGTTGTGATTAGCGGTTTTTTTTCCATTGCAGAAATTTCCCTTGCCGCTTCGCGCAAAATAAAGCTTCGCCTGTTAGCCAATGATGGCAATGCCAAAGCGCTCCAGGTACTGGCATTGCAGGACAACCCCGGCAATTTTTTCACCGTGATCCAGATTGGACAAAATGCCGTGGCAATCATGGCGGGTATTGTCGGTGAGAGTACCTTGTCACCTTATGTGGCCAATTTAATTTCAGTCGTATATAACGGCCCTTTGCTGGGTACCTTGTCATTTTTATTGTCTTTTTTGTTGGTGACATCATCGTTTGTGATGTTCTCTGATCTTGTGCCGAAGCGGCTTGCCATGGCCCAGCCAGAAAAACAGGCCATGGCTGTGGTTAAACCGATGAAATTTTGCATGCTGCTGTTTGCGCCTTTGGTATGGCTGTTTAGCGGTTTGGCCAATATCATTCTTCGTTTGATGAGGGTGCCGCAAGTGCGCGAAGAAGAAATTACCGGTGATGATATTGTGGCGCTGGCCGAAGCCGGTGCGCAGGGTGGTGGGGTGCTGCAGCAAGAACAATACATGATTCGTAACGTATTCGAGATGGATTCACGCACGGTACCGTCAGCCATGACCCCGCGTGAAAGTATCGTGTATTTTTCCCTGAATGAGACAGAAGAAAATATCCGCACGAAAATTGCCGAGTTTCCCCATGGTAAATTTCCGGTTTGCCAGGATACGCTAGATCACGTCATTGGTTATGTCGATTCCAAGGATATTTTGCCCCGTATATTGCAAGGCAAGGATTTATCGCTCAGGACCGCGCCCATTGTACGAAAGGTTCTGGTATTGCCCGACACCCTGACCCTGTTTGAAGCACTAGAACAGTTTCGTGCCGCCAAAGAAGATTTTAGCCTGATCATGAATGAATACGCGATGGTGGTGGGATTGCTCAGTTTGCAAGATGTCATGAATACTGTCATGGGTGACCTGGTAGGTTCCCTTCAGGAAGAGTGGATCGTGCAACGTGATGACCAATCGTGGCTGGTAGATGGCATGACCCCTATTGAGGACGTGATGGCGGCGCTTAAAATAAAAGAGTTTGAGGGGTTTGAAAATTACGAAACCGTCGCCGGATTCATCATGTATAAGTTGCGCAAAGTGCCACGACCCACTGATTTTGTTCTGTATAACCGCTACAAATTTGAAGTCGTGGACATTGACAACTACCGGATTGACCAGGTGCTGGTAACCCGGCATGACGGATCAATGCAAGGTCCCGTTAATCTTTAATTTATCTTGCCGTTTTCTGGTGATTGCGGTAAGTATTGCTGCGCTTGCCATAATGCCGGCCGTCATGTAGAACACGGTATCAATGCCATACAGGTTGCCAACCATGCCCCCGGCAAGCGGGCCAAGAACCATGCCCAGATACTGGGCCGAAGTGGAATACCCCAGGACAGTACCGGCAATATTGCCGGCTACGTTATGCCGGATAAGGGCTGTAATGGCCGGCATCAGGCCGCTTAAGCCGACTCCCATCAAAAACCTTAACGCGATGAACTGCCAGTCTGCAGTGGCAAATGCCTGCAATAGCAAGGTGAGGGCGGTAAACAGAAAACAGCCAATAAGCACCGGAAGGTGCCCTTTGCGGTCACCCAGCCGTCCGATTCTGGCTGATCCCAACAGGCTGCCAAAGGCGGTGACTGAAATGGCAATGCCGGCCAGCAAGGGAATGTTTGCCGTGATGGTGTGAAGGCTGGCCATATAAATGGTGATGATGGGTTCTACTGAATAATTCGCAAACATTAACAAGGAGGCGCAGGCCAGCATCAACAGGACCAGATTGCGGCTAGGGGCGTTGTGCCAGAAGCCATGTGACGGGTGGGCGGTTTGGCTTGCGGCCGGTTTTCTTTTAAAGCTGGTTTCCTTGATCAGCAAGGTGGTGGCCAGAAAGGCAATGAAGATTACCCCTGCCGCCAGAAAAAAAGTATTGCGAATACCCATATAACCGGGTAAAAAACCACCCACCAACGGCCCTAGCAGGTTGCCTGCCAGCATGCCTGCGGCATGGGTGCCTACTGCCCAGCCGGTGTGTGCTTTAGGGGTTTGTGTGGCAACCAGTATGGTGGCCCCCGAGGCATACCCGCCCAGAATGCCAATCAAAAGACGCAGGCCGACCAGTTCTTGCACGTTGCTGACCATGCCCATCAAGGCGATGCAAAAGGCCATGCCCAGGCTGGCGCGGATCAGGATTGGCTTGCGGCCAAAATGGTCGGCAAATTTACCCCAAACCGGTGCCATCAGGCCTGCACTCAGGAAGGTGGCACTAAAGGCATAGCCAGACCAACGGATGATTGATGCCGGATCAGTTTCGCCCAGTTCTTCAATATAGATAGGCAGGAACGGCAGCACCAGCGTCATGGCCATCAAGGTTGTAAATGAACCGAATACGCACACATACAAGTTGCGTTTCCAGTGTTGTTCCTGGTTTTCTTCTTGGATTGTTTGCACTTTATTGCCTTGTTCTGCTGAAAGGATTGAGGTGATTTTTTATGAACTATCTTTATTATTATGGGAAACATGAATCCTGAACAAGACCATTTCTTATACTGGTATAGCTTATACCTGATACTGGTAATAATAGGCTTTTGGGTTTATGAATAACCATGTTAGCCGGGACAGTGCGCATGACCCAAGGCTTGGGTTTTGTAGCATATGTCATCAATTCGCAATAAAGCGCCCCTATACTCGTTTCCTCCTTACTCTTACGTAAAAGGCATATTTTGTGCCTTGTTTATTTTCCCAAGGAAGAAAAATGAGTTTGAAAAAAGCATGGCTGGCTGTATGCCTGGCATCGTTGCCATTGGTGGCACAAGCGCAATCCGCAGATTTGGCTTCTCTGGTTGAAGCAGCAAAAAAAGAAGGTCGAGTTGATAGTGTGGGCATGCCTGACTCATGGGCCAACTGGAAAGACACCTGGGCTGACCTGAAAACCCAATACGGACTGGAGCATCAGGATACCGACATGTCTTCTGCCCAGGAAATTGCCAAGTTCGCGGCAGAAAAAGAAAATGCCACCGCCGATATTGGTGATGTTGGCCAAAGCTTTGGGCCCGTCGCTGTTCAAAAGGGCGTAACGCAAGCTTATAAACCCACTACCTGGAATGAAATTCCTGAATGGGCGAAAGACAAGGACGGTCATTGGGCGGTTGCCTATACCGGAGCCATTGCCTTCATGATCAATAATGACACCGTAAAAAATCCACCCAAAAGCTGGAAAGACCTGGCTACGGGAAATTACAAGGTAACCTTGGGTGATGTGGGTGTGGCTGCCCAAGCGAATAATGCAGTGCTGGCTGCGGCTGTTGCCTTGGGTGGCAATGAAAAGGATGTGATGCCTGCGCTGAAACTGTTTGGTGAATTGGCCAAGCAAAAACGCCTTTCTTTAAGCAATCCCACCTTGGCCACCCTTGAAAAGGGCGAGGTTGAGGTTGGGGTACTGTGGGATTTCAATGCACTGAACTACCGCGACCAGATTGACCCCAAGCGCTTCACGGTTGTGATTCCTGAAGATGGCTCTATCATGGCTGGCTATGCCACGATTATCAACAAATATGCCAAACATCCTAATGCGGCCAAGCTGGCGCGTGAATACATATTCAGCGATGCTGGCCAGAACAATCTTGCCAAGGGCTATGCACGCCCGATTCGTGACAAGGTAGTGCTGACAGAAGAGGCAAAGGCAAGGTTGCTGCCTGCTGAGGCTTACAAAAATGTTCAGCCCATCAAAGACCAAGCCGCCTGGGATGCCGTATCCAAGCAGTTGCCTGAGTTGATGCAGGAACACGTGTTGATCCATCAATAATCAAGCTGCCATGAATCATCATAAAGTTATTCTGATCCTTATTGATGGCCTGGGCTGGCACGTTGCCAAGCATGCGATGGGTTATCTGCATGCTTTGTGTGAAAGCCGCCAGGCTTCAGTGTTCAAGTTGCAGTGCGAGCTGCCGTCATTGTCGCGCCCCTTATATGAGTGTATTTTAACGGGCAGCAACCCGGTGGTTTCGGGCATTCGGCACAATCAGATTGTGCAGCTTTCCCAACAGCAAAGCATTTTTCATCTTGCCCGTCAGGCCAAGCTGAAAACCGCAGCTGCCGCTTATAGCTGGATCAGCGAACTTTATAATCGCGCGCCGTATGATGCGGTGCGCGACCGTTTTACCGACGATGAGTCGCTGCCCATCCAGCATGGTATTTTCTATCACGAAGATACGTATCCTGATTCCCATCTGTTGCTGGATGCAGAGCATCTGCGTACAAGCCATAATCCCGATTTTTTGTTCATTCATAGCATGAATGTGGACGATATGGGTCATCGCTTTGGCGGAGACAGTGCAGATTATCGTAATGCCGCCCGCCATGTGGATGTTATTCTGTCGCACTATCTGCCAATCTGGCAGGAACAGGGCTATCGCATTATCGTGACGGCTGATCATGGCATGAATGCCGATTGTTCCCATGGCGGAAATTTACCTGAAGAAAGGGAAGTGCCTTTGTATCTGGTGGGAGACGGTTTTGACCATACGGCCCGTGCCATGGAGATCAAACAGATTCAGATACGTGATTTGTGTGCCTTGGCCTTGGGTATTCCTGTCACGCACAACGATGAACTGAAAGCTTTTCTGTCATGATCCCACCCAAGCCTTCCAGGGCCCATTTGTGGGTCTTTTTGCCTTTTGCATTAATGCTGACAGCGTTTTGCCTGGCCCCCACTTACTGGGTATTGGTTAACAGCTTTATGGAAGAGGGAGGTGGTTTTTCCCTGGCCAATTATGAAAAAGTGTTAGGCAGCAAATTCTACCTGATTGCGATTGAAAACAGTTTCTGGCTATCGCTGTATTCCAGTTTCCTGGCGTTGCTGATCGGCCTGCTTGCCACTTCTTCATTACGGTTTGTGCAGGGCAAGGTTAGGCGTTTTGTGATTGCATTTGTGAATATGAGCAATAACTTTGCCGGCGTTCCGCTGGCTTTTGCCTTCATTATCATCTTGGGAACTAATGGTGCCATTACGTTGTTGTTGAATAAAATGGGCTTTCTGGGCGGGTTTGACTTATATACCCGTGCAGGGCTAACGGTGGTTTATACGTATTTTCAGATTCCATTGGCTATTTTGCTGTTGTACCCCGCGTTTGATGCCTTGCAAGATGACTGGGAAGAAGCGTCCCGGTTGTTGGGGGCCAGTACGTTTGATTATTGGCGCAAGGTGGTGTTGCCTATCCTGATGCCTTCCTTGCTGGGCACATTTGTTTTGCTGTTGGCTAATGCATTGGGTGCCTATGCCACGGCGTTTGCGCTAACGGCCAGTAATGTGAACCTGATTCCGATCCGCATCGGGGCTTTGGTGGCGGGCGATATTTCCCTGAACCCGAACCTGGCGGCTGCTCTTTCAATTGTATTAGTGGCACAGTTGTTGATGGTGACGGTGGTAAACCAGTGGCTGATGCGCAGGAGGCGTTATGCATAAGCATGAGTCCAGGCAGGGCTTGCATCTGCTGGTGATTGGCGTGGTCATGTTGATCTTACTGGTTCCTTTGCTGGCTACGTTTCTGTATTCCATTTCTACGGCTTGGGGAGCAACCATCCTGCCTGATGGATTAAGTTTGCAATGGTATATCCAGCTCTGGAGCGATTCGCGCTTTTTAATGGCTTTTGGGCGGTCAATTTTTCTTTGTATAGTGTCTGTGGTTGTAAGCTTGCTGGTGATTGTGCCCATGGCCTTTATGATGGAATACCGTTATCCGCAATTGCAGAAAATCATGGACCTGGTGATTCTGGTTCCATTTGCCATGCCGCCAATTGTCGCATCTGCCGGACTGCTGCAAATTTATTCAGGCTCACCCATGATGGGCACGCCTTGGATTCTGGTGGGCTGCTATTTCACGATTGTTTTGCCATTCATGTACCGATCCCTGGTTAACAACCTGCGCGCCCTTAACCTGCGGGATTTGATGGATGCCTCCAGTTTGCTGGGTGCCAGCGGTTTCCAGGGTTTCATGCAAGTGGTGTTGCCCAATATACGCAAAGGTATTGCTTCCGCCTGGTTTATTGCCTTTTCCCTTTTGTTTGGCGAGTTTGTGTTTGCCAATATGCTGGTGGGTACCCGCTTTGAAACCTTGCAGATATACCTGTTTAATATGCGCCAAACCAGCGGTCACTTTACCAGTGCAATCGTGATTAGCTATTTTGTGTTCATTTTGCTGTTTACCTTGCTTGCCAACCGATTCAATAAAACCTAAGTTATGTCCTATTTAACCGTTTCCAACCTGGCCAAGCGATTTGGCGACTCTGTTATCCTTGATGAGTTGAGCTTTACCATTAAAAAGGGTGAGTTTGTAACCTTGCTCGGACCCAGTGGTTGTGGCAAGTCTACCTTGTTGCGGTGTATTGCGGGGTTGACCCAGCCTGATAGCGGTTATATTCAGGTGGAAAATGAAGATATCACTTTTACACCGGCCCAGCATCGCGGCATTGGCATGGTGTTTCAAAGTTATGCCCTGTTTCCCAATATGACGGTGGAAGGCAATATTGCTTTTGGCCTTAATTTGCGAAAAATGGACAAGGGCTTGGTACAAGACAAGGTCAAGCAGGCAATTGCACGTGTTGAATTGAACGGCAAGGAAAAGCATATGCCGCATGAACTGTCTGGTGGCCAGCGCCAGCGGGTTGCCTTGGCCCGGGCGCTGGTGATGGAGCCACGCATTTTGTTACTGGATGAGCCCCTGTCTGCCCTGGATGCCCGCATTCGCCGCCACCTGCGTCAGCAAATTCGCCAGTTGCAGCAGGAGTTGCAGTTAACGACAATCTTTGTGACGCATGATCAGGAAGAAGCCCTGACGATGTCTGATCGTATTTTTCTGATGAATAGCGGCAGAATAGAGCAATCCGGTTCGCCTGAGCAATTGTATGCCCGTCCCAATAGCAATATGGTGGCCCAGTTCATGGGTACCTATAATTTCCTGGATGCCGTTAATACAAGGCGCTGGTTGGGCATGCAAACACCCAACGGGGTGGCCATCAGGGCCGAGGCGATTATCCTCGATCATCCATCGCTGTCTTTTGGTGAGAAGGTATCCAGTCCAATTCCCGCTTTGATCACTGAAAAACATTTGCTGGGCAGCGTGGTGCGGTGCAAGGTAAGGACAGAAGATACAGAACTGACGGTAGACAGCCTGAACAACCGGTTTCTACCCGATCTGGAAATTGGCAGCAAAGTTTACCTGCGCCTTGATCCTTGTGAATGCGTTGTTCTGGATGATTGAAGGCTATTTCGTTTCCAGTAAATAGCATACCTCTATTCGTGGCTTTTTGATGACATTGATACCGGCTTAACAAGGCCGGTATTTTTTTTCTCTGTCGAAATCAGTAGAATCCCTAAAATACAAATAAATTCATATGTGTGAAAATTAATTCATTATAGTGAATTGAGTAGGGGGTCTTAATGGCAAAGTGGATTGTGAGAGAAAGTGAAGTAGCGGGGGTGAATAATTTTGATATTAATTCATGGAATGGATTTTTAGGCCCGGCAAACATGCCTGATGATGTGGTGACAAAACTGAATGCCACGATTAATGAAGTCGTGAAAGATGAGCAAATCCGGTTAAAACAGGCAGATTTGGGTTTTGATGCGTTTAGTGGCACACAGCAAGAGTTTGCCGAGTTTGTGAAACAGCAATACGGCTTGTGGGGTGATTTGATTAAGGCGGCTGGCATTGAGCAAAAATAATGAACATTCACCCAATCCTGGGCCCTTGAGCGGTATCCGTGTGCTGGATTTAAGTAGTGTGGTAATGGGGCCATTTGCCACGCAGATGTTGGCAGACCTTGGGGCAGATGTCATCAAGGTGGAGCCTCCTGCAGGCGACGGGATGCGTAAAGTGGGTCCGATGGTGCATGATGACATGGGAGCACTTTACCTTCATCTTAACCGTAATAAAAGGTCGGTTGTACTGGACCTGAAAACAGAACAGGGTAGGAAAGCCTGCCTGGCGCTGGCCAAAACGGTTGATATTTTCTTGTATAACGTACGGCCGCAGGCCATGGCACGACTGGGCCTGTCTTATGAGGAGGTTGCTGCGGAGAACCCTGCGATTGTTTATGTAGGGGCTTATGGTTTTGGCAATGATGGCCCCTATGCCGGAAAACCTGCCTATGATGACCTGATTCAGGGCATGACGGGTATTCCTGTTTTATATGAGAAAAATTCGGGTGATGAGCCCCGTTATACACCACTTACCCTGGCTGACCGCACGATTGGCCTGCAGGTTGCCATTGCCTGCCTGGCCGGGGTATTACAAAGCAAAATGTCCGGCAAGGGGCAGTCCATCGAAATTCCCATGTTTGAAGGCATGGCCCAGTTTGTGCTGGGCGATCATCTGGGTGGAAAAACATTTGTGCCTTCCCAAGGGGATATGGGTTATGCCCGCTTGCTGGCACATCACCGTAAACCTTACAAAACCCGTGATGGCTATATCAGTGTATTGATTTATAACGATAAGCACTGGAAGGGTTTTTTAACACTCATCAACCGGGAAGACTTGCTGGAAGGCTCTATTTTTTCTACCCATACGGTGCGGGCAGAAAATATTGGCGACGTTTACAGCTTTGTGGCACAGGTGCTGGAAAGCAATAGCAGTCAATATTGGCTGAACCTGTTGGCCAATGCGGATATTCCAGCGGCGCCCCTATACAGCGTGGAAGATTTGCTTGAAGACCCGCATCTCAAGGCGGTTTCTCAAGTGGTGGAGATGGATCATCCCACCGAAGGTCGAATCAGGACACCGGGTACCTTGGGTACTTATTCAAAAACGCCGCTGAAGATTTATCGTCATGCACCCAATTTGGGTGAGCATACTGAAGAAGTATTGAAAGAATCCGGACTGGATCAATCGCTTCTTGATGAATTGATTAAAAATGAAAGGAAATGGGCAAGATGAGCTTCAAGTTGACAGATGACCAGCAAATGCTGGTTGCCGCAGTACAAACCCTATGCAATGATTTTGATGATGAATACTGGCTGGCCCGGGATGCTGATGGTGAATATCCCGAGGCCTTTTACAAGGCCCTGGCCGAAGCCGGCTGGCTGGGTATTGCCATGCCTGAAGAATATGGCGGGGCAGGGCTTGGCATGACCGAAGCCGCCTTGTTGATGAAAACCATCTCCCGTTCGGGGGCGGGTTTTACCGGGGCATCGGCCGTTCATATGAATATTTTTGGCCTGAATCCGGTTGTGGTGTTTGGTTCGGAAGACCTCAAGCAGCGGGCCTTGCCTCCTTTGATTCAGGGCAAGCAAAAAGCCTGCTTTGCCGTTACCGAACCCGATGCCGGGTTGGATACTACCAAACTTAAAACAAGGGCAGTAAAACACGGAAACAATTATGTGGTTCATGGACGTAAAATCTGGATTTCCACCGCCCAAGTGGCCAACAAAATGCTGTTGCTGACCCGTACCACACCGCTAGAGGAAGTGAGTAAACCCACCCAAGGCCTGTCCCTGTTCTATACCGACCTGAACCGTGACTATGTAGAGGTGCGGGAAATTGAAAAAATGGGCCGTAAGGCCGTAGACTCGAACATGCTGTTTTTTGACGGGCTTGAAGTTCCTGAAGAAGATCGTGTTGGTGAAGAAGGGCGCGGCTTTGAATATATTTTGCATGGCCTGAATCCAGAGCGGATTTTGATTGCTTCCGAGGCCGTTGGCCTGGGGCAGGTAGCGCTTTCCAAAGCGGTGCAGTATGCCAAGGAAAGGACTGTCTTCAACCGTCCCATTGGTACCAACCAGGGCATACAGCATCCGCTGGCACAGGCCTGGATGCAACTGGAAGCAGCCGACTTGATGGTAAGCAAGGCAGCACATTTTTATGATAGCGGCGAGCCTTGCGGTGAGTTTGCCAACACGGCCAAATATCTGGCCGCTGAAGCGGCTTTTAATGCTTGCCAAACGGCCATTCAAACCCTGGGTGGCATGGGATATGCCAAGGAATATCATGTAGAGCGCTATTTGCGCGAAAGCTTCATTCCCCGGATCGCACCGGTAAGCCCGCAATTAATCATGTGTTTTATTGCTGAAAAGGTACTGGGGCTACCCAAATCTTATTGATTCAGGCTGGAAGTTGTATTTTGGCGGCTGTTTGTTTGGAGCGCTGGTTTTGCGCCACCATCAAACAGCTGCCATCTTGCCTTCAGGCAGATTTTTCAATAAAGGTGCTGATAACCCGCAGCTTTTGGGCAAAGTCTTCCAGATTTTCCTGGATTCTATACAAGGGGCCGGCTATTGAAATGGCGTAATGGCTGCCTGAAAGCATCACTGGCCAAGCCAGTGCACCGACATCGGGCATGGATTCGCCAAAGTTGGCAAACCATCCTCTTTCAAGCGAAGCGTCAATATCCTGCAAAAAAGCTTCTTTGCCAGACAGGGTTTTTTTATTGAACGCATGGAAGGGGATGCTGTTCAAAACGTCCTTTTTTTCATTATCGCTTAAGGTGGAAAACAGGGCCTTGCCCAAGGAATTGGCATTGATTTCTTTTTGTTCCCCGGCAATTGCCACGTAATGAATCGGGTTTAAGGAAGGCAATACCTCAAGGTAAAGCACCTTGTGATTGGTGTTCAGTTTGCCAATCACAACCGTTTCATTGGTAATGTTGCGCAGTTCTTCAAGACTGGGGTAAATACGTTCCAGCACGGGGTCTGCGGCAGATATTTTTTGTGCCATGGCCAGCAAGCGTCCGGTTGGATAATAACCAGTGCGACGGTTGGTTTCATAAAGATAACCCAGGCTGACCAGTGTCCTGATTAGCGCAAGGCAGCTGGACATGGGCGCGTTCAATAGCTTGGCCAATTCTGACAGGGCCAGGGGCCGGCATTCCTTGGCATAAATTTCAATAATTTCAATTACCCGCAGAGCCGTTTTGACATTGGTTTCTTTGGGCGCTTTATCGGAAGTAGGTTTGGTGGTCATGGCTGGGGGTAATTGTTCAACTGATCAGGGCAAATTATAGGGGCTGTGCCGCAATTTGCAAAATGCGCCCTTTTGTCCATGATGCTTTTGGCTACTTCGGTTTCTGCGAATTGTTGATTCATGAGGGTAGTAGCAAACTATGCCTGTTGCTATTTATAAGGAGAGTCTTCATGAAAACAGCCAATTTCAGGCAGCGCGGCCAAGGGATGACGGAATATATTATTATTGTTGCCCTAGTCGCCATTTCAGCCATTGCCGTGTACCAATTGTTTGGTCAGGTCATACGCTCGCAAACTGCAGCCATGGCCAGCGAACTGGCTGGTGAAGACGGTACTGAATATTCCGCCTCAGCACAAAATGCCGCGCAGGCTGCATCGGCACAAACCACCGCCAAGTCCTTGAAAAGCTTTACCGGCAACGCAGGTACGGGCGGCCAATAATGAGGGTTAGGCGACCGGGGCGTGTGGAAAGGCAAATGCATTGGCAATCAGGCCAGGCGCTTGTGCTGGGAATCCTCCTGCTGGGGGTGATTGGCATTGCCCTGAATGCGTTGTTTAGTACCGGCCGGCTAATTGGTGTCAAGGCACGTCAGCTTAATACGGTCGATGCCGCGGCGTATTCCGGTGCACTTATCCAGGCCCGTGCTTTGAACATGCAGGCTTACATCAATATTGCGCAAACCGGTCATCAAATGGCCATGGCGCATTTGGTCACACTGGGTTCCTGGGCAAAATTCAGTGCCACCCAGGGGCAGCAGGCAAGTGCCGGTAACCCACCCGCTTATTTAATTGGCATGATGTTTGGGAGCGGACATATGCAGGCATATCAATCGGCCCGTAAGGCCCGTGCCATAGCAACCCTTGCCAATCCGGGTAATGAATTGTTTCGGGCCTTTGATGCGCATGATAGGGCCGTGCATGAGGTTTTGCAGGCAGCCAGCATGGCGATTAATCAATCCCTGGAAGCGGCGCGTGACAAAGCGATTGAAAAAGTGATTATGGCAAATTATCCAGAGCCGCAAATCCGTAAGGAGCTGAGCTGGGCGGTGCTCAAGGACAATCTGCAAGGGTTTTCTTCCATCTTTGAACCCACTGGCAATTACCGTTCATTAATTGGGCAGGTAGCCAATGTGTATCGCTTTCTTGATGAACGTAATCATGTTCGCAAGAATCTTTGGATTGTGAATGAAAAGTGTCCCTGGAAACGCCATGAATTAAGACGAAAGGGCCAGACGGTTTTGGATGAAAATGGCAATTGGCAATCGATTGATACCGAGTCTTATCATGCCTTGCGTTCCAATCGCTGGATCGGTTGTTATTTCAGGGAGTACCCCATGGGCTGGGGGTGGGTGCCCGGCAATGCAAACAGTATCGCCATGGATCTGCCTTATACGCAGGCTCCGCCCGATGATTTTTCAGGGGTTGATTTCTGGCGTTGGGCAAGTAAAACCACCCAATGGGATATCTATGGTGGCAACAATAACCCGCTGGCCAATTCCCGTGCAATCGCTGCCCGCCAGCACTGGCAAGGAGGTGGCCTGGCCAATTATGTGGATATTGCCAATGCCGCCAAGCAGTCTTCGGTCGCGTTTACGCTTTCTATAACCCGTAAAAACGCATGGGGACATGATTTTACGGTCAGTAGTACTGCACAAACCTTTTTTGAAAGGCCGCAGGCACGGGTAGACAGGCGTGTTGAAAAAGCCAATTTCTGGCATCCATACTGGCAGGCACGTTTGGTTGATGCCAGGCAAGAGGTGTGGCAATGAAGCGGAAATTGCAAAGTGGCCAGGCTTTGGCTGAAGGTTTGGTTGTGATGTTGGCCTTGCTGCTGTTCTTTGTGGCCATTGCCTGGTTGGGCCGATTGCTGAGCATCAGCTTGCAGGCATCCCATGCCAGTCATTATGGCGCTTTTCAATTGAGCCGTGACATTCCTGACATTAACAAGGCGGAACTGGACGAGCGTTTTCTGCTGGGCCCTGAAAATAACTGGCATGACCGGCGGGCAAATGAATTGCTGGATAGCCATGCCATTGCCGTGAAAGTTGAGCGGGCTGAAAAACTGGATGCAACCATGCAGCCGGGTGCAAATCATGAGCAGGCTACCTTGCTGCGCAAGGGCTGGAAAATTGAAGATCAGGGCATTGCGCGCATGTCGCTGGCTGTGACGCCTTTGTTTACTGCAGCACGCAAGCAACCGGAAGCAGGCGTGGCACTTGGTCTGGGACTGGATTTTTTTGATCACTTTTCGCTAACCATCAGGCGACAGACAAGCATCCTGACTGGGGCTGCTCATGCCGCAAGCGACCAGGAAGCTCATAAGCATGTTTCGCTTAGCCCTGAAGGCTGGCAAAACGCTGCTGGCCTGTCGTATGAAAGCGGTCGCAAGGTCCAGTCTTATGCGCAAAGTGTTGATGCACCGTGGAATCGGCCACAGCCCGTTTTTGACTGGCTGCAACCGTGGCAAGGCCAGTTGCCTGCCCATCACCTGGAGAAATGAATGCACGGGCAATCAATACGAATATTGGTCTTGATAATGGCCCTGGTTTTAACCATGCCGGTGTTTGCAAAAGAAAGATTGCAGCAGGTTGCCAGCCAAATTTTGCGTTCATTAAAGTTAGAGCCATTGGTACTCGCACAGGAAATGAAACTGTTTGGCCAAGCGGCATTTACCACGGTCTTTACACAAGAGCAGCCACTGGATGTCTTTATGCAAGAGGTTCAGAACGGGAAGACGGTTTTCAATTATGCCGATGTGATCGGTGGGCATGTTTTTTTGCATGCCGGCTTGGACAATGCACATGCCTTGCTGCATCTTTTCGCTACCTCTGAAAATGGTTTCAGGGGTGAATTAAGTCTAATTGAAAAGCCTCAATCAGGCGGTCCAGGCTTGTCTGCTTTCAATGAGATGGTGGCCAAACGCTATTTGCCGTGGATGCCGGCAGGGGCGCAATTGCTGATGGATATTGAATTGCCAGGCCCAGATTCGGTGTTGCAGCAGCTTTATCAGCTAGAACACAGTGAGTCGGAAACCCGGCGCCAGATCAAGGCCCGTCTCCTGAACAAGCAATGGGTGCCTGACAGGGAGGTTTCATTGGGTATGGATTGTTGGCATAAAGGCAATGAGTCACTTTACCTTTTTATTTATGGGCTGCAGACAGGCACAGGCTTATATCTGATGAAAAAAAATAAACAGGCAGAATAATGAAAAAGAGAAAGTGGTTGAATAAAACGTTCTTGATGGCAGGGGTAGCCGTATTGGCTGGCCTGTTTGCGGCCTGGGCTGCGAGGGAATATATCCAGGACACCATCAGGCAGATAGAAAGAAAGGCCCAGGTCAAGACAATTCAAAGGGTGGTGGCGGCTTATGATTTGCCCGAGGGGACCCGGATTGAGGCAGTGCATGTGGCGGTCCGTGACATACCCGAGCCCTGGGTGGTGAGTGGCAGCCTGGCCCCGGAAGCGTTTATCCAGATAGAGGGACAGGTGATTACCACAGCCCTGAAAACAGGCGATCCGGTCTTGTGGGCAAATGTGGCAAAAGCCAGTAATGCACCGTTTTCCGCCAAAATCAATCCGGGCAGAAGAGCGGTAACCATACCGGTGGATGCCATCAATTCAGTGTCGGGCATGCTGGTGCCCGGTGACTTGATCGACCTGTATGTGTCTTTCGAATATCGCAAGCGGCAAATTACTGCTCCATTGCTCCAGGGCGTATTGGTTATGGCAACCGGCCGGCAAAGTAAAAGCGGCTATGCCGATGGCGTTGATGAAAGCGGAGGGGACCAAGGCTATTCCACGGTTACGCTGGATACCGCCCCTGAAGAAGCGGCCAAATTGGTGGCTGCTCGCCAGGCAGGCATGATTACGGCCTTGTTAAGAAACCCCGAAGATAACCAGGCAACCCAGAAAGCGGTGCGGGGAGATCTGGCCAGCATTCTGGGTATTGCCACGCCACCGCCACCGGTCAGGAAAAAGCCAGCGGTTATTTATGGTGATGATGCGCTCAGAAAATTGCCAGGGCTGGCGATGCCACCCAACCCTGAAACGGTTGGCAAACGGGATGAGCGAGGCGTGTTTGAGCTGCCGGTGCAGGAAGATATTGTGAGTGCCTGGATTAATTCCTTGCCCAAGTCAGTGCAAACGGCCTCTGAGGCACAGACGGATTTTATGGTTGAACAGTAAGCAGGATGGATGATGAGTCAAATGGAAATGAGGGTAAGAAAAACAATCGCAGTCATGCAGATAATGGTTCTTGGTTTGTTAGGGGTGTTTGGTCACATGCCTGCTTTGGCTGCGGGGGATCCGGTGCATTTGACATTGAATATTGGGGATATAAAGGTTTTGCCCATTCCTGATATTGCCCGTATTGCGGTGGGTGACAGCAAGGTGGTTAATGCGGTCAGTGACGATGATCGCGAAGTGATTTTATTTGCCAAGGACCAGGGGCAAACTACGCTGCAAATCTGGGATACTCACGGAGATCGCAAGATTTACCAGCTTGTGGTGCAGGCAGCGCAAGAGCAAAAACTGATGCAGGATATCCGGCGCATTCTGGTGCGTATTCCCAAGGTAAGGGCCAGCATTGTGGGTGACAAGGTGATTGTAGAGGGCGATAGCCTGACTGATGCCGACCGCGAGCGGGTCGGCATTCTGGCCAAGCATTATCCACAAATTATTGATATGACCAGCCAGGTAGGGTGGGACCAGATGGTGTTGCTGGATGTGCAAATCCTTGAATTGCCTCGCAATTACCTGCAGGATTTGGGTGTGCGCTGGAGTCCTGCCTCGGCCGGTGGGTTCAATGCCGGCATGACCTGGGATGCCGCTTCGTCCAAACTCCTTGACAGGGTGGGTGAGCAGGTCATGAATGTGCCGTTTCCCATGAATAATCCGGCTGGGTATTTTGGTGTCAGTGCGGTTTTGTCTTCTACCATTCAGGCCATGGCAACCCAGGGCGAAGCTGTCATTCTGGCCCAACCGCAACTGATGGCGCGAAGTGGTGCAACTGCAGAGTTCCTGGCAGGTGGTGAGGTTCCTTATTCGGTTACTGACAACAATGGTAATACCCAAACCATTTTTAAACCCTATGGCGTCAGCCTGTATATCACGCCAAGGATAGAGAAAAATGGTACTGTGCGCTCAAAAATCCATGTCGAAGTCAGTTCGGTAGATGCATCCATGAACCTGGCTGGTGGCCCGGCACTCAAGACCCGCCGCACATCTACGGAGTTTAACGTACGCTCGGGTGAAACGCTGGTGCTGGCAGGCTTCATATCCCGTGACCAGGTTCAAAGCAGTGACAAGGTACCGGGTTTTGGTGATACTCCCATTTTAGGTGCCTTGTTCAAGTCCCGTAAATTCCAGAATAATGAATCGGAACTGGCTGTTTTTGTACGGCCGGTGGTGGTGTCTGCCGATAACAAGGATCTGCAAAAACGGGTCAATCGTTCGAAGCTTATCCTGGACAGTACCTTTGAGGCGGGTCCTGTGCTTAATGTGCATGTTCAAAGCGAGCCGCAGCAAGACAAACCGGTGTTGACTGAAAAACCTGCCAAAGACCAACCGGAAAAACGAAAATGGCAAGGTAATGAATTGCAGGCCTCTGTCTGGAATCCGGTACTGGATGCGCCAGTAACCGGCATTCGCTTCAGGAAGCCCCGCTAATTCATTTTGCTCTAAAAAGGATAAAACCATGCTTAGAATTGAAATGCAATTTGAAGATGGCAAAAAGGAGATCAGAGACATCTCTTTGCCAGTTGAGATTGGCCGTCTGGCGGGATGTGGGCTGCGTTTGCGCAGCTGGCGGGTTGCGAAAAAGCATGCCCGGCTGGAAGCCCGCGAGGCCGGGATCTTCATTGAAGATCTGGGAGCGATTACGGGCACCTTGCTGAATAGCCAGCGGATAAGCTGTCATGGTCCTTTGCAGGAAGGGGATGAGATAATTATTGGCCCTTGCAAGATGCAAGTAAGGCAAATAGGTATCACCCATGCGAAACATGAACAGCAAGATGAACCTGATTGTACATTTTCAGGCAGCCAGACAGGGGATTCAGTGGCCGGTACATGGGCAGACAAGGAGGATATGTCACCTGTGCCACTGCAGGGCCAAGCATTGAGGGCTGCAGCAGAGGTATCCCGACAAGACCTGACACGACATCTGTATATCCGGCGTCGTCTTCATGGTGCTTTGCTAGAGGCGCTGGATTTACGCCGCAGGGATGTCTCCACGATGAGTGATGAGGCACTCAGGAGCGAAGCGGGCCAGTTGCTTGATGAGATTATTCGAAGCGATGAGCAGATTCCTCCCGATACGGACAGGCAGCGGCTTATGCAAGAGGTGCTGGACGAGGCGGTAGGCCTTGGGCCACTGGAGCCGTTGTTGCAAGATGCCAATATTACCGAAATCATGGTGAACCGGTATGATGAAATTTATGTGGAGCAAAACGGCCGTCTGCAGCGGCATCATGCCGCGTTCAGTTCAGAACGGGCGGTCGTGGGGGTTATTGACCGCATCGTGGCACCCATTGGACGACGTATTGATGAAAGTTCGCCAATGGTGGATGCCCGCTTGGCTGATGGTTCCCGTGTAAATGCGGTTATCCCTCCTTTAGCTCTTAAAGGCGCCAGCATCACGGTCAGGAAATTTCCCCTGCACCGCCCATCCATGCAGGATTTGTTAAGGCTGGGGTCGCTGGATACCTGCATGAGTTGCTTTCTTGAGTCGTGTGTGCGCCTGAGAAAAAATATTATTGTTTCGGGAGGTACCGGTTCTGGCAAAACCACCCTGTTGAATATTCTGTCCAATTGCATTCCTGAGCATGAAAGAATTATCACCATCGAAGACGCAGCGGAGTTGCGGCTTAATCATGAGCATTTGGTGGCGCTAGAGGCGCGTCCGGCCAACCTTGAGGGCAGGGGGCTGGTGATGATCAGGGATTTGGTGCGCAATGCCTTGCGCATGCGACCGGACCGGATTGTGGTAGGTGAGTGCCGTGGGGCAGAGGCCTTTGACATGCTGGGGGCCATGAATACCGGTCACGAAGGCTCCCTAACCACCTTGCATGCCAATACACCGCGTGATGCCTTGTCGCGGCTTGAAACCATGATCCTGATGGCGGGTATGGATTTGCCTTTGGTCGCGGTGCGTGAGCATATCGCCGCCAGCATCGAGTTCATTATCCAACAAACCCGCCTGTCCAATGGTCGCAGGGTGGTGACGTCAATTGTTGAGGTGGGAGGGCTGGAAAACGGTGTGATCAAAACACAAGAAATTTTTGCTTTTGAAAGAAAAGGGGAAGGCGTTTTTGCCGGTGCGGGAATTATTCCCGATTGTTTCGAGCGCATGAGAAGTGAAGGGTTTGATTTTGATCCTGCCCTGTTTAGCCAGCGTACTGTTGCCAAGGCTGATGCCATTTCTTTTAATGATACCGCGAGCCGTTAATGGAGCCGGTTGAAATGGAAAACAGCATGAGTTGGTTTGTGTTGATGTGGGTTGGAATCGCAGCCGCCATTCTTTTCTGGTTTATCTTGAAATGGGCGATGGCTGCCTTCAGGAAATATGAGCATGATTTCAAGCATCTGACGCAAAAAAGCATGAGTGATTTTTTTCTCTTTTTTGATCCGGTGCAGTTATGGACGGTTGCAGTGTTAATGGGGCTGCTGGCTGTTATGCTGCTCTGGTTCCTGTCTGACAGCCTTCCGGTTGCGTTGCTTGCCGGTTTGTTGGTTTTGCTGGCTCCCCGTCATGTGCTGTCGGTATTAAAGCAGCGTCGCCTTAATCTTTTTGACCGGCAATTGCCCGATATGCTGCTATCCCTGTCGGGGGCGCTGCAGGCTGGTACGGGCGTGCAAAATGCCCTTAAATTGCTGGTTGATGAGGCACCGTCCCCTTTGAGCCAGGAAATAGGCCTTATGCAGCGTGAGCAACGGCTGGGTTTGTCTTTTGAGCAGGCGCTGGATAATCTTGCCCAGCGGATGCCATCAGAAGCGACCGGCCTGGTAGTGTCTGTCCTGAAAATTGCCACGCAAAGCGGAGGAAACCTGTCCGAGGCACTTGACCGGATATCCCTTACCTTACGGTCACGCATACAGATTCAGGGGCGTATCAAGGTGCTAACCTCTCAGGGAAAAATGCAAGCCTGGGTGATGTCCAGCTTGCCTGTTGGCCTGATGCTGGTATTGAACCTTATTGATCCGGATTCCATGCGGTTTTTATGGGGAACCCCTATCGGCTGGGCCGTGCTGGCTATTATTGTGGTGCTTGAAGTTGCCGGTGCCTGGATGATCAGGAAAATCGTGTCCATTGATATTTAGGAGCAGGCCTTGAAGTTTTGGTTAAGTATTGGGGCAGCGGGTGTTTGTTTGTTTCTGTGCGTGTTTTTGCTGCTTCGGCCTGGCATGCATGGCGCAACCTTGCCTTCCGGGGCCACTCATCCATGGCTGTTAAGGCTGTTCTGGCCCTGGATTGATCTTGTCGGGCGGTTTGTGCAACCATTTTTACCCTGGAAGTACCGGCTTAAGATGGACAGGGAATTACGCTATGCGGGTCTGGACCGTAAACTGAATTGTCTGAATATGAGTGCATTGCAGCTGCTGGCTGGACTGACCGGAGCTTTTTTGCTCGTGCTGGCCGGCCATGGTTTATTGTCCTGGTCTTTGGGTCTTTCTTTGACCGTAGCGGTGGTGCCGGCCCTGTTTTGCTCCTGGTTACCACGGCACTGGGTGCGTTTGCAGGGCAAGCATAGGCAGCGCCAGATATTAAAGGCCTTTCCTTTCATGCTCGATATGACGACTCTGTGCGTGGAGTCCGGGCTAAACCTGCAAGGGGCGCTGATCCAGACTGCCCGCTTAAGCCCGGAAGGCCCATTGCGCCAGGCACTGGCACATTCGCTTAATGATATGCGTGCAGGCATGCCAAGGCTGGATGCCTTGCGCGCCATGGCAGACCGGACCGGTGTGCAGGAGTTGAGGCAATGGATAACCGGCATGGCCCAGGCCGATGCCTTGGGAATGGGATTGGGTCCCATATTGCGGGCTCAAGCCGACCAGCGTCGCTCAGAGCGGTTTTTGCGAGCCGAGAAGCTGGCCATGGAAGCGCCCGTGAAAATGTTGCTGCCTTTGGTGTTATGTATTTTTCCTTGCACTTTTATTGTGATTGCTTTTCCGATAGGCATGAAGCTGCTTAACTCAGGGCTTTCCTGATGCAACTGTATAAAGCAAGCACATTTTGGCGGCGCCTTAAAGGCCTGCTTGGTAAAAAAGCCTGGCCTGCCAACCGGGTGTTGTTGATTAGGCCATGCAACAGCGTACATACGTTTGGCATGCGGTTTTCCATTTGTGTGATTTTTCTTGACTACGATTACCGGGTTCTTAAAGTGGCGCCTTGCTTGAAACCATGGCGGTTTGCCATTTGTCACAATGCATATTGTGTACTGGAGCTGTCAAGCGGTGTTTTATCGGGTGGAGAAGCTGCCTGTTTTGAGCAGGCTTGTTGCATAGTTGAGAAAATTTTCCCAGGCAGTCGTCATGAAGATAAATGTGGATCTGCTACAACACCCTGAAGCGTGAGTGCGTGTGCTCTTAAGTCAGCGTTAGGTCTCATTGGCCAAAAAATGCAAATATATTGTTTTATCTTAAAAATTACCCGGTGGTTTGTAACAAACTTTAATGGCTTTGTCGTAGAATAAATCGTTTGTATTCATTAGCCATGGTTTTATGCCGGGTAACAAGAAGCAAGTCACGTTCTGTTTGCTTTTTTGAGTCAGTGATATACGCCAGATTGGTTTTTTAATTTATAACTATTTAGCAGGGACAAAAAAAATGAGCTATAAAGCGCCAATTGAAGATATTTCCTTCAATCTGAAAGATATGGGATTACTGGACGATGTTTTGTCATTGCCTGGATTTGAAGAGGTTTCTGAAGATGTCGTAGAGGCGGTTTTAGAAGAAAATGCCCGTTTTGTAGAAGAAGTGGTGGCCCCGCTTAATGTGATTGGTGACCGTGAACATTCTGTATGGAACGATGGGCAGGTAAAAACCCCGCGGGGTTTCAAAGAGGCTTTTGAAATTTTTGCTGCGGGTGGCTGGCAAGGCTTGCAGCATGATGTCGAGCATGGTGGACAGGGTTTTCCTAAAGTAGTGGCTGCCGCTACTTCTGAAAACCTGAATGCGGCCAACCTGTCTTTTTCTTTATGCCCACTGCTTACCGATGGTGCAATTGAAGCCATTACCCAGGCCGGTTCCCAGGCACAAAAAGAAATCTTTATTCCCCCCATGCTTGAAGGTCGCTGGACTGGCACCATGAACCTGACCGAGCCCCAGGCCGGTTCTGACTTGGCCTTGGTGAATGCCAAGGCGGTTCCGCAAGATGACGGTACCTATCGGATTTTTGGACAGAAAATTTTCATTACCTACGGAGAGCACGATATGGCAGAAAATATCGTGCATCTGGTGTTAGCTCGAACACCCGGCTCACCGGCGGGCATCAAGGGCATTTCCCTGTTCATTGTGCCCAAGTTCCTGGTTAATGAAGATGGCAGCTTAGGTAAACGAAATGACGTCTGGTGTGCTTCAGTGGAAGAAAAACTGGGCATCAATGCCAGCCCAACTGCGGTATTGCTGTTTGGTTCGGGTAAGTCTGAAGTGGGTGATGGAGCCATTGGTTACCTGGTGGGGCAGGAAAACCAGGGGCTGCAATACATGTTTATCATGATGAATTCTGCCCGTTATAACGTGGGTATCCAGGGTATTGCCGTTTCCGAGCGTGCCTTGCAGCATGCCCAGGAATATGCACGGGAACGGGTTCAAAGCAATGCGCTTGAAGGCTCTGCTGGGCCGGTGCCAATCGTGAATCACCCTGATGTCCAGCGTATGCTGGCAACCATGCGTGGCCTTACGGAAGGTGCCCGTGCAGTGGCCATGTATGCGGCCCGGGCCAATGATTTGTCATTGAATCACCCTGATGAATCCATTCGGGCAAGTAATAAGGCGGTTTATGAGTACCTGGTGCCTATCGTTAAAGGGTTTTCTACCGAAAACTCAATAGAGGTGGCGTCACTGGGCGTGCAGGTGCATGGTGGCATGGGGTTCATTGAAGAAACCGGTGCTGCCCAGTATTACCGCGATGCCCGCATTTTGTCCATCTATGAAGGTACAACGGCCATTCAGGCTAACGACTTTGTTGGTCGAAAAACATTGCGTGATGGCGGCTCCGTTGCCAAGGGGTTTGTCAAAGCAATGCTTGAAACTGTTGCTGAACTTGAGCAGCAGGTAGGCAACCAGCAACTGGCCTTTATTGCTGCTCAGCTGAAAATGGCTGTCCTGGCTTATGAGGCCAGTATTGATTATGTGCTTGAAACTGCCAAAGCAGGCAATGTGCGTGCCGTTTTCATGGGTAGCGTGCCATTCTTGATGCTGTCCGGTTATGTGCATGCCGGTTGGCAATTGGCCCGTGCCGCCCTTAAATGTCAGGGTCGTAACGAAGCTTTTTACCAACAAAAACAGGGCACGGCCATTTTTTATGCTGCGCATTTGCTGCCGCGTGTATCAGCCTTGTCGGCAGCCGTACTGGCCGGAGACCTGGCCCAGGAAAGTCTTGCTTATTTGAAAACGGTTTAACTTTTTTGTTCTGCAGGCTGTTGATCAGCCAGAAAGATGAGGTTTGCCAGTGATGAAACCGCTTGCTCTGCTAAGGGGCAGGCGGTTTTTTCATGTTTGCACAAAGATGCTTTTGTTGTGTTTGTGCCAAGGATAAAACAATCACTTGCCAAAAGTACTGTATAAATATACAGTATCAACTATCGCAGGCATAGTTGCGATATTCCAGGTTAGGGTCCTGGTACTTCTGCCGGGTGTGGCTAATACCATATCCGGCAGTTCCGAACTTTCAGGAGGCTTTAAATGCAAGCAGGTAAACTTTCTTCATCGGGTTCAATCCAACGTCACATGGCCAATGACATTTCCTGGTCTCCCTATGATCAAACATATGCCATGTTGAACAATCCAAAACTTCCTTGCCATTCGCGTACAAACCATTTGTCTTTCGGCCGAATGTTTATGGATGTATGTGCTGCATTGATATGGGCAGTAACCATACCGCTGGTGCTGTTTATTGGTACCATGGCGGGTTATTAATCGGTTTGTTAAATAAAATACTGATTATTTTTACAGTATAAAGCCTAAGGCTTGTATTACGCAAACAAGGTTTTTATCTGCTCCAGGCAAAAAAAGCGGGTATTAGCAAGCAGGTATTAGCTCTTGTTCTTGGGTAAATAGTAAGTGAAAATATAACTGAAGAGGCCTGTTTAAAGGGGGCTTTGCTTTGGGGGTTTAAAATTAGTCTGCCAAACCCCACTGTCAGAAACGTTTTGCTTGTTGTTGCGCAAAGATCACTTATTCCTTGGGTTGAAACGGTTTTAAATGCCATAAATATAAGAAAACACTGGTATTTAACCATTTTAAGATATATAATTTTCTGCTTTATTGTATTCATCCTCTGGCGGCTTTGCGGGTAAAGGGTTACTTGCAAGTACGGCATAAAAACAAATGCTTTGTATCAGTTTTTAGTCGCGTATGATGATTTAAGGAGTTCTCATGAACCTTATCGAACAACTCGAGAAAGAAGAGATTGATCGCCTGACTGGCGGTACACCTGTTGTTGAATTTGCACCTGGTGACACTGTTATTGTTAACGTAAACGTGGTTGAAGGTACACGTAAACGTGTACAGGCTTACGAAGGTGTTGTTATTGCCAAGCGTAACCGCGGTCTGAACTCAGCTTTCACCGTACGTAAAATTTCTTCTGGCGAAGCCGTAGAGCGTACATTCCAGTTGTATTCTCCTACGATTGCTTCTATCGAAGTAAAACGTCGTGGTGATGTACGTCGTGCCAAACTGTACTACTTGCGCAACCGTTCTGGTAAAGCTGCTCGTATTAAAGAAAAACTGGTTCGTAAAACAGTAGCAGCATAAATTTCATTCTTTTATGAAATTCAGTTGTTTCTGAATAAAAAAGCACCTATATTTATAGGTGCTTTTTTTATTTCCAAAGGACTTTTATTTGTCGAAAGAAATTCTCAGGCCCAGAAAAAAAATAATACTGCCTTTCGATCCCGTCATTCAGCCTTGGTCCCCGGCTAGCGAGAACCTGTCACCTGTGCCGGGCTCCTTGCTGACACCTGATTTATTTCTCAAGGCATTTGATCATCGCTTTGTCTGGCAGGCTGAGTCCTTGTTGCACGACTGGAATGATGCGAAGTTCATCGAGAATCAAGCGTATATTGATGCAGCTGTCCTGTTACCACTGGTCTATGTTAACGGTGAAATCCATGTCATTTTAACCAGACGTTCTTCACGCCTCAAAAAACATGCCGGGCAAATCAGCTTTCCAGGAGGCCGGGTGGAAGAAAGTGATCCTTCTGCCCAAGAGGCTGCCTTGCGTGAAACCGAAGAAGAAATCGGTATTCCGGCCTCCAGCATTGAAGTGGTGGGCCAGTTGCCAGATCTTTTTACCGGTACGGGTTTTCTAATGAAGCCGTATGTAGGTTGGGTTGATGAGGGTTTTTCAATTCGTACAGACAGCAATGAGGTGGAAGAAGTGTTTTATGTTCCGCTGTCTTTTTTAATGGATCCACGTAACCACCGTTTACATAATGCGAAACTGCCTGATGGCACGGTACGCAATTATTTTTCAATGCCATGGAATTCCTATTTTATCTGGGGCGCAACTGCATCGGTTATCAGGAACCTGTACCATCGCCTGCGTCAGGCGGCTATTTAAGCCGGTATTCAGGCTATTTTGGCTTCGTTTAACAGTTGGGCGAGTTGATAGCGGCAGCCTGGCTTTACATGGCAAGTAGCACATTATCGGGCTATTCCGATAATGCACCTTAGCCGTTAAATATGCGTTCGATAAAATCAGTAACGCGTTGCAGACTGGTTTTCAAGCAGGATTCGTTCATAAAGTTCATGGCGTTTTCTGCTGATCTTGCCTTCTTCAAGGGCGGCAAGCACGCCACATCCTGGTTCATGCAAATGGGTGCAATTATAAAAACGACATGACTCAATATGCTCCTTGAATTCGGGGAAGCCATTCGCAATCTCTGTTTGTGTCAAGTGGTATAGGCCAAATGCCTGAAAACCCGGTGAGTCAATGAGGCAACCCGTTTGGTCGGGCAAATGATACAGCCGCGTACTGGTCGTGGTGTGTTTGCCGGTTCCCAATGCTATTGAATGCTCTTGGGTATGAGCCCTGGCATGTGGAATAAGTACATTTAAAATGCTGGATTTGCCCATGCCGCTTTGCCCAAGCAGCAAGCTGGTTTTGTCTTTCAGTAATGGCAATAGATCCCGTTTTAATTGTTCGGGTTCATGAATGCTGCATGAAATGATGGGAACGCCCATTTCACGGTAAGTTTGAAGTGATTCCTGCGCACGGGCCAGGCCATTGGTCAGGTCGCATTTGTTCAGCAGGATAATCGGGCTGATGTTTGCACTCCAGGCACCGGTCAGGGCGCGTCCGGTAAGATCATCGGAAAAAACCGGTTCGGTGGCTACCACAATGAGTAACTGGTCTACATTCGCGGCAAACTGCTTGGAACGCATTTCGTCCGAGCGGTAGAGCAGGTTTTGCCGTTCCAGTGTTTCTTCAATGCTTCCTTCATCCTCTCCTTGAGGTTGAACGCGTACAAAATCACCCACACAAATACCGGTTTTTTTTCCCCGTGTGTAGCACTGCCGTATTTGTCCGTTTTCAAGCTCAACGTGGTAATGTCGTCCATGAGCGGAAATAACGCGTCCTTTCATCGTGGTTACACCTTTGCGCCGGTTAATAAATGCCGAATGCGTACAGAAGCCGGCGGATGACTGTCATAAAAGGCCGAATGTACCGGGTCGGGTGTTAAGGTAGCGGCATTGTCGTCATAAAGTTTGACCAAGGCAGAAACAAGGGACTGGGCTTCGGCCTGTTGGCTGGCATACTGATCGGCTTGGAATTCGTCTTTGCGGGAAAACCAGCTGGACAATGGCGACAGCAGGAAGGTAAATACCGGCACAGCCATGAAAAACAGGAGTAGTGCCAATGCGTCATTGCTGCGTCCCATTGCAGGAATGACTCCCAGTCCTTCGTAAAACCAAATGGTGTTCTTGACATAACCCAGGATGGCAAAAAACACCAGGGCAATAAAGAAGCTGATCAGCATCCGCTTGATAATATGCTTGTGCTTGAAGTGACCCAGTTCATGAGCAAGTACCGCTTCAATTTCGGGGCCATTAAGCTTGTTGAGCAGCGTATCGAAAAACACGATGCGACGTGATTTGCCAAAGCCGGTAAAGTAAGCGTTGCCATGAGCCGAGCGTTTTGAGCCATCCATCACAAACAGGCCGTTAAGGGTAAAACCGCAGCGGGCAGCCAGTTTGTTGATGCGTTCTGCCAGCTCTGGATTATCCAGCGGGGTGAATTTATTGAACATTGGCGCAATAAAGGTAGGAAATAAATACAGGATCAGTACATTGAACCCGACCCAAAGTGCCCAGGCCCAAAGCCACCAGGCATTGCCCGCTTCGGCCATTAGCCATAAAATGGCGGCCATGAGCGGCAGGCCAAGCATCAGGCTGATAATAATTCCCTTGATGGAATCGCTAATGAACAGTTTAAGGGTCATGCGATTGAAGCCGTATTTGGCTTCAAGCTTGAACTGGCGCCATAAACTGAAGGGCAGGTGGAGCAGGCCGGTAATAATGCTGACCGAAGCCAGTAGTACCAATTGGCGCCACATGTCTCCTGAAAATTGTTCTCGCAGGAAGAGGTCTAGCAACTGCAAACCACCTAGCAAGGTGAAGCCGACCAGTACCATTGCGTCGCATATCCACTCTGTCATCCCCAGTTTCATGCGTTCAACCGTATAATCAGCTGCCCGCTGGTGGCTGTGCAGGCTGATTTTTTCAGAAAATTCTGCGGGAACAGCATTGCGGTGTTGGCTGACATAACGTACTTGTCGATTTGAAAGCCATAGCTTGACAATGGTTTCAATACCAAGAAACAGGATAAATAAGAGTGTAAACAGCGTAGTTGTCATATGTTAATGATTGCTCTGTGCGAAAATAGCGAAACTCAGTATTAAGGATAAATGAAAATGGCAGTAAATGACTTGCGTCTGGTCTGGTTGGATATGGAAATGAGCGGCCTTGATCCAGAAAAAGAAAAAATTCTGGAAATAGCCGTTGTTGTCACCGAACCGGATTTGACTATTGTTGCAGAAGGGCCTGTTTTGGTCATTCATCAACCTGATAGTGTATTAGATGCCATGGATAAATGGAATACGTCCACCCATGGTAAAAGCGGATTAATTCAAAAAGTTAAAGACTCCACTTTAACAGAAGCGCAGGCGGAAGATATTTTGATTGAATTCCTGTCGAAATATGTCCCTAAAGGTGCATCACCGCTATGTGGCAATACCATTAGCCAGGACCGCCGTTTCATGTTCAAGTACATGCCCCGGTTTGAGCAGTATTTTCATTATCGCAACCTGGATGTCAGCACCATGAAAGAACTTTCCCGTCGCTGGCGGCCCGAAGTTTACAAAGGCTTTGCCAAGAAAAGCAAGCATGAGGCACTGGCGGATATTCACGAGTCGATTGAGGAAATGAAGTACTATCGGGAACACTTCATTAAATTGTAAACCTATAGGGGCATTGGCTAAGACATGAATACATTAGTCGGGCAGGATGGCCTGCAGGGAATAGCCGGAATTGGTACAGACTTGATCTACATTCACCGGGTCCAGGCGTCTTATGCACGTTTTGGCATGCGCTTTGCGAGGCGTATTTTGGGGCCTGAAGAAATCCTCAAGTTTGAAGGGCGCTACCGGCGTGATCCAGCCCGGGGCATTCGTTTCCTGGCCACCCGTTTTGCCGCCAAAGAGGCTTTTTCCAAGGCCATCGGGCTGGGCATGCGCATGCCCATGTATTGGTCTGGTATGCAAACCCTCAATGCGCCCAGCGGCAAACCCATGGTGGTGTTGGCCGAGCCGCTTAAACATTGGTATGAACAACGGTTCGGGACGGCACATGTTTCCGTTACCGACGAATCTGATCTGGCCATGGCATTTGTCCTGGTTGAGTCAAAAAAAGGACAGTAAAAATGCAGTCATTGGCAGTGCCTTTATTACCGCCCGGACCAGTTATGGTTGATGTGCAGGGCTTGGAGCTTACCAGCCAGGAAAAAGAACGTTTGCGCCATCCCTTGGTGGGGGCGGTTATTTTATTCTCCCGCAATTATGAAAGCCCGGAACAGCTGCAGGCGCTTACCCGTGACATTCATGCAAGCCGGCAAGCACCCCTGTTAATTGCCGTTGATCATGAGGGCGGACGGGTGCAGCGTTTTAAAACCAATGGTTTTACTCATTTGCCCAGCATGCGTGAACTGGGCCGGTACTGGGAGCAAAGTCCGCAGCAGGCCCTTCGTGTTGCTACCGAACTGGCGTATGTGATGGCGGCCGAGTTGCGTGCTTGTGGCGTTGATTTCACTTTTGCACCGGTGCTTGATCTGGATTATGGGGTTAGCCAGGTGATTGGCAATCGTTCTTTTCACCGAGATCCCAAAGTAGTTGCTACATTGGCACGGGCTATTATTCAGGGGCTTTCATTGGCAGGTATGGCTGCCTGTGGCAAGCATTTTCCGGGCCATGGTTTTGTTGAAGCCGATTCCCATTTGGCCATTCCGGTTGATGAGCGTTCCCTGGACGAAATCCTGAACGAAGATGTCATGCCTTACCAATGGTTAGGTGATATGGTATTACCCGCGGTCATGCCTGCCCATGTTATCTATCCCAAGGTAGACAGCTCACCAGCCGGGTTTTCGCGTAAATGGGTGCAGGAAATTCTTCGCCAGCAACTTGCTTATAATGGAGTTGTATTCTCTGATGACCTTACCATGGAAGGCGCTTCGGTTGCGGGTGATATCGTAGCGCGGGCGCAGGCAGCCTTGCAGGCCGGATGTGATATGGTGCTGGTTTGCAACCGCCCGGATCTGGCCGATGATTTGCTGGAACGGCTGGAATTTTCCATTTCCAGCCAGTCTGTTCAGCGGATCCAGCACCTGATGCCTTCAACGCCTTTCATGAATTGGGAAGCCCTGCAATTGAATAAGCGGTACCAAGATGCCCGAGCCTTTCGACATAAAATCGTTTCTGAATGACTTGCCTCATTTGCCGGGTGTTTACAGGCACCTGGATGAAAATGATGTAGTGCTTTATGTGGGTAAGGCGCGTGACCTGAAAAAAAGGGTTTCTTCCTATTTTCAGAAAACCCCGTCCAGTCCGCGGATTGCCCACATGGTAGCCCGTGTGGTGCGGCTGGAAGTGACTGTTACGCGCTCCGAGGCCGAAGCCTTGATCCTGGAAAACAACCTGATCAAGTCACTGCGCCCGCGCTACAACATCCTGTTTCGGGACGACAAGTCCTATCCATACTTAATGATCAGCGATCACCGGTTTCCGCGGATCGTTTACTATCGTGGCAGTACTAGCAAGAAAGGGCGTTTTTTCGGTCCTTATCCAAACTCCTGGGCGGTACGGGAAACCATTCAGATCCTGCAGAAAGTGTTTCGTTTGCGCACTTGTGAAGACACGGTATTTACCAATCGCTCCCGTCCCTGTTTGCTGCACCAGATCGGGCGCTGTTCGGCGCCTTGCGTACAGGCCCAGCCTGAAGAGGCTTATCACCAGGATGTTGAAAGAGCGGTGCGCTTTCTTGATGGCCAGGCCAGTGACGTGATTGGTGATATCGAAAAACGCATGATGGCGGCTTCCGATGACCTGCAGTTTGAGCAGGCGGCCGTTTTGCGTGACCAGATGCATGCCCTGGCCACCGTGTTGCACCAGCAATCCATGGAAGAGGCGGGTGGTGGTGATGTTGATATTATTGCGGTAGAAATGCTGGGTGGCAAGGTCTGTGTCAATCTGGCCATGGTGCGTGGTGGCCGTCATCTGGGTGACAAGGCTTTTTTTCCTGCCCAGACCGATGGCGATACGCCTTCTGATGTGTTAAATGCCTTTGTGGCCCAGCACTATCTTGATAATGTGATGCCTCCCTTGTTGATTTGTTCCCACCCTTTGGCTGAGCCCGAGCTGCTGGACATGCTTAATGAGCATGCCGGTGGCAAGGTGAAAGTCCGTTTGCAGACGCGGGTACAGGGCGTCAAGAAAGCCTGGCTGGAACAGGCGATGAAAAATGCCAGCCTGGCGCTAACCCGGGTTCTTTCCGAATCTACGGCAAAGGCAGCGCGTACGCTGGCCCTGGCAGAGTTGCTGGGGTTGGATACTGATGAAAAGGCGCTGGATGAAATGCGTATTGAATGTTTCGACATCAGCCATACGGCTGGCGAAGCTACTCAGGCCTCATGCGTGGTTTATCTTCATCATGACATGCAACCATCGCATTATCGTCGGTACAATATTGCGGGTATTACCCCGGGTGACGATTATGCCGCCATGCGCCAGGTGCTTGAGCGCCGTTTTTCCAGGGTGGCCGATGCAGAATCACCGATGCCCCATGTCGTGTTAATTGACGGAGGCAAGGGGCAGGTGGAAATTGCCCGTCAGGTATTTGAGGAGCTTGGCCTGGATACCAGCGTGATTGTGGGCGTGGCCAAGGGAGAAGGGCGTAAACTTGGCTTGGAAACCTTGGTGTTTACCGATGGCCGTGTACCGGTCGCATTGGGATTGGGGTCTCCTGCCCTGATGCTGGTGGCCCAAGTGCGTGATGAAGCGCACCGGTTTGCCATTACCGGCATGCGGGCCAAGCGTGCCAAAACCCGTAATGTATCCAGGCTCGAGGAAATTGAAGGGGTGGGTATGAAACGCAGGCAAAAGCTGTTGGCCCGCTTTGGCGGATTTTCTGGCGTGGCATCAGCCAGTATTGATGATTTACGGTCAGTGGAAGGAATTTCACAGGCTTTGGCAGAACGTATCTACGAATCACTAAGATAGTGGTAGGATTACACTTTATGAAAACAATGAATTTACCCATTATTTTGACTTGGATGCGGGTTGCGATGATCCCGCTGGTCATTGCCCTGTATTACCTGCCAACCGAGTGGATGGGTGTTCATCTGCGCGATACGATTGGTGCCATTGCTTTTATTGTGGCGGCGCTAACCGATTGGTTTGATGGCTGGCTTGCCCGGCGCTGGAACCAGACCTCTTCCTTTGGGGCGTTTTTAGACCCTGTGGCTGACAAACTCATGGTTTGCGCGGCATTGCTCATATTACTTGATTTAAGCCGTCTTGATTCATTTATTGCACTAATTATCATTGGTCGTGAGCTTACCATTTCTGCGTTGCGTGAATGGATGGCCACCATAGGAGCCCGTGACAGTGTGGCCGTCCATTGGCTGGGCAAGCTGAAAACCACGGCACAAATGGTTGCGATTCCCTGTTTGATGTTTGCCCAAACCTGGCAGGGTATTCCATTTTACCAAGTGGGGCAGGTGCTTATTTACGTGGCGGCTATTTTAACCGTGTGGTCCATGTTTTATTACATGCGCAAGGCATGGCCCATTATCCGAAAACAGGCCTGAAAGGCTACTTGAAAGAATTAATTAACCACTCGCACCAGGGTGGTTAATTTTTTAAAAAAACAAAATAAATTTGAGACATGAACACGAATGTATTATCTCCAGACACATGTCAGGATGAAAAAAAATCGGCAAGCCGTGATTGGCAAATCATTTCCCTGATCGGGTTGGTGCATGCCGGCTCCCACTTTTTTCAGTTGGTGCTGCCCTCCCTGTATATTTCCCTTAATCATGAGTTTGGCTATAGCTTTGTAGAGCTTGGGCTGGTGACCACCGTTTTTTTTGTGGTTTCCATGTTGGGTCAGGCCAGTTCGGGTTTTATTGTGGATAAAAAAGGTGGCCGGCCGGTGTTGCGGTTCGGTTTGGCGTTTATGGCGGTTTCCGCTTTCCTGATTGCCGTAGCGCCGGGATATTCGGTATTACTTTTGGCCGCCATGATTGGTGGCATGGGTAATGCTGTGTTTCATCCCGTAGATTTTTCCCTTCTCAATCAGCATGTTGGACCAAAGCGGCTGGGACATGCTTTCAGCGTGCATGGTGTATCAGGAAATCTGGGGTGGGCATTTACGCCGGTTTTCATGACATTTATGATCGTTGTCACAGGTTCATGGCGCATCGCGGCTGCGGCTGCAGGTGTTTTGTTGCTGCTTTTGCTGTTGCTGACGTTCATTAAAGCCGAACTGATTGCACCCGTAAGGCATGTTAAGCAGCTTAACCCGGCTGAGGCCCAGCAAACCATGCATTTTTCCCAAAAGCTGCTGTTTCTTCTCAAGAATCCGGCCTTGTGGGGAGCATTTGTTTTTTTTGCATGTGGCACAGTGGCCATGTCATCGGTACAAAATTTTACGGTGCCTATCATGGGGGCCTTGTATGACATTGGCAAGGAAGTGGCCAGTACGGCATTGTCGCTGTATATGTTATCAGCAGGGGCGGGTTTGCTGGCTGGCGGTTTTCTGGCCGGCACGACGCGTCAGACTGAAAAAATTGTCGGGGTTGCCTTGTTTTCTTCCGGGCTGGTATTTTTATTATTGGCCACGGGTCTGGTTCCTTCTTCTTTCGCAATATTTGGCCTGTGTGTAGCCGGTTTCCTGTTTGGTCTGGCAGGACCTTCGCGCGATATGCTTATCAGGCGGGTAGCGCCCAAGGGGGCGATGGGCTCGGCCTACGGATTAGTTTATTCAGGCATGGATATCGGTTCTGCGTTGGGGCCTGTTGCCTATGGCGTCATGCTTGATTACGGGCAGTTTTCCGGGCCATGGATTGGCGCCGGACTGGCTTCTTTCGTGGCCGTTGCGGCTGCATTTTGGGTTGCATATTGTGCAAAAGTAAAAGGATTGTAATGACGGCCATGCAAACAGAAAAACAAAAAGTCCTCACAATGGCGCCGCTGTTGTTTTGTGGTGCATTTATCGTCACCATGTCCATGGGAATCCGTCACGGTTTTGGCTTGTGGTTGCAGCCCATCACCCAGGCAAATGAATGGGACAGGGAAACTTTTTCATTTGCCCTGGCCATGCAAAACCTGGTATGGGGCTTTACGGGTATTTTTGCCGGGATGGTTTCAGACCGGTTCGGTGCGGTCAAGGTAATTATCCTGGGCGGCGTTTTATACGCGTTTGGTTTGCTCGGAATGGCTTATTCAACCACTGGCTTGGGTTTTATGCTGTCCAGCGGTTTTTTAATTGGCATGGCGCAGTCAGGTACTACCTATGCGATTATTTTTGGTGTCATAGGCCGTAATATTCCGGCTGACCGTCGTTCATGGGCCATGGGTGTTGTCGCGGCGGCTGGCTCTTTTGGCCAGTTTTTAATGGTGCCGGTAGAAAACTTCCTGATTGACTTTTTCGATTGGCAAATTGCGTTGGTCGTATTAAGTGGCTTGGCCTTGACGATTATTCCCTTGGGAATAGGATTGCGTGAGCCTTCTCCGATGACGAGTGTTGCGCATGTTGCACGGCAGGGTATTATTCCTGCCATCAAAGAGGCTTTTGCCTACCCCAGTTTCCGTTTGCTGGTTGCGGGTTATTTTGTATGTGGCTTCCAGGTTGTGTTTATTGGTGTCCACATGCCCAGTTACCTGAAAGATGCAGGGATGCAGCCAGAGGTGGCAAGCTATGCGCTTGCCCTGATTGGGCTGTTTAATGTGTTTGGCACTTATGCAGTGGGCTTGTTGGGACAAAAATATCCCAAGCGATATTTGCTGGCAGGTATCTATACGATTCGCGGGATCGCCATTATTCTTTTTTTGATGGCGCCATTAACACCCGTCAGTGTGTACGTGTTTTCGGCGGTAATGGGATTGCTTTGGCTGTCTACGGTACCGCCCACCAATGCCATTGTGGCACAAATATTTGGTATCCAGCATTTTGCCATGCTGGGCGGATTTGTCTTTTTCAGTCACCAGATTGGCTCTTTTCTGGGTGTCTGGCTGGGCGGTATCATGTACGATATATATGGCAGCTATGATCCGGTGTGGTATTTGGCCATCGGGCTTAGTGTTTTTGCCACCGCCATGAATTTACCGGTTAAAGAACATGCTATTGTGCGTACTGCCACAGCCAGTTAGTCCAGGAGTAAAAACCACATGAATCCAACCTTGAAAAAATTGCTTGCTTATAGTGGGGTATTACTGGCGCTGGCGTTGGTATTTGTCATGTATACACAGCCCAGCCTGTTTGTTACCCTGTCCAACCAATTTTGGTCTTGCTTTTAGGTTTTCTTTTTTTTCATTTTTACAACACCGCTGTGGCGGTGTTTTTTTTATGGCTTGCCAATGTTGCTCATAGCCCGGCTTTGTTCAGTATTTTTTTATATGGTGAATTTTGTATTTCACAATATGAAATTATGATGTTGCAGTGTTGAAAAAATAATTTCACAAACAAAAAAATAGTTTCATAATATAAAATTAAAATTATAAATAATTGAATTATAAGAATAAAATAAATAGTCTTATATAAGATACAAGTGTGTTTTGCGCTGCCGCAAAAGGATAGAATTTATTCAACTGATTCGCAATTTTTTATCTTTATTTTTCACTTATTTCAGGAGACAGATATGTCAAATCGTGAAACCGCAATCCGTAACTTGCAAAAAGAATGGGCAGAGAATCCACGCTGGCAGGGCATCAAGCGCAATTACAGCGCAGAAGATGTTGTCAGGCTGCAAGGTTCCCAGCAACAGGAATACACACTGGCCCGTCGTGGTTCAGAGAAGCTGTGGAATTTATTGCACACCGAGCCTTTTGTTAATTCTTTGGGTGCACTTACCGGTAACCAGGCCATGCAGCAAGTGAAAGCCGGCCTTAAAGCCATTTACCTTTCTGGCTGGCAAGTAGCCGGTGATGCCAATATTGCGGGTGAGATGTATCCTGACCAATCCCTGTATCCGGTTAACTCGGTTCCAAGTGTTGTTCGTCGTATTAACAACTCTTTAACCCGTTGTGACCAGATTCAATGGATGGAAGGCAAAGAGCCAGGTGATGAAGGTTTCATCGATTACTTTGCGCCTATCGTTGCTGACGCCGAGGCCGGTTTCGGTGGTGTCCTGAATGCTTATGAATTAATGAAATCCATGATCGAGGCAGGCGCCTCTGGCGTTCACTTTGAAGATCAGCTGGCTGCCGCGAAAAAATGTGGCCACATGGGTGGCAAGGTTCTGGTTCCAACCCGTGATGCCGTTGCTAAACTGGTTTCAGCACGCCTGGCAGCCGACGTGATGGGCGTTCCTACCTTGTTGTTGGCTCGTACCGACGCAGATGCTGCTGACCTGATCACCAGTGATATTGATGAAAACGACCGTGAATTCATTACTGGTGAGCGTACCGTAGAAGGCTTTTTCCGTACCCGTGCTGGTGTTGACCAGGCCATTTCCCGCGGTTTGGCTTATGCCCCTTACGCAGACCTGTTGTGGTGTGAAACTTCTACGCCAAATCTTGATGATGCCAAGAAATTTGCCGAAGCCATTCACAAACAGTTCCCAGGAAAATTGCTGGCTTATAACTGCTCACCTTCTTTCAACTGGAAGAAAAACCTTGACGACGTTACGATCGCCAAATTCCAGAAAGAGCTGGGTGCCATGGGTTATAAATTCCAGTTCATCACCTTGGCTGGTTTCCATGCACTGAACTACGGCATGTTTGAGTTGGCTCACGGTTATGCACGTCGTCAAATGAGTGCCTTTGTTGAGTTGCAACAAAAAGAGTTCGCCGCAGCAGACATGGGCTTCACTGCGGTTAAACACCAGCGTGAAGTGGGTACCGGTTATTTTGATGCGGTTACACAAATCATTGAAGGTGGCCAATCTTCTACAACAGCCCTGACTGGCTCTACCGAAGAAGCCCAGTTTGCCACACACTAAGCAAGCAGGATTGAACTTCAGCTTGTAAAGGCTCCGTTTGGGTGTCTCGCAGGATAGGATGCGAGGCACTCATTTCTTTAAAATACAAGCATTTGATTTTATTCTGTTTTTTTCTGCCTAAGGGCAGCAAGCAGGGTGCCACCTTGCTTGCGCTTGAGTCCGGGGGTGCTAAGGGTAGGTTACCGCATAACCCTTGCTGCGCTGTTTTTGGGCCAGTGCCTGGGCTAGATCGGCAACGGCGGTAGCATAGAAGTAGCTGCGGTTGTATTTGGTGATGGCAAAGAAGTTGGGTGTGACGGTGCGGTATTCGGTTTGTCCTCGAATTTCATCGGGTAGATTGATGACGCCAAGCTGCTTGCCTGATTTCCAGTTGTTGTTACTGTTACCACTAAGTGATGCACCCGAAGATTGCAATTGTGACCAGCTTAAGTAGGGCTCCAGTCCGCCATCAACCAGGCCAGCGGCATTGGCAGGCAGGCGAATGGGGGCAAACACCGGGGTATTGCTTTGCCAGCCGTGTTTTACCAGGAAGTTGGCGACTGACATAATGGCGTCTTCCTGACTGCTGCGTAAGTCTATTTTGCCATTTTTGTCGCCATCAATGGCGTAGTGCAAAATGCTGATTGGCATGAATTGGGGCAGGCCGGTTGCGCCGGCAAAAGAGCCTTCTTCGCGCAAGGCACTAAGCTTGCCTTGGTAATCAAGGTTAATCAGGGCTGCCAGTTGGTTTCTGAACATTTGGCTTTTTTCTGGGCGCGAAGCATCTGGGTGGTTAAAACCAAGGGTATACAGGGCATCAAGCATGCGGAATGAACCCATGTAACGGCCATAAACCGTTTCTACGCCAATAATGCCGGCAATAATGGCGGCAGGTACACCGTATTGGCGTTCCGCCTGGTTAAGTGCGCTGCGATTGGCATCCCAGAATTCGGTGCCATACCGTAAACGAACCGGTTCCACATATCGGGCCCGGTAACTGGGCCAGACGCGTTTAATACGCCCTTTAGGGCCTTGCGGCATAATAAGATTGGCAACTCTTTCGTTATATTGGGCTTGGTCAAGCAGGTTTTTTATGTAAGCTTCAGGGATGCCGTAACGCTGGGACACTTGTTTGGTAAACAGTGATGGGTTGGCAGATAATGCTGAGTTTTCGACTTCCCAGCCGGTTTTTGCTGAAGCGGCAGAGGTATTTGTGGGGCGGGTTGTGGTTTTGCCTGTTGGCTCTATGGGGGCGCCTGCGCACGCTGTCAAGATTAAGGAGCTCAGGGCAAGCAAGATTGGGTTTCTGGTTTTTAACATCAGGATTCGGTATGGTTGTTTGCAGTAAGGCGCGGTTTAAGGGGGTTTATGACGTGCTGGCTTTGATTTGGGTTCAAATGTAAGGGTTGAGCATGCATTTGAAAGAAATATGTTAGATTGTAATGATTCAGCAAGATAAATGGCAGCATTTTTAGCTAAAACGATATTCAATCAGAGAGTTGAGCGTGGAGACTTTATATATTACACATCCAAACTGTCGTTTGCACATGATGCAAAAGTGGCATCCCGAGGCGCCTGCCCGCCTGGATGAAATTAATGACCGTTTGCTGGCGAGTGGTGTGTCACCGTGCCTAAGGCATCTTGATGCCCCCAATGCTTCCGATGCCGATGTGTTAAGGGTACATACACCCGAATATCTAGCTTATCTCAAAGAGCACGTGCCTCCGGAAGGGTATTTCAATATAGACAATGAAGAAACCAGCATGAATCCGCATACTTTGCGGGCCGCTTATTCTGCGGCAGGAGCGGGTCTTCTGGCGGTTGATGAAATTATGGCGGGCAATGCGCTTAATGCTTTTTGTGCTGTCAGGCCACCTGGACATCATGCCGAACGTGGCCGGGCCATGGGTTTTTGTTTTTTCAACAACCTGGCCATTGCCGCCAGTTATGCCATTGAAAAGTACCACTTGAAAAAAATTGCCGTGATTGATTTTGATGTGCATCATGGAAATGGCACCGAAGATATTTTTAAAAATGATCCACATGTCATCATGTGCAGTTTTTTCCAGTATCCGTTGTATCCTAATTGCGGTTTAACCGAGGTTGCACCCAATATGTTCAATACACCGGTACCTGCCTTTACCAAGAATGAGGTGGTCAAGGATATTGTCCTGAACAAATGGTTGCCTGTCCTGGATGATTTTCAACCCGAGCTCCTGCTTATATCCGCGGGTTTTGATGCCCATCGGGAAGATGAAATGGGACAGATGGATCTGGTGGAAAAAGATTATGAGTGGATTACGAAACAGCTTATGGATGTAGCTAACCGGCATGCACAAGGTAGAATTATCAGCTTTCTTGAAGGCGGATACAGTTTATCGGCATTGGGACGGAGCGTAACTGCACATATTAAGGCACTGGCTTCTTTATGAAAGCTGAATCAGGTCTTCAGTAAAGAAAAATAGTCAGTTATATTAAAATAGCTTACCTTTATCATAACTACATTGTAGAATTGAAAGGTTTTGGTTTATGGCAGTAAAGTTGCCAATATTAGGAGATACTTGGATGAAGGTATTAGTACCTGTAAAACGTGTCGTTGACTATAACGTCAAAGTGCGCGTCAAATCAGATCAAACTGGGGTAGATATTGCCAATGTAAAAATGTCAATGAACCCTTTTGATGAAATTGCTGTTGAAGAAGCAACTCGATTGAAAGAAAAGGGTGTTGCTACAGAAGTAGTCGCCGTTTCTTGTGGCGTTACCCAATGCCAGGAAACATTGCGTACAGCAATGGCTATCGGTGCTGACCGTGCCGCTCTGGTTCAAACAGATGTCGAACTCCAGCCTTTGGCCGTGGCAAAATTGCTTAAGGCAATTACCGAAAAAGAACAGGCTCAACTGGTTATCCTGGGTAAACAGGCTATCGATGATGATGCAAACCAAACCGGCCAGATGTTGGCTGCTTTGTTGGGTTGGCCTCAGGCTACTTTTGCCAGCAAAGTTGAAATTGAAGGCGATAGCGCCAAGGTTACCCGTGAAGTTGACGGTGGCCTGGAAACCATTTCAGTTAAGTTGCCAGCAATTATCACAACAGACTTGCGCCTGAATGAGCCACGTTATGTAACGTTGCCCAACATCATGAAAGCAAAGAAAAAACAACTGGATACCTTCACACCCGAAGACCTGGGTGTTGATGTGACTCCTCGCATCAAAACACTAAAAGTCACAGAACCGCCAGCACGTAAAGCCGGTATTACTGTTCCTGATGTGGCTACCCTGGTAGATAAATTAAAGAATGAAGCAAAGGTGATTTAATATGACGATCTTGGTTATTGCTGAACATGATAATGCAGAATTAAAAGCAGCCACATTAAATACCGTTGCTGCAGCAGCAAAAATTGGTGGTGACATTCACGTTTTGGTTGCTGGTAGTGGTGCTCAGGCTGTTGCCGACCAGGCCGCCAAAGTAGCCGGTGTTAGCACTGTCTTGTTGGCTGATGCTGCACAATTGGCCGATTCTTTGGCTGAAAACATTGCCGAGCAAGTTATTGCCGTTGCCGGTAATTACAGCCATATTCTGTTTCCTGCCACAGCATCTGGTAAAAACGTGGCTCCCCGCGTTGCTGCCAAACTTGATGTTGCCCAAATTTCAGACATCATTGCCGTAGAGTCTGCTGATGTGTTCCAGCGTCCTATTTATGCAGGTAACGCCATTGCAACAGTAGAATGCGCTGATGCGAAAAAAGTCATTACCGTACGTACGACCGCTTTTGACGCAGTTGCCGCTGAAGGCGGTTCTGCTGCGGTACAAAACGTTGACGCGGTTGCTGACTCAGGCCTGTCTTCTTTTGTGGGACGTGACGTTGCGAAGAGCGATCGCCCAGAATTGACGGCTGCCGCCATTATTGTATCTGGTGGACGTGGCTTGGGTAGTGCCGAGAACTTCAAGATTCTTGATCCTCTGGCAGACAAACTGGGGGCAGCACTGGGTGCTTCACGTGCAGCGGTTGATGCCGGTTACGCGCCTAACGATTGGCAGGTTGGTCAAACTGGTAAGATTGTCGCGCCACAACTTTATGTTGCGGTGGGTATCTCCGGTGCGATTCAGCACCTGGCTGGCATGAAAGACTCCAAAGTTATTGTTGCCATCAATAAAGATGCAGAAGCACCTATTTTTGGTGTGGCTGATTATGGCCTGGTCGCTGACTTGTTCACTGCAGTTCCTGAATTGGTTGGTGCCCTCTAAGGTATCGTATAGGCAGGGCACAATAACCTTCCGGTTGTTTTGCCCTGCTAATGCCATAAAAAAAACGCTTCTTGTGAAGCGTTTTTTTATGGATGGCACTTATTACATACTTTCTATCCGGTCTGCCCGCTTGGCAGAATCGGGGTGACTGGAGAAAAATCCACCGCCACCGCCGCCAAGTTTGCGCAGGGCCGATACGGCGTGGGATTTGTCGTAATTATTTTCCTGCAGGATTTTCAGGCCGTAAGTATCAGATTCCAGTTCGTGAGTTTGTGAATACTGGGCATTAACCAGGTTATGAGCCAAAGTGCCAATTTCATTTCCTGACAGGGATGCAATCAGTGAGTTTCCGCTGGCTACACCAGCCTTACGGGCAGCTAGGGTAAGCAGGTTTGTGCGTGCCTGTGATTTGGAATGACCATTCATGACGTGGCCAATTTCATGACCAATAACGAACAGTAATTCAGGATCGGTCATTTTATCCATCAAGCCGGAATAAACCCGGATGCTGCCATTGGGTAATGCGAAGGCGTTGACTTCGGGATTAAGATAAACCTTGTAGTCAAGTGGTTTGCCATTGTAGCTGCGCAGGTTGCGGGTAATGTTGTTAAGGCGTTTGGTATAGCTGTTGTCGGCACTGGCAACCGTATTTTGCTGGTCCAGTTGCACTTGCGATTGCACTGCCAGTGCCTGGATTTCGGCATCATTTATGGTGGCTGCCTGGAATAGGGAAGAGGCGGCATCAAACATTCCAGCCGTGTTCATGCCCTCACAGCCGCTTAATGAGCCAACCAGAAGGCCGGAAATAATGATTTTTTTAATCATGACGACTCCCAGAAAGTTAGGGCTTATTTACATCAGGGCGCTATGGTGCGAACGTTGGGTTTGCCAAAAATGGCAATATAGCTGGAATAAAAACCGCAATACATGCTAACGGCAATAACCATTACAAGTATTTGGGCAATAAACGCGACCAGTACAAGTGGAAGCCCCATTAGCAGCAGCAGGTCTGTAAGAAGAAACTGGCTGACATAAAACAAAATGCCCCAAATAGAAAAATAAACAATAAATGCAAGTTTATTACGCCAGGAAGCAACCAGTGAATAAAACAGCGCTTTTTTAACGCTCATGTTTTCCCAGCCAATTAATTGAGGCACATGCCAGAAGGTAATGGCGGTTAAAAATGTAAGTATTGCCCATAAAGCGTACTGAAAAATGCTGATGGAAAAACTGGGGATATCATCCAGCGTCAGTTTGTATTCAGGATCAGAGAGCAGCCTGGATATTTTTTCCATATCTTCATGGCTGAGGGCACTCATGGTTGGATAAAACGAAATGAATGTAATCAGAACGAATACGCTGGCGTATAAAAAACCAATGACGGCCAGGCGCCGTATCACATCGGGCTTTTTAAGGGGCATGACCCATTCTGCAGGAATCACTTTATTGTTGCTGTCTATGGAGCGACAGGCGGTTACCATGAGCAGGCTTGATACGGGTATGCTGATGATAAACAGCGGCAAACCGATGAGCGGTAGAATGATGAGGATTTGGCTCAGGAAATTGATAATAAAGGTGATTGCCAGCAGCGCCAGAGGCTGCTTCCTGAACAGCGCAAAAGCTGCCTGAACCCATTGTAATCCTGCAGAGAAAGGTAGTTTGGCTGCTTGCATGATTGGTTATGGCAATTGTGGGATGGTTGAATCGGTGCGCAGTTTAAGAATGCGTTCGAAATGGGTCGGGTCGTGCGGTTTCAGGGTTTGTGCAGGCCGCGGGATGAAAAAATCATACAGGCGAGATGTCCAGAAACGCAAGGCCGCGGCCCTGAGTGCTACAGGCCATACCTGCCGCTCTGCATCGGTGAAGGGACGGATGCGGTTATAGGCTGCCAGCCAGGCTTTTACATGCTCTTCAAGAAAGGCACCGGTTTCGCGTTCTATGCACCAGTCATTGACAGCAACGGCCACATCAAAAATCCACTTATCGCAACCGGCAAAGTAAAAATCAATCACGCCACCCATGCTTGGATTTTCAAAGGTACCGTCAAACAGCACGTTGTCCCGGAACATGTCGCAGTGGCAGGGGCCTTCGGGCAGGTTTTGCCAAAGGGCCGACTCCTGGACGCGGACTTGTTCGTCCAGGGAGGTTTGGTAAAGATGGTTTAAATCATTGTTCAGGAAAGGCTGGATGCTTGGATAGGTCGTTTGCCACCAGTTGAGGCCACGCAAATTGGGTTGCCTGATGGGAAAATCTACTGCCGCAAGATGTGCCTGGGCTTGGGTTTGCGCTGCAATAATGCAGTGGTTTACACTAGGGGATGGCTCATAGCCACCAGCCAGGCGGGTAACGATGGAAGCGGGCTTGTTTTTCAGGGTGCCTATGCGCTTGCCATCTTTGCGTGTTTGCGGCATGGGTACCTTCACGCCCTTGCTGGCCAGATGATGCATTAATTCAATGTAAAAGGGCAGCTGTTCGTGTGTAAGTACCTCGAATATGGTCAGTACATATTCGCCTTGGGTGCTGCTCAGGAAATAGTTGGTGTTTTCGATGCCGGCTGTAATGCCTCTTAAAGAAACAAGCTCACCCAGCTCATATTCAGCAAGAAATGCTTCGGCTTCAGAGGTAGTCAGATTCGTAAAAACAGCCATATCAGGTATATATCATAATTAGGTTAACGCGGATGCCCTGTATTTTAGTCCAGGATGAAAGGTGAATGATACATTCATTTGAGACATATAAAAATAAACCATCGGCTTTGTATTGATAATCCCAAATGATGTTTGGATATAATGATTTTTTTATCCTGGCATTTCTTGAGCAGACAATGATTTTCAGCAAAGGCCTGAGTGTACTCAGGGAGCAATGCAAACAGGCGCGATGGCTTTCAGGACAGCCTGCTTTACTGGTATGGGCATTGCTAATGGGGGTGCTGGGTGCGATGGCTACCATTTTTTTTTACTGGGGTATCCATCAGGTCCAGTTGTTGCTGTCGGGGCAGTCGGGATCTATTGTTTCGATCACGCGCGGCTGGTCAACCCCTGAGCGAATTCTTTATCCTGCGCTGGGAGGCCTTGTGGCCGGCCTGCTTTTGTGGTGGGGAAGCAAACTCAAGGTGGATAGCAATGCCGACTATATGGAGGCCGTTGCCATCGGTAATGGGCACCTGTCACTGCGGCAGGGGTTTTTAAGGATCCTGTCTTCCTTAAGCGTGATTGCTACCGGCGGATCGGTGGGGCGGGAAGGCGCCATGATTCACTTAGCCGCCATGGGGGCCTCGGCAACCGGACGTTTTTTTTGTTTTGAGGTTGTTTCTTTACGATTGTTGGTGGCTTGCGGGGCGGCGGCGGGTGTCTCGGCGGCGTATAATGCGCCGATAGCCGGTGCGCTGTTTGTTGCGGAAATCGTCTTGGGCAGCATGTCCATGCAAAGCCTTGGTCCGTTGCTGCTGTCTGCGGCAACGGCAAACATTACCATGCGCACGCTGGGTTATTACCATGTCATGTATGACTTGCCCGAGCTGATGCCGGTTTCTCCCCATTTCCTGGTTTTTGCCATTTTCCTGGGCATTGTTTCGGGTTTGCTGGCCCCCCAGTTTTTACGCTTTCTTGATTATGCCAAGCGCCTGTTCAAAAAAACCGGCCTGGGGCTGCCGCTGCGGCTGGCCTTGGGTGGCTTTGTTCTGGGCTTGTTTACGTTGCTGGAGCCCCGAGTGGCTGGCAATGGCTATAGCGTCCTGAATTCTTTTTTGCATGAGCCCTGGGCCTGGTCGGCGGTGGCCGTGATATTGCTAACCAAGGTTTTATCTACGGGGATTACGGTAGGGTCGGGGGCGGTTGGCGGAGTAATTACCCCTGTGATGTTTGTGGGTGGTGCCTTGGGCCTGTTGTCTGTACAGCTTTTAAGTTTGCTATTGCCTGTGGTGCCAGACCATCCCGCGCTGTTTGTATTGCTGGGCATGGGCTCATTTCTGGCGGCGGCTACCAGCGCACCTTTAATGGCAATAATCATGATTTTTGAAATGACGCATAGTTATACTATAATACTGCCCCTTATGCTGGCTTGCGTGTTTTCCTATTTCACGGCCAGATCCATAGCGGGTGCAGTCATGTATGCAGTGACCGAGTCGCGGGATAAAGATTTGCTATTGCGTCACCGTCTGCGCCAGCTCAGGTTGGCTAATCTGGTGAGCCCGGTAAGTACGGTCATCAAGCACAATCAAACGGTACAGGATGCCCTGAACATGTTTATTGAATATGGTGTGCGTTTTATTTATGTCGTGAATGAAATGAACGAATACCAAGGCGTGATTGCCCATAAGGATATCAGCAGCTTTCTGCTGTCGGGCAATGACTTGCGGGCGCCTGTTTCTGGAGAGCTGATTAACCGGTCTTATGTGACAGCGTTACATCCTGATATGACACTGGATGAAGTGCTGGACTATTTTGTGTCTTTCAGTGGTGAGCGTCTGCCGGTCTTAAGCGCAGATGAAAGGCCGATCTTGCTGGGTGTGGTGTATAAATCGGATGTACTTAAGAAGTTTAATGAATTGAAACGATTGCTGGATGCCAGCAGTGAAGCTATTTTGGATGTAAGAGCGAGAAAATTATATGACAATGGTCGAAAATAAACAGCCGGAAAAATTGGCGCCAGTGGGGCTTTATGCGCGTGCTGATACCCCATGGCGTCTTTCGGTTGCGCCCATGATTGATGTTACAGACCGTCATTGCCGTTTCTTTCATCGTCTTTTGGCCCCTAAGGCCTTGCTGTATACAGAAATGATCACCACTGGTGCCCTGATTCACGGGGATATTGCCAAGCACCTGAGGTTTAATGACGAAGAGCATCCGGTTGCTTTGCAATTGGGGGGCAGTGAACCAAAAGACCTTGCGCATTGTGCCCGTTTAGGCCAGCAATGGGGTTACGACGAAATCAATCTTAACTGCGGTTGCCCATCCGAGCGTGTGCAAAAAGGCGCTTTTGGGGCATGTTTAATGGCAGAGCCCCAGTTGGTGGCTGATTGCGTCAAGGCCATGCAGGATGCTGTTGATTTGCCGGTAACGGTCAAGCATCGCCTTGGGCTGGATTACGATATATCTTACGATTTTGTTCGGGATTTTGTTGGCAAAGTCTATGATGCTGGTTGTCGGGTGTTTGTTACGCATGCCCGTAATGCCGTGCTTAAGGGGTTGTCCCCCAAAGATAACCGCGAAATCCCGCCTTTGCGTTATGACTTGGTTAGCCAACTCAAGCAAGACTTTCCCGATGCCCTGTTTGTCCTGAATGGCGGGCTTAAGGAAGTGCAGCAAATGCAGGCTATGGCCAACGAGTTTGACGGGGTCATGATAGGGCGTGCTGCCTGGCATGATCCTTACGTGCTACGTGAAGCCAGCCAGCTGTTATGGCCTGAAGTTGCCGTTCTTTCCAATGAAGCCATTGTTGAGGCTATGATGTCTTATATCGACAGGGAGCTTGCGGCGGGGGTGCCTATGCGCTTGACAGTCAGGCCTATGCTTGGGCTGGTCAATGGCCAGAAGGGTTCGCGGCTGTGGCGCCGGACTTTGTCTGATCATCGCTTGTTGGCCTGTAATGATTCAGCTTTCATAAGGCAGGCTTTTGAGCAGTTTACAGACAGTCAAACTGTGGCGTGAACAGTAAAAAATATAAATTTTTTACAATGATTTTTTTTATCTCATGGTTGGAAAAATTGGCTTTTTTATCAATTAACTACATGGAATATTAAGGCTTTCAAGCCGCATTTTTGAACTTGATATTGTTTTTGAAATACTATATATTGTGGTTCTCCCTAAAGCACTAACTAAATATAGAATTTATCTAATGGCTGTCTTTACTGTTTTTTCATAAAATACAATGAAGATGGCTGTTTTATTTTTATAAATCCACTCCAAAGCATCCGCTTGCATTCCTGTATCAGACAGGTTGATAGGCGGAAAATGTTGTTAAAATTATTTCGGAAAAGCAGATGAACAAGAACCTATTAGTCACCAAACGTAGCGGGGAGAAAGAGCCCCTGAACTTGGATAAAATTCACCGTGTCGTTGCATGGGCTGCTGAAGGCTTGGATCATGTTTCTGTGTCGCAGGTAGAGTTGCGTTCCCATATTCAGTTTTATGATGGTATCCGTACTGATGATATTCACGAAACCATCATCAAGGCCGCAGCCGACCTGATTTCCGAAGAATCGCCTGATTATCAGTATTTGGCCGCACGCCTGGCCATTTTCCATTTGCGCAAGATCGCCTTTGGCCAGTTTGATCCGCCCAAACTGTTTGATCACGTGACTAAAATGGTGGACATGGGCAAGTATGATGCCCATATCCTTGAGGATTACACTCAAGAAGAATTGGACGAGGCCGATTCCTATATCGACCACTGGCGTGACATGTCGTTTTCTTACGCAGCGGTCAAGCAGCTGGAAGGCAAGTACCTGGTGCAAAACCGGGTAACCCAGGAAATTTATGAAAGCCCGCAGTTTCTTTATATTCTGGTTGCGCTTTGCCTGTTTTCCAAATATCCCAAGGCAACCCGCTTGCAGTACGTGAAAGGCTTTTATGATGCCATTTCCACCTTCAAGATTTCCCTGCCAACACCCATTATGTCGGGCGTCCGTACGCCGACACGCCAGTTCAGCTCATGTGTATTGATTGAGTGTGGTGACAGCCTTGACTCCATCAATGCGACCACCAGTTCAATTGTCCGTTATGTATCGCAACGGGCAGGCATTGGCATTAACGCGGGCCGTATTCGTGCGGTTGGCAGCACCATTCGTGGTGGAGAAGCCAAGCACACCGGGTGCATCCCTTTCTACAAACATTTCCAGACGGCGGTTAAATGCTGCTCACAGGGTGGTGTGCGTGGTGGGGCGGCAACCCTGTTTTATCCTATGTGGCACCTAGAGGTTGAATCCTTGCTGGTGTTGAAAAACAATCGTGGTGTGGAAGAGAACCGTGTGCGTCACATGGATTATGGCGTGCAAATCAACCGTCTCATGTATCAACGCCTTATAAAAGGCGGGGATATCACCCTGTTTTCTCCTTCAGATGTACCAGGCCTGTACGATGCTTTCTTTGAAGACCAGAACCGTTTTGAAAAATTGTACGAACAATATGAAAACGATCCTGATATTCGCAAGCGTAAAGTAAAAGCGGTAGACCTGTTCTCTCTCATGATGCAGGAACGGGCGGGCACCGGACGTATTTACATCCAGAACGTCGATCACTGCAATACGCACAGTCCGTTTGATCCTGCCGTGGCCCCCGTTCGCCAAAGTAACTTGTGTCTTGAAATTGCCTTGCCAACCAAGCCATTGAATGACATCAACGATGAAAACGGCGAGATTGCCCTTTGCACCCTGTCTGCATTCAACCTGGGTGTGATCGAGTCGCTGGATGAGTTGAAGTCTTTGTCTGACCTGGTTGTGCGTGCCCTTGATGCCTTGCTGGATTATCAGGACTACCCGATCAAGGCGGCTCAAATTGCCACGATGAACCGTCGCACTTTGGGTATTGGTGTCATCAACTACGCCTATTACCTGGCCAAAAACGATGCCAAGTACTCTGATGGCAGCGGCAAGGCGCTAACACACCGTACTTTTGAGGCTATTCAATATTACCTGCTGCAGGCATCGGTAACGCTGGCCAAAGAGTATGGTGCTTGCCCGGCCTTTAATGAAACTACCTATTCAAAGGGCATTTTGCCCATTGATACCTATAAAAAAGACCTGGATGCGATTTGCAACGAGCCCCTGCATCTGGATTGGGAAGGCTTGCGCAAGGATATTGTTACTTATGGTTTGCGCAACTCCACCCTGACGGCCTTGATGCCTTCGGAAACCTCCAGCCAGATTTCCAATGCTACCAATGGCATTGAGCCACCGCGTGGCCTGGTGAGCGTGAAAGCATCCAAAGACGGCATTCTGAAACAGGTTGTGCCTGAATACGATCGCCTGAAAGACAAATATGAGTTGCTGTGGGATATGCCGGGTAATGACGGTTATTTGCAACTGGTGGGCATCATGCAAAAATTTGTTGACCAGTCAATTTCGGCCAATACCAATTATGATCCGGCCCGTTTTCCAAATGGTCGCGTGCCCATGAACCAGCTTTTGAAAGACTTGTTAACCGCTTATAAATTTGGCGTTAAAACGCTGTACTATCAAAATACCCGCGATGGTGCTGAAGATGCACAAACCGCTGACCAGGGTGCCGATGATTGTGCCGGTGGTGCTTGCAAAATTTAAGCGGTGCATTTAATAGAGTAAAAATTATGTCTTATAGTACTTTTTGTCAGATAGCCAATGATCCATTGAAAGAACCCATGTTCTTTGGCCAGCCTGTTAACGTGGCTCGCTATGATCAGCAAAAATACGAGATTTTCGAGAAACTGATCGAAAAGCAATTGTCTTTTTTCTGGCGCCCCGAGGAAGTGGATGTCTCCCAGGACCGGATTGATTATGCCGCGTTGCCCGATCATGAAAAGCATATTTTCATCAGTAACCTGAAATACCAGACCCTGCTGGATTCCATTCAGGGGCGTAGCCCTAACGTGGCATTGCTGCCCCTGGTTTCCATCCCTGAGTTGGAAACCTGGATAGAAACCTGGTCTTTTTCTGAAACGATTCATTCCCGGTCTTATACGCACATTATCCGCAATATCATCAGCAATCCTTCCACGGTGTTTGATGATATCGTTGTGAATGACCATATCCTTGCCCGTGCGCGTGATATTTCAGTTTACTATGACGAGCTTATCAAACTGACGCAGTATTATGATTTATTGGGCGAGGGTGCCCATACGATTGGCGGCAAGACCGTTACTGTCAGTTTGCGTGAGTTGAAGAAAAAGCTTTACTTGTGCATGATGGCGGTGAATGCCCTTGAGGCGATTCGTTTTTATGTCAGCTTCGCTTGTTCTTTTGCGTTTGCCGAGCGTGAACTGATGGAAGGCAATGCCAAAATCATCAAGCTGATTGCCCGTGACGAGGCGTTGCATTTAACCGGCACACAGCACATCATCAACATTATGCGAAATGGCGAAGATGATCCTGAAATGGCCGAAATTGCCAAAGAGCTTGAGCAGCAATGTTTTGACCTGTTCAAAAAGGCTGCCTTGCAGGAAAAGGAATGGGCCGAATACCTGTTCAGGGATGGTTCCATGATTGGCCTGAACAAGGATATCCTGTGCCAGTATGTGGAGTACATTACCAATCTGCGCATGCAGGCTGTTGGCCTTGCACCTGCCTTCGACGGAAATAAGCAGAATCCTATCCCATGGATCAATGCGTGGTTGTCTTCTGACAATGTACAGGTTGCACCACAGGAAGTTGAAATCAGTTCTTATCTAATCGGTCAGATTGATGCGGAAATCAATACTGATGCATTGCAAAATTTTGAGCTATGACCCTTGTCGCAACACTGGATACCAGTTTTGATTTGCTTGAAGGTGAAACTCTGCTTGAAGGGCTTGAAAGAACAGGACATGAAGTAGAGTATCAGTGTCGCTCGGGTTATTGCGGGTCTTGCCGGACCCGGCTGATTTCCGGTGAAGTCAGGTATATCTCTGATCCACTTGCCTTTATTTCCCGTAACGAGGTATTGCCTTGCTGCTGTGTACCGGTTGATACCGTGCATCTGGAAGTGGCCCGGACTTATGAGCCTGAACAACCTTCGTTAAGTGAAGAGCTGGAGCCGCAAAGTAGCCTGGATTTCAATAAATCCTGATTTTTTCCCGGAAAGGTGATGACTGCGCTTCCGGTTTATTCGTTCGTGAGATTTTTCCCACGCTCTAGCGTGGGAATGCATACGGAATAAAACAAGACGCTTTAGATACTAATCAGTCCAGTTTGATGTCTGCTTGTTTAATCACTTTTTGCCATTTGCCGCTGTCTTCAGTAATGAAGGATTTGAACTCTTCGGGTGTGCTGCCAACCAGCTTACCGATATAGGTTTTTTCCCAGCGGTCAGCCAATTCCTTGTTATCGTTCACCTTACGCATGGCTTCTCCCAGTACTTTCAACGCTTCTGGGGGCGTGCCTGCAGGCGCCAGCAAACCTTGCCATCCAAATGGGCTAAAGTCTTCCAGACCGACTTCTTTGAATGTGGGAACCTCGGGGAAACTGGGGTGGCGCTCATCGCCGGTAATGGCCAGTAATTTCAGTTTGCCTGTTTTAATGCCGCCGGCTGCTGCTGGCAGGGCATCAAATAGAAAATCCACCTGACCGGCCATTAAGTCGCTAAACGGGCTGGTGGTGCTGTAGGGAATGAAAACTGGTTTGGTTTTACTGTCAAAGCCAAACCATTCCCCTGCAAGGTGAGAGTAGCTGCCAACACCCATGCTGGCAATATTGAATTGGCCTGGTGTTTTTTTAAGCTTCTCAATCAAATCCTTCACATCGGTAACGGCTACAGTAGGGCTGGCAATCAATCCGGTGTTCATTACACCAAGCAGGCTGACGGGCACAAAATCCTTTTCAATATCATAGGTTTTGTTATTGTATAAATGCGGCTGGATTGACAGCGAACTGGTTGAACCAATCAATAATGTGTATCCATCAGGTTTTGCCTGGGCAGCGGCGGCATTGCCAATTGCACCGGCAGCGCCGGGTTTGTTCTCGATAATTACGCTGACGCCCAGGTTTTTCTGAAGCTCAGCGGCAACTTCACGCGCATTCGTATCAGGGCCGGTGCCTGGGGCAAACGGCGTAATAATGCGAATCGGGCGGTCCGGGTAAGCGGCTTGCGCACTGAAAGCGATCAGGCTAAGGCTTAAGCCGATAGCAATTTTCTTTGTCAGTATGTTGATGTTCAAACTCATGGATGTCTCCTCAGGGATGTAATTGTCAAAACAAAATCGAATAAAACTTGATATTTGTTAAATTATCATAATATAATAAAAACATCAAATAAATTTTGCTTAATATTAATCAAATTATCTTTAAATGATATTTGTATTTAGGAGACATAATGACGCAAGCCAAAGACAATATTCAGCTTTCATTAAGCCATCTTGGTATTTATGTACAAGACCTTGAAAAAATGAGTGCCTTTTACAAGGAAACATTTGAATTCACCCAAACTGACAAAGGGGATCTGGGGCATACCCAATTGGTTTTTTTAAGTCGTGATCCTGCGGAGCATCATCAACTTGTCCTGGCAACCGGACGCCCTGAAAACCTTCAATTCAACCTGATTAACCAGATTTCTTTCCGTGTGCCCAATCTTGATAATCTTCGCCGGTTTTATGAGCGTGTGAAAAAACATAATGAGGTGAATGATATCCAGTGTGTGACGCACGGTAATGCGGTATCCATTTACTGCCGTGACCCGGAAGGCAACCGGTTGGAAATTTTCATGGATACGCCCTGGTATTGTGACCAGCCTTTGCGTGAGCCTATCGATCTTGAGCTGAGTGATGAAGAAATCATGGCCAAGGCAGAGGCAATCGCCCGCCAATATCCAAAATTCAAATTGCGTACCGAATGGCATGAAGAAATGCGTAAGCTGATGGGAGTGTAATATGGTGACAGAACAAGAACTGTATGACGTCGCGATCGTTGGTTATGGTCCGGTTGGCGCGACACTGGCCGGTCTGTTGGGCCAGGAAGGCTTGAAGGTATTGGTGCTGGATCGTGAGGCCGCTATTTATCCATTACCGCGTGCGATTCATTTTGATGGTGAAGTCATGCGTATTTTCCAAAGCCTGGGCCTTAAAGGAAAAGTACAGCAAATCAGTCGGCCTGGCATTCATGGCATGCATTTTGTGAATGCCGAAGGTGAAACCTTGCTGGTTCGCGCAGGCAGTGCCGAGAATGGTCCCAATGGTTGTGCCAACAATTATTATTTTCACCAGCCCGAGCTGGAAGTTTTATTGCGGGAAAAGGTGGCTGGCCATGAAAATGTGACTGTACGGCTTAGAACCGAACTGACCGGCATTGTGGAAGAGGCCGGCCATGTCGTATTAACAGTACAAAATCATATCACCAACACGGCTGAAAACTATCAGGCCAAATATGTGGTGGGTTGTGATGGTGCACGTTCGCTGGTGCGCAATACCATGAACAGTCCCATGGAAAACCTGGGTTTACGTCAACAATGGCTGGTGTTCGACGTTTTGCTTAAACAGGATGTCCAGTTGCCGCCTTACACGATCCAGCATTGTGATCCGGCACGTCCCATGACTTATTGCAATGTAGTGGGTAACCGTCGACGCTGGGAAATCATGGTAATGCCAGACGATAACCAGGAAGAATTGGTCAAGCCTGACAATATCTGGAAAATGCTGGAGCGCTGGATTCGTCCTGAACAGGCCGATCTGGAGCGTGCGGTTATTTATACCTTTAATTCCTTGATTGCCCAAGGCTGGCGCAAGGGACGCCTGATGTTGGCCGGAGACGCGGCTCACCAAACGCCTCCTTTCCTGGGCCAGGGTTTGTGTGCTGGCATTCGTGATGCAGCCAACCTGTACTGGAAACTTAAAGCGGTTATTAGTGGCTCGGCCAGTGATGCCTTGTTGGATACCTATGAGACCGAGCGTTCTGCTCATGTGCATGAAGTGATTGGGCTGGCGGTCTATCTTGGCAGTATTATCCAGACTACTGATCCGGAACAGGCAGCTGAACGCGACAGAAAATTCCGCGAAGAGGCCAGCCGTGAATTTTTCATGCCGGTTTCTCAATTGGGTGAAGGGTTGTGGGATGCCCAGAGGCAAGCAGGAGGGCAATTGTTTTTCCAGCCTAAAAACAAGGCAGGCATTGCGCTTGACGATCTGGTGGGTAACCGTTTTGCGATTGTGCATACGAACAAAGACCAGCTCAACAGGCTAAGCGACCTCTTGCCGGCAAGTGTTGATATCGTGCCGGTCGAAATAGACACCGAGGAGGTTGGCAATTGGCTGGCTGAAAAAGATGCTGAATTTGTTGTGCTGCGTCCAGACCGTTATGTGCTGGGAACGGGTAAAAATGAGGCACAATTACAGGCGTTGTTGTCGTTAGTGTCCTGATGTGTCTTAAGTGAAAGGTTTTATGATGAGTGAAAAATCCCCCTCCAGCCTGGCCCGTATGTTAATGGTGCTGGATTTCTTTACCGAAGCCACACCTGTATGGAGTGTCGAGGATATAGCCCAGAAACTGGAGGTTTCCATTCCTACCTGTTATCGCTACATGAAGATGCTGGTAGAGGCAGGGTGGCTTGCTCATCAATCTGAATCTTGTTACACCTTTGGTCCCCGTATCCTGGTTATGGATTATTACGTACGGCAGTCTGATCCCGTCTTGCAGGCTAGTGTGCCGCTGATGCAGGGACTGGTGGCCAAAACCGGATTTGAATGTGTCCTGTCCGCTTTTTATGGTGACCGGGTGCTGGATTCCCATCATGAAAAAAGTGATGGTAAAACTTTCCTGAGTTATGGCCGGGGCATGCCGCGTCCCTTGTTTCGAGGCGGTGCACCCAAGGTGATTTTGTCCCATTTGCCCTCCCGACAGTTGCGCAAAATTTATGATGGCCATATTAATGAGCTCAAAAACGCCGGCATGCCGGAAGATTGGAATGGCTTCAGGACTTATTATCAGGGAATTAAAAAACAGGGGTTTTATTATTCTGCCGGAGAGCTCGAGTCCCATTTGGGTGCTTTGGCAGTGCCCATTGAAAAGCAGGGGCAGCCCGGTGTATGGGGAGCCATGTCATTGGTGGCGGAAATATCGCGTTTTGATGTGGTTGATCTTCAAAAAATGAAAGTCATGCTTGAGGCCGCCACATTAAGTATTGCAGAAAGTTTGGTTTAATTATTTTCAATAATATAGAAACAGGAAGAAGGAAGGGATATGAAGTTAATCAGTTTTGTTTTGAATGGCAAAAATACGTATGGCGTCGTTACCGATGAGCAGAAAGTGCTGGATCTGGGGCCATTGCTGGGGGACCGTTTTGCTGACTTGGCCAGCCTGTTGGGCAATAATGATCTTTCACCGGTACAAGACGCACTAAAAAACAATCCGGCCACTTTGGACTATGAGGCTCTGGAATTGTTGCCCGTTATTCCTAACCCGGGCAAGATTTTTTGTATTGGCCTGAATTACGCAGATCATGTCAAGGAAACCAACCGTGAAGTAACCGAGTCACCCACCATTTTCTTGCGTGTGGCCGAATCGCAGGTTGCGCATAAAGACAGTATTGTTTTGCCTCCGGAGTCCGTCAAGCTGGACTATGAAGGTGAAATTGCGATTGTTATCGGCAAGGGTGGCCGCCGTATTTCGGAAGCAGAGGCTTGGGATCATATTGCCGGGTATGCCTGCTATAACGATGGCAGTATCCGTGATTGGCAAACCGCTACTTCACAGTGGACTCCTGGCAAAAACTTCTGGAAAACAGGTGGATTTGGTCCTTGGCTGGTAACTTCAGACGAAATCAAGCCTGATCAGGAATTAACCCTGGTTACCCGCCTGAATGGTCAGGAAATGCAGCGCACCACCACCGAATTGTTGATTCACAGCATTCCAAGGCAGATTGCCTATATTTCTTCTTTCCTGCCCTTGAATGCCGGCGATGTGATTGTGACTGGTACGCCTGGTGGCGTAGGTGCCAAACGCAATCCGCCCGTGTTCATGAAAGAGGGAGATATCGTGGAGATTGAAGTGGATGCCATCGGAGTATTGCGCAATACGATCAGTGCCGAATAAGCAAGAGATCGTGTAGTGCCCCTGAAGCGCAGGGTCATTCACCTTAAGAAAACCCGGTCTGGTATTTTCAGCCGGGTTTTTTTGCGTGCGTTTGATGGGGTTATGCCAAGTATGGATTTTCTTTGTGTGCCAGGCAAAGCAGCTGTTTTTATTGGTGTTTTTACGTCTTGATTGTGCAGGAAATTCTTGTAATATAAATGGCATAAGAGGAGTGACAGTATGTGCCGGGTTTGGATGGCATTAATCTTGCCTAGTGGCATGCTGGACATTCTTTAGCGCGGGCATTAGCGTCTCGAAGAAGAAATCCTGTTTTCAGGGCAGGAAAAGTGCCAATACCTATAATCACCAAGGAGATGACATGGATCTTTCAGAATTGAAGCAGTTTGGCCTTGATGTTGCTTATCCCTATAAAAAAAAGTATGACAATTTCATCGGAGGGCAGTGGGTTGCACCTTTATCCGGTGAATACTTTGAGAATATTTCTCCCATAACCGGCAAGCCATTTTGCCAGGTAGCCCGCTCCGGAGCACAAGACGTTGAATTGGCACTGGATAAGGCGCATGCTGCGCGGAAAGCATGGGGTAAAACGTCTGTTATGGATCGTTCGAATTTATTGCTTCGCATGGCAGACCGGATGGAGCAGAACCTGAAGCTATTGGCGGTTGCCGAAACCATTGATAACGGTAAGCCGATTCGTGAAACCATGGCTGCCGACTTGCCCTTGGCGATAGATCACCTGCGTTATTTTGCCGGATGTATCCGTGCCCAGGAAGGGGGTATTTCAGAAATTGATGAAACCACGGTCGCCTATCACTTTCAAGAGCCATTGGGCGTGGTTGGCCAGATTATTCCCTGGAATTTCCCGATACTGATGGCTATCTGGAAGCTGGCACCAGCGCTTGCTGCGGGGTGTTGCGTTGTACTGAAACCGGCAGAGCAGACACCGGCTTCCATTCTGGTTTTAATGGAATTAACCGCTGATATCTTCCCGCCCGGGGTGATCAATGTCATTAACGGTTTTGGTAAAGAGGCCGGCAATGCCCTGGCAACCAATAAACGCATTGCAAAAATCGCGTTTACCGGATCAACCGCAACGGGCAAGCATATATTGCATGCAGCGGCAGAAAACCTGATTCCTTCCACGGTAGAGCTAGGAGGCAAAAGCCCGAACATTTTCTTTGCCGATGTGATGGACCAGCAGGATTCCTTTCTCGATAAGGCGCTTGAAGGCTTGGCGATGTTCTCGCTGAATCAGGGCGAAGTATGCACTTGTCCGTCCCGAATCCTGATTCAGGAGTCCATTTATGAGGCCTTTATTGAAAAGGCCATCAAGCGGGTGCAAGCCATCAAGACTGGCAATCCGCTAGAGGCCGGCACAATGGTGGGGGCCCAGGCATCCCAGATGCAGATGGATAAAATCATGTCTTATATTGATATCGGACGGGAAGAGGGGGCTGTTTGCCTGACGGGGGGTGACCGTCATCGTCCAGGAAACCTTGAGGATGGCTATTATATTAATCCAACCATGCTGCTGGGTAAAAATGACATGCGCATTTTCCAGGAGGAAATTTTCGGGCCGGTTGCTTCGGTAACCACCTTTAAGGATGAGGAAGAGGCGCTTGAAATTGCCAATGCCAGTTATTATGGACTGGGGGCAGGTGTTTGGTCGCGTGACGGGACACGGGCCTATCGGATGGGCAGGGGTATAGAAGCAGGCAGGGTCTGGACAAACTGTTATCACCTGTATCCGGCGCATGCGGCTTTTGGCGGTTACAAACAGTCAGGCATTGGACGGGAAACCCATAAAATGGCCCTTTCAAACTACCAGCAAACCAAATGTTTGCTGGTAAGCTACAGCCCGACCGCATTGGGTTTTTTCTAGAATGCTGAAACGCCATGGCCAGGTTATTTGACCAGGCCGTGGCTTGGCTTTGTCCCTGTCTAAAGACAGTCCGGGAAGGATGATTAATCTTTACCGGCTATTCTGGGCAGGGATTTTTTTTGCAGAATCAGGGAAAGGGTAAAGACGATACATAAAGACCAGATTGCAAGCCAGATGCCATGTACCAGTAATAACAGGGTTTCTTTGCCTGTTAGTACGTTTTTCTGATTAAGGTAACCGGCAATTTCTGACACTGAAAAGCCCATGCTGACCAGGGCAAAGAATACAACACCAGCCAAAATCTGGATTTTTTGAACTGTATGCATGGTAAACCCCCGTGTTTCTTGATGTGAACAGTGTAATGGGGGTTCCTTGCAAGGCAAAATACAAAAATCGAATTAATATATATGCCCTGTGTTATTAAGCAGGCCTGAATAAGAAGGTTTATTCTTCCTCTGGTGTGCCAGATGGCCAGTCCCTGATGTAGGCCTTGAGCATGGTATTTTCAAATTTTTGGACTTCCAGGATGGCGCGGGCCATATCATAAAAAGAAATAACCCCTAGCAGGGTAGGGCCATCCATGACGGGTACATATCGGGCGTGATGCTCCAGCATTAAACGCTGTACCTCATTGGCATTGGTATTCGGTGAGACGCTGACAGGGGCATCGTCCATGATTTTGCGAATGGTAGTGTTGCCCGCCTGGTTGCCGTTGTCGCTTAGGTGGCGGATGATTTCACGAAAGGTAAGCATTCCGGCCAGCTGACCCTGTTCCATAATGACTAAAGAGCCAATGTCATGAACGCTCATGGTTTCAATTGCCTGGGCAACGGTTTGGTCTGGTGTGGCAGTATAAAGGGTGTTTCCTTTAACACGCAAGACTTCGCTGATTTTCAACATAATGCTCTCCCTGATGCTTGCTAGCCGTATTTTTATATTTTCAGTGCTTTTTAAAAACCCCTTAACCGGACCTAGCTGCTTTTACTGAATAAATGAAATTTGATATATAGAAATGTACACTATACAAAGGGTCTTTTAAAGTTAAATTTTCATGTATGGCCTGCAGGCAGCAGTCTTGCCATTATTTTCAGTGTTAATACCTACCTAGCAAGTGTTGTGGGCGTTGCAGCGGCCAGGCATTATTTCTTGAGGATTTCACCTAATTTGACAGCATCCTCATTGATGATGAGGGCTGGAATTGCCTGGCGGATTTCAGGCTCGTCCTTCAAGGGGTTGGCATCTTTGTCAAACAGAAAATAATTGGACAGGGCTGTCAGGCTGGCATTTTCACTGCTGGCCAATGCCCAGCGTTCAGATCTTTTTCCTGTCGTGTTAACGATGTAGCCCATTGATGAAAGGGGGTCAAGTACTTCCAGTAATTCATCCTGGTTGATCTGTAATGATGAGGCTAGAAAGACCGTGCTTCGGCCGGGCGGATTGTCGTCGCGATTGGCATGTAACAGGCGCAGAACCTGAATTGCCGTGACAAATTGCGTTCCAGGTAAAGTATTGTAATGGAATCTTCCCAGCCTGATTTGAGGGGCGATGGCGGTCACCGAAGCACCTAACAGCACAACCAGCCATGACAGGTAAATCCATAATAAAAAAAGTGGGATCGTGGCAAACGTGCCATAAATAAGGGTGTAAGAGGGGAAGCGGCTAATGTAAAAAGTGAAGGCGACTTTCATGATTTCCAGCAGTATGGCCGTCGTGAAGCCGCCAATCAAGGCGTCTTTCAGGGAAACTTTGCGATTGGGTGCTACCAGATACAGTAAGGTAAATCCCAGCACTGACATCAGGACGGGAATCATGGGAACCAGAAGACTGCTAATCAGGGAGAGTTCATCGGTCAGGCCGAATTTTTCCCGGGCCAGGTAGGCCGTAGCCCAGAGGCTTGCCCCCAGCATGATAGGGCCTAATGACAAAATCGCCCAATAAACCAGAATGCGTTGGGAAAGTGGGCGTTGACGCCTGATATGCCATATCTTGTTCAATGCCTCGTCGATCGTCATCATGAGCATGATCGAAGTGACAATCAGGAATCCAACACCAATGGCAGTAAGCCGGCTGGCCTGTTGCGCAAAGGTGTTCAGATACTCCATGATGTTTTCTGACATGGAGGGGGGCATCAGGTTGTTGGTGAGGAAAGTCTCAAGGGATAGTTTGAAGTCGGTAAACAGCGGGAAGGCTGTAAAAAGGGATAAGACAACCGCCAGCAGGGGAACAACGGCCAGTACGGTGGTAAAGGTCAAGCTGGAAGCGGCTTGGGTCAGGTTGTCTCGCATCAGCCGGGTGAAGGCAAACACGAAAGCATCCTTGTAAAACAGCAGGCGGGATTTGCCGGTAGACCGGGAAAGCTGTTCTTGTTCTTCTTGTGCCTCCAGGGCTTCCTGCTTTTGTTCCAGGTGGGTTTCCTGATCCAGATAATTCTGTTTGTCTTTGGGTTTCATGAAAAAGTCGGTGGATTGGCCAATTTAAGGGCAGTATAGCAAGATTATTCCCATGCTTTAAGTCAGGCTGCGCTTATAATAGCGTTATTAGCGTCAACATGATGATTGAGTATTTTTGTGCCTGCACCTGTAATTTCTTCTCCAGACCGGGATTCACCGGTCTACTCTGTCAACCACCCTATGACAGTAACCCTGAATCCAGTCTATCGTTATATTTGTTTTGCCAGTTTGCTTGCCTTGCTGGTGTTATGTGTAGCCTGGGAGCTGTTTCTTGATCCGTTGGTGCCGGGGGGCAGTATTTATGTCCTTAAAGCCTTGCCACTTATCTTTCCGCTGTATGGCGTTTATAAAGGGAATTTGTACACCATGCAATGGTCTTCCATGCTGGTCCTGCTTTATATGATGGAAGGTTCCGTGCGCTGGTATTCGGATTTAAGTACAACCTCCATGTATTTGGCCATGGCAGAAACCTTGCTTTCATTGGCAGTTTTTGTGAGTGCGATTCTTTATGTACGCCCGGCCAAAAAAGTGGCCCGTGCCACCAAAAAACAGGGTAAATGAAATGTTGAATTCATTGCTTGTAAGCAATAGCTTTGCCCAACTGCCTCCCGAGTTCTATACCCGGCTGCAGGCGCGCGGCCTGAATAATCCTTCATTGCTACATGTCAATAGTGATGTGGCTGGTTTGCTTGGCTTAAGCCCTGAACAAACTGCGAGTGAAGATTTCCTGCGCATCATGTCTGGTAATGCACCCTTGCCGGGAGGCGTTACTTTGGCTGCGGTATACAGCGGTCATCAATTCGGTGTCTGGGCCGGGCAGCTGGGCGATGGCAGGGCACATTTGCTGGGTGCGGTAGCCGGTCACGATGCCAGTGGCAATCCCTGTGACTGGGAACTTCAATTAAAGGGTGCGGGGCTAACCCCGTATTCGCGTATGGGAGATGGCCGTGCCGTTTTACGCTCTTCGGTGCGTGAATACCTGGCCAGTGCAGCCATGGTCGGTCTGGGCATCCCAACCACATTGGCCTTGTGCATTACCCAATCAGATGATCCGGTTTATCGGGAAACCACTGAAACAGCGGCAATTGTGACACGAGTGGCGCCCAGTTTTATTCGTTTCGGTTCTTTTGAACACTGGTATGCCAATCGACGCCCGGACTTGCTGCGCGAGTTACTTAATTATGTGGTCTGCCGTTTCTTTGCCGATGAAGTCAAGCTTGCACAAAATGATGCAGAAGTGCCGGCTATGGTTTGTGGGTTTCTGGATAGTGTCATCAGGCGTACCGCTTTGTTAATGGCTGACTGGCAATGCGTGGGTTTTTGTCACGGTGTGATGAATACCGATAATATGTCCATTCTGGGCTTGACGATTGATTATGGTCCGTATGGTTTCATGGACGGTTTTCAGGCCAATCACATTTGCAACCATTCTGATACCGAAGGCCGTTATGCCTGGAATCAGCAGGCATCTATAGGATTGTGGAATTTGTACCGTTTAGCCAATTGCTTTATTTCATTAGGTGTAACCCAAGATGCCCTGGTCCAGTGTCTGGATCGCTACGAACCTATTTTTACCGAGGCATTTCGCGAGAAAATGATACGCAAAATGGGTTTGGTTCAGTGGCAAGACGGTGATGAGGAACTTATTGACCAATGGTGGCAATTGCTGCACGCCCAGAAAGCAGATTTTACCTTAAGTTTCAGGTATTTGTCTGAGGTCATGCACGATGATTCCCGCTTCCTTGCGCTTTTTACAGACCGGCCTGCGGCAGAACAATGGTTGCGCCAATACAAAGCGCGTATTGCCCTGATGGAAGGAAACGGGCAAGAGCGGGTGGATAGCATGAATGCGGTCAATCCCTTGTATGTCTTGCGCAATTATTTGGCTGAAAGGGCCATTTGGGATGCTAAGCTTAAAAATCCGTCAACAATAGAGAAATTGTTAACGGTATTAAGAAACCCGTTCGTGGAGCAGGCTGGCATGGAGCAGTTTGCCGCCTTGCCACCCGAGTGGGCCAATGAGATCGCGGTAAGTTGTTCTTCTTAGCAAGATACATAAACAGCATAAATAAAAACGAGATGGGTAAGAGAAAAAATGTCAGGTAATACATTAGGAAAAATTTTTACGGTCAGCAATTTCGGTGAGTCACACGGGCCGGCCATTGGTTGTGTTATTGATGGTTGTCCGGCAGGCATGGAACTGTCTGCTGAAGATATCCAGATAGAACTGGACAGACGCAGGCCCGGTACCTCGCGGCATGTTACCCAACGGCAGGAACCTGACCAGGTTGAAATCCTGTCAGGGGTTTATGAGGGCAAAACCACAGGCACGCCGATTGGTTTGCTAATACGTAACCAAGACCAGCGTAGCAAAGATTATTCGGCCATTTCGGAAACTTTCCGTCCCGGGCATGCCGATGTCACTTACTGGAAAAAATACGGTATTCGCGATCCACGCGGTGGCGGGCGTTCATCAGCCCGTTTAACCGCGCCGACGGTGGCTGCCGGTGCGGTTGCCAAAAAGTGGCTCAAACAAGAGTTTGGGACCCTGATCCGTGGTTACATGAGCCAATTGGGCCCTATCGAAATTCCCTTTGTTTCATGGGATCATGTTGCTGATAATCCGTTTTTTTCCGCTAATCAAAATCTGGTTCCCGAGTTGGAAAGCTATATGGATGAGCTGCGTCGTGATGGTGATTCCATTGGTGCGCGTATCGAAGTAGTTGCCCAAAACCTGCCTGCCGGCTGGGGCGAGCCTATTTATGACCGGCTTGATGCTGATATTGCCCATGCCATGATGGGGTTGAATGCCGTCAAGGGCGTCTCTATTGGCGCCGGCTTTGAATCTGTGGCGCAACGTGGCTCCGAGCATGGTGATGAATTGACGCCGGATGGCTATTTAAGCAATCATGCTGGTGGTATTTTAGGAGGAATTTCTACAGGACAGGACATTACGGTGTCCCTGGCCATCAAGCCAACTTCCAGTATCCGTATCGAGCGAAAATCGCTTAACAAGGCCGGGGAGCCGGTAATGGTGCAAACCCTGGGCAGGCATGATCCTTGCGTTGGCATTCGTGCAACACCTATTGCCGAAGCGTTGCTGGCTCTGGTGCTGATTGATCACGCGCTCAGGCAACGGGCCTATCGCTGTTGATTGCCTGCGTTAAGGGGTTTTCTGATAATAAAAAAGGACGGTTTGCTACCGTCCTTTTTTTGTTAAACCGAAAAGGGCTTAGAACAATGCTTTCAGCACGGTTCCTGAAACAGCGCCCAGGCTGATATCTGGATAGCCTTCTTTCTGGCAAACACCTTTGATGATGATTTCATCACCATCTTCCAGGAATGTGCGCTTTTCACCCCAAGGCAAGTCGATGGGCTTGGTGCCACCCATGCTCATCTCTAGCAATGAACCGGCTTCTTCGGGTTTGGGGCCCGAAAGGGTACCTGAACCGAGCAAGTCACCAGGTTGCAGATTGCAGCCATTGACGGTGTGGTGGGTAACCATTTGGGCAATGGTCCAGTAAGCATCCTTGAAGTTGCTGCTGGCAAGATGGGCAGGTTCTTGATTGTTATTGCGGGACTGTTCAGTAGTTAGCAGAACTTCAAGTTTAAGATCGTAGGCACCGGCCTTGCTGTTTTCTTCAGAGCTCAGGTATTCCAGTGGCTGTGGATCTTCTGCTGGATGTGAAAAGGCGGTCTGGAAGGGAGCCAGGGCTTCTGTGGTAACGACCCACGGAGAAATCGTGCTGGCAAAGTTTTTGGCCAGGAATGGGCCTAAAGGCTGGTACTCCCAAGCCTGCAAGTCACGGGCAGACCAGTCATTCAGGATGCATAAGCCAAAAACGTGCTTGGGTGCATCTTCGATGCTGATGCGATGGCCAAGCTGATTGCCGCTGCCAATGAAAACACCCAGCTCCAGTTCGTAATCAAGACGTTTGCAAGGGCTTAAGCTTGGTTGACCATTTTCGGTGGCTGGGCGTAGTTGCCCAACGGGACGATGAAACTGTTGGCCTGAAACACCAATGCTTGATGCGCGGCCGTGATAGCCGATGGGAATCCATTTGTAGTTGGAGAGCAAAGGGTTGTCTGGGCGGAATTGTTTGCCCACGGCAGTCGCATGGTGAACAGAAATGTAAAAGTCTGTGTAGTCGCCAATTCGTGCTGCTGTGGTGTATTCGGCATCAGCTTGTGGTACCAGCAAGGGCTGTATGCTTGCTTGCAGTTCGGAGCCACTTCTCAGGGCGCGAGACAATGCCAGACGCAATGCAGACCAGTACTCTTGACCCAGTGCCATCAATTCGTTCAGGTGGGTGCCACGGCAGGCATTCAGGGCTTCCTGGGCTTTGCCTTCGAATAGGTTCAGGTTTGCCAAGGCGGCAAGGTCAACAATTTGGTTACCAATGGCAACGCCGGGGCGGAAGGACTCTGTTGAACCGGCCTTGCGGAATGAGGCAAAAGGCAGGTTTTGAATAGGAAAACCGTTGCCAGGTACGTTGGCTGATTCAACCCAGCTTTGCAATTGGGGGTTATGTGTCTCGTTCAATATTGTCATGCGTTTGAATAATTTAAAAAAGAGTTTGAAATTATAGTTGAAAACGCAACCATTATAAGGGCGTATCGTTAATAAAAGCCATCAAGGGTTTTCCAGCATAGCGCCATGTATTATTAGCTTGTTTGCGTCAACGGGTAATACTTTACTGTATAAGAAAAAAAACAGCCAGACATATGTCTGGCTGGCACTGTAAAAATTTTGCTTTTGTTTGAAATTGTTTTAATTTTTCATGCAACCTGCTTCAGGACCTTACCAATGACATCGAATATTTGCCGGATTTGTGCCTCGTTAATGATAAGCGGGGGAGAAACGGCAATGATATCCCCGGTGTAACGTAACAGGACACCTTGTTCGTAGCATTTCTGGAATACTTCTGCGGCACGTGTGCCAGGTGCACCGGTTCTGGGTGTAAGTTCTATACCCGCCACCAGGCCAAGGTTTCGGATGTCCGAAACATGGGGGAAGCCTTTTAAGGCATGTGCAGCCTGTTCAAATACCTCGCTCATTAGCTTGGCATTTTCAAATATACGATCTTTTTTATAGACTTCCAGTGTTGCTTTGATGGCAGCCGCTGCCAATGGATGGCCAGAGTAGGTGTAGCCATGGAACAGCTCAATGCCGCCGCCAGAGCCATTAACGACCGTATCGTAAATGGCATCTTTGACCGCTACAGCACCAGCCGGTACGGCGGCATTGCTCAAGCCTTTGGCCAGCGTGATAAGATCTGGTGTCACGCCAAAATACTCACTGGCAGTCGCCGTTCCCAGGCGTCCGAATCCGGTAATGACTTCATCGAAAATAAGTAAAATACCGTGTTTGCGGGTAATCTCCCGTAGGCGTTCCAGATAGCCCTTAGGGGGTATCAGGACACCGGTCGAACCGGCAATCGGTTCTACGATAACCGCGGCAATGGTGGAGGCATCATGCAGGGCGATAATGTTTTCAAGTTCATCGGCAAGGTGTGCTCCCCAGGCGGGCTGTCCCTTGCTATAAGCATTGTGTTCAGGGTGGTGGGTGTGTGGCAAGTGGTCTACCTGGGGTAACAGGCTATTAGAAAACGTTTTGCGATTGGGGCTGATGCCACCCACAGAAATACCGCCAAAACCAACACCGTGGTAACCCCGTTCACGACCAATCAGGCGTGAGCGGGTGGGTTCTCCGTTGGCACGATGGTAAGCCAGGGCGATTTTCAAGGCGCTGTCTACGGCCTCTGATCCCGAGTTGGAAAAGAATATTTTGTTCATTCCGTCAGGCATGAATTCGGCTACGGATTGGGCAGCTTCAAACGCAATCGGATGCCCCATCTGGAAGCCGGGGGCGTAATCCAGTACGTTTATTTGTTCAATCATCGCCTGCGTTATTTCTTCGTGGCCATGGCCGGCATTTACACACCACAATCCTGCGCAACCATCCAGTATCTGTCGATCATCAGTCGAGGTGTAATACATCCCTTTGGCGGCCTTTAACAGGCGCGGGGCCGCCTTGAAATTTTTATTGGCGGTAAATGGCATCCAGAAATGGGAGAGATCGGGTGTCTGGCTCATAGCTAACTCCGGAAAGGACAGGATTTTTTAAGGTGGTTTTGTCTGATACGAAATATTTTTTATTATCTGCAACTAATTTACGCATTATTACATGTTGTTGATATGAAAAAATAGGCGGGTTTATCCTAGAAAAATTGCCTATATGATTGTTTTACAACAGTTTGATACCGAAGATAGCGATTGAAAATGGTCTGTACCCGTTTGTTTTATCAATTTTTAATGTTTTTTATAGTAGTACCAATACTAGTATAAATAATTGGCTTGTTAAGCAATGGCAATCAGCGATAATTATTGCATCGTTGGCAAAAAAGGCTTTTGTCAACCCAACAAAACTATTCATTTAGTTGTGCGGAGAAAAAAATGGCGCAAACACTTTACGATAAACTCTGGGATGCCCATGTTGTAGACCAGGGAGAAGACGGTACCTGTTTATTGTATATAGACCGTCAATTGTTGCATGAAGTAACCAGCCCCCAGGCATTTGAGGGCCTGAGCCTGGCCGGGCGCAAGCCATGGCGTTTAAGCGCTAACCTGGCGGTGGCGGATCACAACGTACCTACCAAAGACCGGACAGAAGGCATTGCAGACCCGGTCTCCAGGCTGCAGGTTGATACCCTTGACAAAAACTGTGAAAGCTTTGGCATTACCGAGTTCCGCATGAATGACATGCGCCAAGGTATCGTGCACGTTATTGGTCCTGAACAGGGCGCAACCTTACCTGGCATGACGGTAGTTTGTGGTGACTCGCATACCAGTACCCATGGCGCAATGGGCGCATTGGCTTTTGGTATTGGTACTTCTGAAGTTGAGCACGTGCTGGCGACCCAGACGCTGCTGATGAAAAAAAACAAAAACATGCTCATCAAGGTAGAGGGTGAGTTGCCTTTCGGTTGTACCGCCAAAGACGTGGTCTTGCATATTATTGGTGTGATTGGTACTGCTGGTGGTACTGGCCATGCCATTGAGTTTGCCGGCAGCACCATCCGTGCCTTGTCGGTAGAAGGCCGCATGACTGTCTGTAATATGGCCATCGAGGCAGGTGCCCGTTCAGGGATGGTGGCAGTCGATGAGAAAACCATCGAGTATTTCCGTGGCCGTCCTTATTCTCCTACCGGTATTTTGTGGGATGAAGCGGTCAAGTACTGGAAAACCTTGCATTCCGATGAGGGCGCAAAGTTCGACACGGTTGTGGAAATCAATGCCAAAGATATCAAGCCACAGGTAAGCTGGGGTACCTCACCTGAAATGGTGCTTTCTATCGAGGACCGCATTCCTGATCCCGACAAAGAAAAAGATGATGTGCGTCGCAGTGGTATGGAACGTGCCTTGTCGTATATGGGTTTAAAGCCCAATACGCCCATCCAGGATATTCGCATCGACCGTGTGTTTATTGGTTCCTGTACCAATTCTCGCATTGAAGACTTGCGTGCCGCTGCCAAGGTCGCCCGTGGCAAACATGTCGCGTCCAATGTTATCCAGGCAATGGTAGTGCCGGGTTCAGGCCTGGTCAAGAAACAGGCCGAGCAGGAAGGCCTGGATAAAATTTTTATCGAGGCGGGTTTCGAATGGCGTGAGCCTGGTTGTTCCATGTGCCTGGCCATGAATGCAGACCGCCTTGAGCCCGGAGAGCGTTGTGCCTCAACCTCTAACCGCAACTTTGAAGGCCGTCAGGGCCAGGGTGGCCGTACCCATCTGGTTAGCCCTGCCATGGCCGCAGCTGCCGCAATTGCCGGTCATTTTGTTGATGTCAGAAAATTAGGATAATTGAAATGGAAGCTTTTACAACACATGAAGGCCTGGTAGCCCCTCTGGACCGCGAAAATGTGGATACAGACCTGATTATTCCCAAGCAGTTTCTGAAATCCATTAAACGAACCGGTTTTGGCCCTAACCTGTTTGATGAATTGCGCTACCTGGATCATGGTGAGCCAGGCATGGACAACAGCAAGCGTCCGTTGAATCCTGATTTTGTCTTGAATCAGCCTCGCTATCAGGGTGCCTCAGTTTTGCTCGCCCGCAAAAATTTTGGTTGCGGATCAAGCCGTGAACATGCACCCTGGGCGCTGACCCAATACGGTTTCAAGGCAATTATTGCCCCGTCTTTTGCTGATATTTTCTTCAATAACAGTTTCAAGAATGGCTTGTTGCCGATTGTACTGTCCGAGCTGGAAGTGTCCCGCTTGTTTGATGAGGTCAAGGGCTTTGCCGGTTATAAGCTGCGCATTGATCTGGAACGTCAGGTCGTGATTTCACCTGATGGTCGTGAAATGTCATTCCAGATTGACGAGTTCCGTAAATACTGTCTGCTAAACGGTTTCGATGATATTAGCCTTACCCTGCAAAAAGCAGACAAAATCAAGGCATTTGAAGCAGAGCGGCTGGCCCGTCATCCTTGGCTTGAAGGCAATGCTGGCTTGGTTAAATAACAGGATACTTACATGACTTATAAAATTGCAGTATTGCCAGGTGATGGCATCGGAAAAGAAATTGTCGATCAGGCAGTGCGTGTTTTAACAGCACTCAAGCTGGACCTTGCGCTTGAAGAGGCGCCGGTTGGTGGTGCGGCTTATGACCAATTGGGGCATCCTTTGCCATCATCAACACTGGAACTGGCCAAAAACTCAAACGCCATCCTGTTTGGTGCCGTGGGCGACTGGAAATACGATAGTTTGCCTCGTGAACACCGTCCCGAACAGGCCATTCTTGGCTTGCGCAAAAACATGGGCCTGTTTGCAAACCTGCGTCCCGCCATTCTTTATCCGCAACTGGCCAATGCCTCTTCCCTTAAGCCTGAAGTGGTCTCTGGCCTGGATATCCTGATTGTTCGTGAACTGACCGGAGATATTTACTTTGGCACGCCACGTGGGGTCCGTACGGCAGAAGACGGGGCTTTCAAGGGTGAGCAGGAAGGTTTTGATACCATGCGTTATGCCGAAACCGAAGTTCGCCGGATTGCCAAAATTGCCTTTGAGGCAGCCCGCAAGCGCAATGGCAAACTGTGTAGCGTCGACAAAGCCAACGTTCTGGAAACTTCCCAATTCTGGCGTGACATCATGATTGATGTTTCTAAACAGTATCCTGATGTGGCCCTGTCTCATATGTATGTCGACAACGCCGCCATGCAATTGGTTCGTGCGCCTAAAGAGTTTGATGTTATCGTGACGGGTAACCTGTTTGGCGACATTTTATCTGATGAAGCAGCCATGTTGACCGGTTCTATCGGCATGTTGCCGTCAGCTTCCCTGAATGCTTCCAACCAGGGCCTCTATGAACCCAGTCACGGTTCGGCTCCGGATATTGCCGGCAAGAACATCGCCAATCCGCTAGCGACCATTTTGTCTGCTGCCATGATGTTGCGTTATTCATTAAATGAAACCGCAGCGGCAGATAAAATTGAAGACGCCGTTCGTCAGGTGTTGGCACAAGGGTTGCGTACAGCCGACATTTATGAAGAAGGAACGGAAAAAGTTTCAACTTCTCAAATGGGTGATGCTGTATTGAAAGCATTAAGCTGATATAGTGTTGTCATATAAGCACTAAACAGTAAAGAGGGGCTTGTTGCGCAAGAGATGGTTTGCTTGCGTGACATTGTCCCTTTTGTTGTCTGAATTTTTTGTAATTTGTAATTTTGTGAGTTAAAAATGACACAATCTGTCGGTTTAGTCGGTTGGCGCGGGATGGTTGGCTCTGTTCTTATGCAGCGTATGCGTGATGAAGGAGATTTCAAGCTTATCAATCCCGTCTTTTTCTCAACCAGTAATGCTGGTGGTGCTGCTCCCGCTTGGGCGGAAGGTGCCGGTCCTTTGCAAAACGCCTACGATATAGAGGCACTGAAGAAGTTGCCTATTATTTTAACGGCACAAGGCGGAGACTATACGACAGAAGTATTTCCAAAGTTGCGTGCAGCAGGCTGGGACGGCATCTGGATTGATGCGGCCAGCACATTGCGCATGAAAGACGACGCTATTATTGTGCTTGACCCGGTTAATCGTGGCGTAATTGATGCCGCGCTTGGCAAAGGCGTTAAAAACTTTATTGGTGGCAACTGTACCGTTAGTTGTATGCTAATGGGCCTGTCCGGTTTGTTCCAGCAAGACCTTATCGAATGGATGACCAGCATGACTTACCAGGCTGCTTCTGGTGGTGGTGCCAAGCACATGCGCGAACTCATTACGCAGTTCGGCTTGCTGAATGCATCCGTCAAGCCCCTGCTGGATGATCCTGCCTCTGCCATCCTGGAAATTGACCGTCAATTGCTGGCTGCCCAGAAAGATGACGCATTACCTCATGAAAACTTTGGCGTGCCTTTGGCCGGTAACCTCATCCCCTGGATTGACAAAGACCTGGAAAACGGGCAATCCCGCGAAGAATGGAAGGCCGAAGCCGAGACCAACAAGATTCTTGGCCGTGGCGAGTCTTTTGGCAGCGACCCGGTCCGTATCGATGGCCTGTGTGTGCGTATTGGTGCCATGCGTTGCCACAGCCAGGCATTAACCATCAAGCTCAAGCGTGACGTGCCTCTGGATGAAATTACCGATATCCTCAAGCAGGGTACGCAGTGGGCCAAGGTAATTCCCAACACTAAAGAAGCCTCCATGGCATCTTTAACACCGGTAGCAACAACCGGCACACTTGATATTCCTGTCGGCAGGCTGCGCAAGATGTCCATGGGCCCTGAGTACCTCAGTGCCTTTACCGTGGGCGACCAGCTGCTATGGGGGGCTGCCGAACCTTTGCGCCGCATGCTGCGTATTGCCATTGGTGAGCTGTAAGCATGAGTTTGCCTGCCTGGCTTGCCAATGAAACGGCTGTGTTGATTATTGCGGTTTGTCTTGTCATGCTAATCGTTCCTGCGGTGGCGATTGCCGTCCTTAAAAAAAAGGCCGCGCAACAGCCTCGCATGATGTCTGATGAGGAATTAAAGGCAAAATTGGAAAAAATCAATCTTGATCTTGATTCCCCAGAGAGCAAGTAAACCCGTGTATGGATCTCCAAGCTGAAGTGCCATTAAAAAGAATAGCCTTGGGTGTTGCCTATAACGGCACACCCTATTATGGCTGGCAAACCCAACCCAATGGCCAAACGGTTCAGGACCGTCTTGAGTCGGCATTGCGGCAGTTTACAACCCAGGTAACGCCTACCATTTGCGCAGGACGCACTGATACCGGGGTGCACGCACTTACTCAGGTTGTTCACATTGATACCTTGGCTGAACGACGTAATGAGTCCTGGGTCAGGGGACTTAATGCCTTGTTGCCCGATAGTATTTCGATACGTTGGGCCAAAGAGGTTGCGCCAGATTTTAATGCGCGCTTTTCCGCTCGCTCCAGAACTTATGTGTATGTGCTCAGGAATGAACGCATCATGTCACCACACTGGGTGGGCAGGGCTGGCTGGGATTTCCATCCGTTAAATCTTGACGCCATGTGTGCGGCAGCCGAATACCTGGTGGGTACCCATGATTTCAGCAGTTTTCGCTCCTCCCAGTGTCAGGCGGCCAGTCCGGTCAGAACGATGGAATTGCTCAAAATTGAAAAGCAGGGTGCTTTTATTGTGTTTACTTTAAAAGCCAATGCTTTTTTGCATCATATGGTGCGCAATATTATCGGTTCATTGGTATATGTAGGCAAAGGACGTTTTCCAAGCGACTGGGTCGAATCGTTGCTGCAAGAAAAAAACCGCAAATTTGCGGCACCCACTTTTATGTCTGATGGCCTTTATTTGGCCCAGGTTGATTATCCTGAAGAATATGGCCTGAATCTGTTTAGCCAGTTCGATATTAACCAGCCCTTAAATTCGCTGCTTCAATTCTGAGTCAATTTATAAAATGACGTAAATTTGCACAGATAATTCTTTAGCGATTTTTGTTTTGTCAAACTAAAATTGCCTAAAGGGTTAATATTAGCTCACAAGATGTGGTTGATCAGTTATTATCTTGCATCTTCGAATAGATCCGGATCATTCAGATAAAAATTTTATATTCAGCGGACATCCCTTAATTGCGAGATGCCCATGCCTGAATATCAATTGGTTTATATTTTACGATTGAGAATCTCATGGGTTTTTTACTTTCCATTTCACGGTTAATAGACTCGCTGAATACATTTACAGGCAAGTTTGTGACCTGGTTAACGCTTGTTGTGGTTGTCATCAGCTCTGGAAATGCTGTTTTCCGAAAGGTTTTTCACATCAGTTCCAATGCCTGGCTTGAAATCCAGTGGTATTTGTTTGGCGCCATCTTTTTATTGGCTGCCGGCTATACCTTCCTGAAAAATGAACACGTTCGTGTTGATATTCTTTCACAGCGCATGTCCGAACGTAAACAGGTCCTGATTGACCTGATTTGTGTGATTTTATTCTTGCTTCCGGTCTGTGGTTTGATTATCTACTTATCGTGGCCATTTTTCATGTTGTCTTATGACACGCTTGAGCAGTCTTCCAATACCGGAGGTCTAGTGCGTTGGCCGATAAAACTCTTGATTCCGGCGGGTTTTTTGCTGCTGGGATTGGCCGGGATTTCACATATCATCAAATGCCTGGCCTTCCTTACCGGCAAGGGCCCGAATCCGCTTGCACGACAAGCGACAAAATCATCTGAAGAATTGCTGGCTGAAGAAATTGCCCGTGAAGCCGCCAGACGTGAACAGCAGGCAGGAGTTAAATAAGCATGGAATTCATCATTAACAACATGCCACCCATCATGTTCCTGACCCTGATCGGCTTCCTGCTATTAGGGTTCCCGGTGGCGTTTTCGTTGGCCGCTAACGGCATTCTGTATTGCCTGTTGGGCATCTTCATGGGGGAATTTACTTTTGCATTCCTTCAAGCCTTACCTGAGCGTATTTTTGGTATTGTGCAAAATGACTCTCTGCTGGCGGTACCGTTTTTCACCTTAATGGGGCTTGTGCTTGAGCGATCGGGCATGGCCGAAGACCTGCTGGAAACCATAGGCCAGTTGTTTGGCCCAATTCGTGGTGGCCTGGCGATTGCTGTTGTGCTTGTGGGGGCCATGCTGGCTGCCACAACCGGTGTGGTTTCTGCTTCGGTTATTTCAATGGGGCTTATCTCCTTGCCGATCATGTTGCGTTACGGCTATGACCGTAAGCTGGCAACAGGGGTGATTGCTGCATCAGGAACCCTGTCGCAGATCATCCCACCTTCCCTGGTGCTGATTGTTCTGGCAGACCAACTGGGTCGCTCTATTGGCGATATGTACCGTGGCGCTATTGTGCCGGGTTTCTTGCTAACGGGCGCATATATTGCATACATCATTATTTCCTCAATTATCAAGCCATCTTCCGCGCCTGCTTTGCCAGAAGAGGCTCGGGTCTACAATGAGCCTAATGGTAGTCGTGGACTTAAATCCTTGTTGGTGGTCACACTCATTGCCGCTGCTGCCGCTTATTATCTGGACAGCATCCTGGTTAGTGAAAGTGCACCGGTAGATGAAAAAGTAGTGGTTTCCCTGTTGTTATGGGGGGTCATCGCTTTTATTATTGCCCTGGGCAATAAATTTCTGCGTTTGGGCCTGCTGTCACGTATTGCCGAGCGGGTGATCTTTGTGATGGTTCCTCCCATGTTCCTGATTTTCCTGGTGCTGGGTACGATCTTTATTGGTGTTGCCACACCAACAGAAGGTGGTGCAATGGGTGCGGTGGGTTCCATTTTGTTAGCCATGTCACGCGGCAGGTTAAGCCTGAACCTTCTGAAACAGGCCATGGAAACCACAACCAAAATCACCAGTTTTGTTGTGTTCATCCTGGTGGGTTCAACCATCTTTACACTTACCTTTACCGGGTTTGGCGGGCAGGTATGGGTTCATAACCTGTTTGAGTCTTTGCCAGGTGGTCAGTTTGGCTTCCTGATTGTTGTCAGTATTGCCGTTTTCTTCCTGGCCTTTTTCCTGGATTTCTTTGAATTGGCCTTCATTGTGGTGCCATTGCTTGGGCCAGTGGCTGAAAGCATGGGTATTGATTTGATCTGGTTTGGTGTCTTGCTGGCCGTGAATATGCAAACCTCGTTTATTCACCCGCCATTTGGCTTTGCCTTGTTTTACCTGCGTTCTGTGGCCGCCAAGGATGACTATATAGACAAGGTTACCGGCAAGCTTATTCCCAAAGTATCCACCGGTGATATTTATAAGGGTTCAATTGCCTTTATCATTATCCAGTTGACGATGGTGGCCTTGGTCATGTACTGGCCTGGTATTGTGATGCATTACAAGGATCAGGGTACGGGTGTTGATCCCAACACCATTATTATTGATACCGGTTCCGGCTCATATGGTTCAGATCCTTACGGTACACCCAATCCATTTGGCGGAGACGGTTTCTCTGATCCGGCCGATTCTTTTAAATAAATAAAAGCCTTTGTGTCAGTGTTGTGACTGTTCGAGTCACTCCGCTGACACCGGCAGCAACGATTTAATATTAAATCTGCTTAACGTCTTTTAAAATCAAGATAGCTTGGTTACTATAAAACCCTGTCACGAATAAAGTGGCAGGGTTTTATTTTGGAAAATTCATGAGAACAAGAGTAAAGATTTGCGGCTTGCGCAGTAAAGAGGATATTCATATGGTCGCCGATGCAGGTGCCGACGCCATTGGCCTGGTTGCCTATGCCGGTAGCAAGCGTGCGGTTAGCATATCGCAAGCGGCCCAATTGCGCCGTGAGATACCTGCTTTCATTTCCGCGGTGGTGCTGGTGGTTAATGCAAGCCAGCAAGAAATAGCACAAATCATCAAAGAGGCCAATCCATCTTTGCTGCAATTTCATGGTGATGAAAGCGCGGAGTTTTGTGAGCAATTTCAGTTTCCGTATATCAGGGCGCTCAGGGTGGGAGGCGGCGCCTTGCTTTCGGGTGAAGATGTTGCCCATGAAGTGCAAAAATATCCTAATGCCAGCGGTTTTTTATTTGATGCTTATAGTGCGGGCTACGGAGGCTCGGGACTAACCTTTGACTTGGGCTTGTTGGATAGGGTGCGTGAAATTTTGCCCCATCAAAAGATGATTATTGCGGGTGGATTGAATGCCGGTAACGTGCAGGAGTTGATAAGAAATACCAAACCTTATGCGATTGATTTGAGTAGCGGGGTTGAGTCTTCGCCAGGCGTAAAGTCGGCAGAAAAAACCAGGGCATTCATGCAGCAAGTCGCAAACGCCTGAGTCAGCAAAGGCAGACTCAGGCGTGCAAGAGGCTAGGCCATGGTCAGGGCTTCAATTTCTTCTTGAAGCATCAGCCATTCTTCTTCAAGTTCATTGGTTTTTTTGCTTAATTCGCCGTGTTCGCTCAGGATCTTGACGCGTTCGTCACGGCGTTCATCGGAATAAAACGTTTCATCAGCAATCAGCAGGTCAATTTCTTTGAGGCGTTTTTGGCTTTTATCCAGTTCCGCCTCAAGCTTTTTCAGTTTTGACTCAAGCGGCTTGCGTAAGCCTGAAAGACGCTGGCGTTCTTCGGCCTCAAAGCGTTTTTGCGCCTTGCGATCGATGCTTTCCTTGCCACTGTTTTCCACCGCTTCCTGACGTGCTTCGCTACGCTGCGCCTGGTTGCGCTGGTTCAGCCATTCACGGTAATCTTCAAGGTCACCGTCAAACTCTTGTACTTTGCCATCGGCTACAATCCAGAAGCTGTCTACGGTGGTTCGCAAAAGATGGCGGTCATGGGAAACCATCAGCATGCTGCCGTTGAATTCCGCCAGTGCTGCTGCCAAGGCCTCACGGGTCTCAACATCCAGGTGGTTGCTGGGTTCGTCAAGCAGTAGCAGATTGGGTTTTTGCCACACAATTAATGACAGGGCCAATCGGGCTTTTTCGCCACCGGAAAACGGGGCCACCTTGGCGTTGACACTATCACCGCCAAAACCGAAGCCACCCAGATAGTTACGCAGTTCTTGTTCACGGACGTCAGGTGCGATTCGGGCAAGATGCTGCAAGGGCGTGGCATCCAGATCTAGCATGTCCAATTGTTGTTGGGCAAAATAGCCGATTTCCATTCCTTTGGAAGGCTTGAATTGACCGGCGAGTGGGGGCAGTTCTCCGGCAATCGTTTTGATCAGGGTACTTTTACCTGCTCCGTTAACACCTAGAACACCAATGCGGGCACCACCCCGAACCATCAGTTCAACACCGGAAAGAATGGTTTTTGATTCTCCCTGTTCATTGGTATAGCCGGTAGACACCTTATCCAGCACCAGCAGGGGATCGGGCATATTAGCCGGAGACGGAATATGAATGCTGATGCCTGACTCCATTTGCAGTGGTGCCAGTTTTTCCATGCGGGCAAGTGCCTTGACGCGGCTTTGGGCTTGTTTGGCCTTGCTTGCCTTGGCTTTGAAACGGTCAATAAAACCTTGCAGGCGTGCGCTTTCCCGTGCCTGGCGGTCAATCGCAATTTGTGCCTGCTTCAGGCGTTCTGCGCGTTGCGTCAGGAAATCTTCATAGCCACCTTTATATCGAACTAGCTTGCACTGATCGAAATGCAGGATAACTTTGGCGACGGCATCCAGAAACTCGGTATCGTGGGAGATCAGGATAACCGTGCCTTGATAAGCCGCAAGCCATTTTTCAAGCCAGAGCATGGCATCCAGGTCAAGGTGGTTGGTGGGCTCGTCTAGCAGCAGTAATTCGGAAGGGGCCATTAGGGCACGAGCCAGTGCCAGTCGCATTTGCCAGCCCCCTGAAAAGCTGTTAACCGGGTTCATCCATTGGTCTGGCTTAAAGCCCAGTCCGGCCAGCAATTGTTCGGCGCGTGAAGCTGCGCTCCAGGCGTCGGCTTCTATCAGGGCCGACTCCAGTTCGGCAATCCGTGTGCCGTCATTCTCATCAACTTGCGCACGCGCAGCCTGCAGGGCACGCAGATGGGTATCGCCGTCAATGACGAATTCCCTGGCGGGCTGGTTGCTTGAGACGACCTCTTGCCGGACACTAGCTATACGCCAGGTTTCTGGCATGCTTAGCGAGCCGGCATCCTGGTCCAGCTCACCCTGCAGCAGGGAAAATAGCGTGGATTTTCCGGCACCGTTTTTGCCGACGATACCAACCCGTTCTCCGGGATGTATGACAAATTCGGCGTTATCCAATAATACTTTTGTGCCTCGTCTTAGTGTGAGGCCGGTAGAACGAATCAAAATAAATCCAGATAAAAAGAAGTTACTTATTCCAGGGTAAGCAACTGGGTTCGGTTCAACAGCAGAATGCAGTGTGAGGTGGTTTCCGTTTCAAGAAAAACCGGATCCAGTGTGGGGAAGGCATTAATGAAGTTTTCGTATTCATTGCCAATTTCCAGCACAATAAAACCATCGTCTTTAAGATGACTGGGGGATAGCTTCAGGATACGACGGATAAGCGCCATGCCATCTTCTCCGCCATCAAGGGCCAGCGCCGGCTCGTTTTGGTATTCAACCGGCAAGGCTTTCATGGAGGTGCTGTTTACATATGGAGGGTTGCAAATGATAAAGTCATATTGTTTATTGCCCAGCGACTCAAACAAGTCGCTTTGGATCACATTAACTTGATGCTCAAGACCATACATGGCAACGTTCACGTTTGCAAGCCGGATAGCGTAATCGGAAATATCAACGGCATCAACGGTTGCATTTGGAAAGGCCAGTGCCGCCAAAATGGCCAGGCAACCCGATCCGGTGCACATATCCAGAATGTCCGCAGTGTTTTCAGGATCCACCACCCAGGGATTCAGTTGCTCTGAAAGCAATTCTGAAATCGGTGAGCGGGGGACGATCACGCGTTTATCGGTAATGAATTTGTGTCCTTGCAGCCATGCCTCGCCAATTAAATAGGCCAGGGGAATTCGTTTCTTGACGCGCTGGTCAATCAGTTTGAGGCAGCGTTTTTTTTCTTCCTCGAGGAGGCGTGCATCCAGAAACGGGTCTAGCGTATCAAGAGGCAGGTCCAGGGTATGCAAGACAAGGTAAACTGCCTCATCCCAAGCGCTGTCGGAGCCATGGCCAAAAGACAGCTTGGCTTGGTTGAATTGGGAGACCGCAAAGCGGATCATGTCCCGGACTGTTTTGAGTTCATTATAGGTTTTTGTCATGGCAGGCAGTTAAATGCAAAAAAATGATTAAAGCAGGAGGTGTTCTAGTGTACGACGATAAATATTTTTCAGGGGCTCTAGCGTATCGATTTCGATATGTTCATTTACTTGATGAATACTGGCATTGATGGGGCCGAATTCAATCACTTGAGGGCAGATTTTGGCAATGAAGCGGCCATCCGAGGTACCACCGGTCGTGGAAAGCTCGGTATTTATGCCGGTTTCGTCCAGAATGGCCGTGGCAATTGCATTGCATAATTCTGCCCGGGGCGTCAGAAAGGGTTCACCGCTAAGCGTCCAGTCTAGGCTATATTCTAACCCATGCCTTGTTAAGATTGTATGAACCCGGTTTTTCAGGCTCTCGGCAGTGCTGGCAGTTGAAAAACGGAAATTGAACAAGATGCTGGCCTCGCCGGGCACCACATTGCTGGCCCCGGTGCCGGCGTGAAAATTGGAAATCTGGAAGGTGGTGGGGGGGAAGTACTCATTGCCTTGGTCCCATTCAGTGCGGACTAATTCATCAATGGCGGCTGCACACAGGTGAATCGGGTTGCGGGCCAGGTGAGGATACGCAACATGGCCCTGTTTTCCCTTGATAATCAGCTTCCCGTTGAGTGAGCCTCGTCGCCCATTTTTGACTACATCACCAAGCTGGCTTCCTGAGGTGGGTTCGCCAACAATGCAATAGTCCAGGGTTTCATGGCGTGCTTTCAGCGCATCGCAAACCTTGACGGTACCATTGATGGATGGGCCTTCTTCGTCAGAGGTGATGAGCAGCGCGATGGAGCCTTTATGGTCAGGATGGGCCAAGACAAATTCTTTAGCAGCAACCACAAATGCCGCTATCGAGCTTTTCATGTCAGCCGCGCCACGTCCGTATAAGATGCCATTTTTTTCAGTGGGTGTGAAAGGATCGGTGTCCCATTTTTCAAGCGGACCAGTCGGTACGACATCGGTATGTCCGGCAAATACCAGGACGGGAGAGGTCGTGCCGCGTCGAAGCCATAGATTGTCCACCTCTTCAAAGCGCATTTTTTCTGCCTTAAACCCTAGTGGGGCCAAATGGGAGGCAATCAGATCCTGGCAGTTCAGGTCTTGTGGTGTTACCGAAGCACGGCTGATAAGGTCTTTGGTCAGGGCAAGCACGTTTGTATTCATATTGCTCAGGCTCTTAATAGGTCGTTGATGCTGGTTTTGGAGCGTGTTTTGGCATCAACCCGTTTGACGATCACCGCGCAGGCGAGGCTATGGGAACCGTCGGCAGCTGGCAGGGAACCGGGGACCACTACTGAACCTGATGGTACGCGACCGTACGTGATTTCGCCTGTTTCGCGGTTGTAAATTTTGGTGCTTTGGGAGATAAACACGCCCATGGCCAAAACGGAGTTTTCTTCAATAATGACACCTTCCACTACTTCAGAGCGGGCTCCAATAAAGCAATTGTCTTCAATAATGGTAGGGTTGGCCTGCAGGGGCTCAAGTACGCCACCTATGCCAACACCGCCGCTAAGATGAACATTCTTGCCAATCTGGGCGCATGAGCCAACGGTTGCCCAGGTATCCACCATGGTGCCCTCATCGACATAGGCGCCGATATTAACATAGGAGGGCATGAGCACAACATCTTTACCAATAAAAGCCCCGCGTCTGGCAATGGCCGGAGGAACTACCCGAAAACCGCCATTTGCAAAGTCCTGCGCGGTATTATCTTGAAACTTAAGTGGAACCTTGTCATAAAACTGCATCGGAGCATGGTTCATGACTGCATTGTCTTGAATACGGAAAGACAATAAAACAGCCTTCTTCAGCCACTGGTTGACGACCCAGTTGCCTTCTTTTTTTTCTGCCACGCGAAGAGTGCCGCTATCTAGGCCTGATATGGCAGTTTCGATAGCATCTCTGGTTTCTGGGCTGACATGTGAAGATGACAGTTCATTACGGTTTTCCCATGCTTGTTCAATTGTGTTTTGCAATGCGCAGTTCATGATGTTTTTCCCGGTGGGGGGGTTAGATTGGAAGGTTTTGTTGAATAAATTGATGTTCATACCCGTAGGGTAGGGGTTAGCAGTTGTTTTTTATAAAGCGGGCAATTCTTTGTGCTCCCTCGACGCATTGTTCAAGCGGGGCAACCAGGGCAATGCGAATACGGTTTCTGCCAGGGTTGGTGCCATGGGCATCCCGGGCCAGGTAGCTGCCGGGTAAAACAGTGACATGTTCCTGTTCATATAAGCGCAACGTGAATTCGTCATCGGCCATTGGTGTGCTAGCCCAAAGGTAAAAAGAAGCATCTGGCATTTTTACGTCAAGCACCTCAGCCAGAATGGGATAAACAGCTTCAAATTTTGCTTTATAGAGCGCGCGATTTGCTTTTACATGTTCCTCATCATTCCAGGCTGCAATGCTGGCCGCACTGAAAACCGGGCTCATTGCGCTGCCGTGATAGGTTCTGTAAAGCAGGAATTTTTCAAGCAGGCGGGCATCGCCGGCGACAAAACCGGAGCGCATGCCGGGTACATTGGAGCGTTTTGATAAGCTGGAAAAACATACCAGGTTATGGTAGTTGGGGCGCCCAAGTAATTGCGCTGCCTGCAAGCCGCCAATTGGTTTTTCATTATCTGAAAAATAAATTTCAGAATAGCATTCGTCTGAGGCAATGACAAAGCCATGCCGATCGGATAATTCAAACAGGGTTTTCCACTCTTCAAGGGGCATTACATTGCCAGCGGGGTTGCCAGGAGAGCAAACAAAGACCAGTTCAGTATTTTCCCAGACATCGGCCGTAATGCTGGACCAGTTGCTGCCGAAATTTTTTGATGGGTCGGCATTCAGGAAGTAAGGGGTAGAACCGGCCAGCAGGGTTGCCCCTTCATATATCTGATAAAAAGGATTGGGGCAAATGACCAGACTGTTTGGGCCGCCCTTGATGGTTGCCTGAACAAATGAAAAAAGGGCTTCACGCGAACCGGTGCAAGGTAAGATTTGAGTTTCGGCATCGGGTGGCGGGATGTCATAACGGCGGGCAATCCAGTTTGCAATAGCCTCTCGTAAAGCAGTGTCGCCCTTTGTGGGTGGATATGATGACAGGCCTGAGAGATTGTTTTTAATGGCTTCTTCTATTAACCTGGGTGTGGCATGTTTAGGTTCGCCGATAGACAGGTTAATGTGAGGATGATGTGAAGTGATGACTGCATTGGCAAGCAGTGCCCTAAGTTTTGTAAAGGGGTAGGGTTGTAGTAAATCTAATCTGGCATTCATCTGATTGAAATGTCCGTTTTGGTTGCAAGATTTTTTTTATTATGCAGGACAAATCATTTTTTCACTGGATTTGCTTGGGTTTTGATGGAAAAAATGAATATGACCTCAATAATAGGCAATCAAAAACCGGAAGCATATGGGAGAGATTCAGTAATGAATATACTGATTTAGATGGGTATTTATTGTTGTTTTTGGTGCGAGCGGAGAGACTCGAACTCTCACACCTTTCGGCGCTGGAACCTAAATCCAGTGCGTCTACCAATTCCGCCACGCTCGCATCAAAGAAGAAGTAATATACCTCATATATCTTATTTGTTGCAAGAGAAATTGGCGTTAATATCAAAAATTTGTGTAATTATTAAAATTTTTGTTGTTGGGAGTCAACGTAATGGCTTTTATTTGATGAGTCCCGGTTTGCACCGGGTCCATGGGGTTTGCTTAAATGTTCCTGATTGGCTATCAGTTATCGTCAAACATTTTTTCGGTATCAATAACATTGGCTTCTTTTTCAAGCAAGTTTATATATCTTTGGTATTCAGTTTGACTTAGCCAGCTCAGGTTGTTTTTGGCCCATTCTTCTACGTTTGGTTCTAGTGGTGCTTCTTGTTTTTGTATCTTAGTTGCTTCATCCATTTCCTGGTTATTGATATCAGGCCTCATAAGTGATTAGTTTCCGGTTTAGATAAGTTTTATTGGTTTTGTAACAAGTAACAATGCTTTGCAGGTATTTATTGGCGCTACGGTCACTTGAGTCTATCATGCCTTTTTACCATCAAAAAAGCATGTTAATAAATATCAAATCTTTTCAAAAATTGATTTGCGTTATCAAATTTAAAACAAGATTTTTCATTGAATAAATAAGCGCAACAGCATACCATATCTTTAGCTATTCATAACCTGAGGAGATATGCAATGAGTGAGCATGTATATAAACAAATTGAATTAACCGGATCATCAAAAACATCGATTGAAGATGCAATTAGTAATGCACTTGCAAAAGCCCATGAAACCATCAGGAATATTCAATGGTTTACCGTAACAGAAACACGTGGCCATGTGGTGGAAGGAAAGGTGGCCCATTGGCAGGTATCCATTAAAGTGGGATTTACGCTAGAGTAACAACAATTGGCCTGGCCGTATAAGAAGGTAATGGTTCCAGCATAATTGAACAAGTTGGAAAAAAACTGAGTCCGGTGTGATGCCTGGCTCAGTTTTTTCATTCAGTGAAGGCCAACTTGCAGGTAAGTTATCTGCGTCATGGCTGGCAGTGGTCAGTTGGTTTTTTTTCTTAGCGCATTATTAAGCTGATCAATGACTTCTGCCCAGTCGGCATCGTCAATCTTTTCTTCTTTAAGCAAGGCTGATTGTGATTCGCTCCAGAATGGGGCATCTTCCAGAAGGACATCAGGCGGCAACGGAGAGTGCTGTATCAGAAAGTTACGTATGCCTGCTTCATCGGAAGGCAAGCCAAGTTGGGCAAAAAGCTCCGAAAAACGATGATATGACTTATCCATGTTGATCCCCTGTGAAGTTTGTGGTCCCATCTCCTTTTTAATACCATTATTGGGTTTTGACAATAGCCTTTATTATTTATTATTGAGCGTCGCCGGAAAGCGGCGGGTTGGTGGCGATAAGTGCAGGGGCATGTTTGGCTGAAGTGACATCAATCCCGTTGGTTGTCAGGGATAAGTCCCAAGAGAATTATCTGTTATACATTAAATGTATCAATATACTTGTAAATCAATGCTTTGTGGATCATTGTAAATATCAAGCAAGTGTTGTGAACGGCAGACGTTAATTTTCATTTACTGCCATATATATCAAGAGCTCAATAAAAAATTTCTTGTTTGTCTTGAATTTATTGGATTTTAGTGACAGGTCAAATAAAATAGCGGATTATATTTATTAATTCTCTGTTAATAAAACCGTTTAGCCTAAAATATTGGCGTTTCCCTTAGTTGCCAACAATCTGGCGCATGTGCAATGAGGTCCTGTCCTCACACATGGCAAATACACAAATACAATTGTTAAAAATCATGAAATCTCCCGAATTATTACTGCCAGCCGGTGGTCTTGAGCGTATGCGCGCTGCTTTTGATTTTGGTGCCGATGCCGTTTATGCCGGCCAGCCCCGTTATTCACTGCGGGCTCGTAATAACGAATTTGTCCGCATTGCCAAAATGCAGGAAGCGATTGATGAAGCGCATGCCCGTGGCAAAAAATTCTATGTAGCCAGTAACATCCTGCCGCATAACTCCAAACTGAAAACCTATCTGGATGATATGGTGCCCATCATGGAAATGAATCCGGATGCGATTATCATGGCAGATCCCGGTCTGATCATGAAGGTCAAGGAACGCTGGCCTGATGCCGTCATTCATTTATCCGTACAGGCAAATACCACTAACTACTGGGGTGTGCAATTCTGGCAGAAAGTAGGGGTTGAACGCATCATTCTATCGCGTGAATTGTCCCTTGACGAGATTGCTGAAATACGCCAGGAATGCCCCGATATGGAGCTGGAAGTGTTTGTGCATGGCGCCTTGTGTATTGCTTATTCAGGCCGTTGCCTGCTGTCAGGCTACTTCAATCACCGTGATCCCAACCAAGGTACCTGTACCAATGCCTGCCGCTGGGACTATAAAGTTCACGAGGCAGGTGAAAGTGACACCGGTGACGCGCAACTTTTATCCGGTTTTAATTTCCAGCAGTCCAAAGAAGAGGCAGACGCCAGTTTTGCTTCTTGTGGTGGTGCCGAGCGCCATCCGCTGGCTGATAAGGTTTACCTGATTGAAGAGGCTAATCGTCCAGGCCAGATGATGCCCATCATGGAAGATGAGCACGGTACCTATATCATGAACTCGAAGGATTTACGTGCGCTTGAACAGATAGAAAAGCTGGTAAAAATTGGCGTTGATTCCCTGAAGGTGGAAGGCCGGACTAAATCTATTTATTATGTTGCGCGCGTGGCGCAAACTTATCGCAAAGCCATTGATGATGCCGTGGCTGGCCGTCCCTTCAATCCTGAATTGCTGGCTGATCTTGATGGTTTGGCTAACAGGGGTTATACACCTGGATTCCTGGAGTTGCACCAAACCCAGGATTACCAGAATTACCTGCATGGTTATTCTATTTCCAAGCAAAGCCAGTATGCTGGCCTGGTGACAGAAGTGGATGAAAATGGCTGGGCAACCATTGATGTAAAGAACAAATTCTCGGTGGGTGACACCCTTGAAGTTATTCATCCAGACGGTAATCAGTTGATTCGCCTTGAAAGCATGCGCAATAACGGTGTAGCGGTTGACGTTGCACCTGGTAATGGTATTTTTGTGCAGATCCCCAATATGCAAGGCAAGGAAAAGGCCTTATTGGCGCGCATTATTAATCCTGCCGGCTAGCCTTCAAGATTGATCCCGATGCAGGTTTGTATCGGGATTTTTTTTCAAGCGTGGCACGGGAAGCAATGCCCGTGCCATTAAAGACCTGTTACTTAACGGCAACAGTGATTGTTTTAAGGCCTTCAATGCTGGCAACCATGGTGTCGCCGGCAACAACAGCGCCTACGCCTTCCGGTGTGCCTGTCATGATCAGGTCGCCTTCTTTCAGTTCAAAAAGAGTAGACAGATTGGCGATGGTTTCTGCTACCGACCAGATCAGGTGTGTGATATTGCTTTTCTGGGTGGTTTTGCCATTGACGGTCAGGTGGATTTCACCGCTGTTGAGTTCGCCAGTTTGGGCAATGGGTGTAATTTCGCCAACAGGGGCGGAATAATCAAAGGCCTTGCCAATTTCCCATGGGCGGCCAGCTTCACGCATTTTCATTTGCAGGTCACGGCGTGTCATGTCCAGGCCAACTGCATATCCAAAGATGTGTTTGGCGGCATCTTCAACAGAAATGTTCTTGCCGCCTTTGCCAATTGCAACAACCAGTTCGATTTCATGGTGGTAGTTGCCGGTTTGGACGGGATAGGGGATTTCGGTGGTTTTACCCTCTGCCACCGGAACGATGGATTCGGCATCGTTAGGTTTGCAGAAGAAAAATGGTGGCTCACGATCAGGATCAAAGCCCATTTCACGGGCGTGGGCCGCATAGTTGCGTCCTACGCAGTAAATACGGCGTACGGGAAAAAGATCTTCTGATCCGGTAACAGGGATGCCAACTGTTTTCATCGGCTCAAATACGTAAGACATATTAAGTTCCTTCCTAGTTAATGTCAGGGTTTTTAAGGTTTTTTAAGAGATAGAGTTTACAGGATTACAGGGTAAGCCTTTAGAGTAAGGCTTACCCTGTATTTTTCCATTACTGAAAATGGTGGTGGTCAGGAGGCAGCGTAATTTTTTGCTGCATCCAGGCAGTTGGAGACATTCCAGCCATACAGCCACTCCATGGCATCATAGAAACGTTCGGTAGAGCGGCCTCGCCACAGGTCATTGCGAATCATGCGTTGTACACCTTCTGCATGATAAAGGCGACCCATTTCTCGTGAAGACAGAACAATACGGGCTGTTCTCGCAACGCGGGCACGCTGGTATAAATCAAATGCCTTTTCAATGTCATTGTCGCATGTCCGTAGGGCTTCACCCAGCGTAACGGCATCTTCCATCGCCATGCAGGCACCTTGTGCCATGTATTGCGTGGTTGGATGGGCGGCATCACCTAACAGGGTTGCCCGCCCATGGGTCCAGTTGCTGATGGGTTCGCGGTCTGCCGTAGACCAGCGTTTCCATGACTTGGGTAAAGAAAGCAATTGTTTAGCTTTTGGGCAGATATCGGGGAAGTAACTTAATACTTCTTCTTTGCTACCGTCTTTAACACCCCAGACTTCCTGTTCACGGCTGTGGAAAGTCACTACTACGTTGTACTGTTCTCCACCACGCAGGGGGTAATGTACCAGATGACCTTTTGGTGCAGCCCATAGACTTGCCGCGTTCCAACGCAAATCTTCGGGGAAGTCTTCCTTTTCAACCACCGCACGGTAAACCACATGACCGGTAACAAGCGCAGGATCACCTACATACTTTTCACGAACTACTGATTTGACACCATCAGCAGCAATCAGGGCCTGGCCGGTGTACTTAGTACCATTGCTATCGGTAACCGTAACGGTTTTGCCATCCTGTTCAATCCCTTCAATGCGAGTATTGGTATGGATTTCAACTTCACCGGTTTCCTGTGCACCTTCTACAAGGGATGCATGGATATCAGCACGGTGAATAACGGCATAGGGATTGCCAAAACGCTTGCGGAAATTTTCATCGGTGGGTATTTTGCCAACGACATACTCATTAAGCGCGTCATGCATGACCATGTAGTCGGTGTAGACGGCACGAGCACGGGCCTTGTCGCCAATGCCCAGTGCATCAAAGGCATGAAAGGCGTTGGGGCCTAACTGGATGCCAGCCCCGATTTCGCCAATTTCGGGAGCCTGCTCAAATAGTTTTACCTTGAATCCCTGGCGTACCAACGCCAGCGCAGCGGCAAATCCTCCAATGCCGCCACCAGAGATCAGAATAGGTAATGGTTCCATGTTGTTTCCTTGAATTAAAATTATTTAAAATTATTTTTGGTTTGGCCTTTCTGAATACAGGCCCAGTTTTTTCTGTACCGGAGATTCATCGGCAATGAAAATGAAGCTTGGCTGTTCACCATTTTTGTTCACGAAAGTAACGGGCGCAAAACAGGGAACGCAACTGGTATCGGATTGCTTCATGTCAAAGTTGTGACCAGTGGTTTGCACTTCTGCATGACCCTCAATAACATGAAATACCATGGCACTTGAGCGTAAAGGCAGTGTCAGGGTTTCGTTCGGGCGCAGCATCAATGCAGAATAACCAATGATTTTCTGGCAATCTTCACCATTTTCAGGGTTAACGTACGTTATCTGGATGGATTTTGCCTCTGGCTGGTTCCGTGCCATGTTTTCCAGTGCCTTGCGTGCATCTTTCCATGCATAGCGTAACATCGGGTAGTGTGAATTGCGGCGTTCAAAAACCGGGCTGGGTACAATGCCTGGACCGTAATCGGTTTCGTCCGAGCTTCCTTTGATGTTCTGGTGCGCTCCGGGTTGTACGTATGAAGCCTCCATGAAATAGACCAGCGGCAGATCAAGCACATCTAGCCATACTACAGGCTCGCTCCCTTCATGGGTGTGTTCGTGCCACATGCCGGTTGGTGTCAGGATCAGGTCACCTCGCTCCATTGGGCATTTTTGGCCATCAACAGTCGTGTAGGCATCATTGCCTTCAACAATCATGCGAACGGCATTGGGGGTGTGGCGGTGTGAAGGAGCCCATTCACCAGGCAGCAAAAGTTGCATGCCCAGGTACATGACAGAACTGGCACGCATGTTTTCCAGGCCATGGCCCGGGTTGGCCAGCACTAATACACGGCGCTCGGCTTTTTCAATGGGGGTTAATTCACCGGCTTGCAGCAACAAGGGACGCAACGCTTCATAGGACCAGAAAACCGGCCTGGTTTTGGGCTGTGGAATTTCTGGCGGCAGAACATCACGCAGGCTTGGCCATAGCGGTACCAGATTCAGTTTTTCCAGATTGTCCCGGTATTCTTGTGGCAGGTCTTCAAGTTTGGCTAATTGATCCACGATAGTTTCCTAGTAAATAGTGATGAATTTTTTTGTTTTTTTGATTATTGTTAATGAAATCGATTGGTTTTTAATTTAACAAGCCTAGGCTATTTGATCTATACAATAATATAAATAATCTCTATTCGAAAATTTAATAGTGTTATGATTGATAACCGTTGTAATCGAAAGTAGATGCACTAAAACATGACAGAGTTGGGAAAAGTGGATATTCGCCAATTGCAGGTTTTTCATGAAATTTATCGCGAAAAAAGCGTTTCCAAAGCTGCAGAAAATCTGGGGATGGGTCAACCTGGAGTAAGCATAGAGCTTAACAAGCTGAGAAAACATTTCAATGACAGTTTGTTCGTAAGAGTCGGAAATACAATGCAGGCAACAGCAGTGGCCGAATCTTTGTCTGGGTATATTATTGACTTGCTGGACAAATGGAAACGCATTGCCGAATTTAGCGAAGAATTTGATCCTGCCATTTCAACCCGGCGCTTTACCATCAGCATGATGGATATCAGCCATATAGAAATTTTACCTAGGCTGGTTGCTTACCTTCATTCAAATGCACCCAAAATCGCGCTTGAAATTGTACCTATTACCCCTGAAACGCCTATGCAAATGTCCAATGGGGCGATTGATCTAGCTATTGGCTTTGTTCCACAACTGAAAGCCGGTTTTTACCAACAGACCTTGTTTCGCCAACAGTATGAATGCCTGGTTAGCAGCCAGCATCCCCGTATACAAGGCAAGTTAACACTGGAAGATTTTCAGCGTGAAGGGCATGTGGTTTTTTATCACCAGGGAACCGGTCATTCCATTTTAGAGCAGCAAATCCGCAGACTGGGCATAGAGCGGCATATATACCTGCAACTATCCTCATTTTTGGGTTTGGGGCTGTTGATAGAAAAATCAGATTTAATTACCAGCATACCAACTCGCTTAAGTAATATGTTTGCGCGTAATCCCAACCTGCGTTCTTATGCATTGCCATTTGAGTCCCCCCGATATGCGATCAGACAGCATTGGCATGCCCGCTTTCATCAAGATGCGGGCAGCCGCTGGCTTAGAAAAATCATTTACGAGTTTTTCAATACATCCGAAAGCGTTACTTCAAACGACGATTGAAGGGTGATTCTGCACGTTCACTCCCTTGGTCATGTCATGGGTGGAAAACGCCTTGTAGCTTTTGTCCCTGTATACGCTAAACGGCCAGATGGCGTGTGCCAAGGCTTCTTTTGCCAGCTTGTCATCCAGCGATGATGGCTGGAAGATATCGGGCGCCTGGTAAGTGAACTGTTGCGGCTGCATGTGCGGTTCTAGTACAAGCAATTGGTCTGCCTTCAGGTAGCCATACCGATTATCGTATTGCATCATGGCCCGGTTTGGCGTTTGGCTGGTCAGGTCTTGGCCAATCATGGGATGTACACAAGAAACACCTGCCAGGGAAAGCAGGGTGGTGGGTAAATCAATCTGGCTGATAATTCGATCATCAAGCCGCGGAGTGATGCCACCACCAAGTATCAGGGCCGGTATATGAAAATGCTGCAGAGGTATCAATTCGGCACCAAATACGCGTGAATCGTGGTCGGCAACTACCAGAAACAGGGTGTCTTGCCAGTAGTCACGTGTCTTGGCAGTTTCAAAAAATTGGCCTAAGGCATGGTCTGCATAGCGTACGGTATTATCAACGCTGGCTGGATCACCCTGGGTCTGGATGCGGCCTGAAGGATATTCCCATGGGGAATGGTTGGAAACACTAAAAGCGAGCGTGAGCGTAGGTTGATTTCTGTTTTTGTCTTCTTGAAGCAAGCGGTCAAGTTGATTGAACATGTCTTCATCACTATAACCCCAGGTTCCCTTGAATTGCGGATTCTTGAATAATGGGCCATCAATCACTTCCTTGAAACCATTTCCAAGGAAAAAGCCTTTCATATTATCGAAATGTGCCTCTCCGCCATAAAGGAAGCGGGAATGATAATTATATTGCTGGCTTAATGCCTCGGCGATGGTAAAGAAGCCGCTTTGTGAGTTGGGTAACTTGAAAACGGATTGCGTAATCGTGGGTGGAAAACCAGCAGACAGGGCTTCAAGGCCACGAACGGAACGGGTGCCGGTTGCATAGGCACGCAAGAAACCCCAGCCTTCTTTATATAGTTGGTCCAGGTTAGGAGTCAGGCAGGTGCCACCCAGGGTTTCGACATACTGTGCACCCAGACTTTCTTCAACGATCAGTACAATATTCTTAGGGGAGGCAGAAAGATTGCCAGCAATTTGTTTATGCATGGTGGCAATTGCACCCGAATCGAGGGGTATGTTGATGCCGGCTGTTTCGCACACCAATTGATTCATTTCAACAGCGGGCATTTTGCCATAGACATCTTCGGCCGACATTTCATATTTCATCGCATAAATGGCGTACAAAAGACTGTAAATCGAATTCAGGGCAAGGCTGTTTACAAGACCATCACCGGCAAACGCAACGGTTGAAGGATTGATGGGCCGTTTTTTAAGTGTGCCACGAATGCAGAGGAATGAAATTAGCGTATAAACAAATGATTCGATGATTCTAAGCCAGATAGGGCCAAGGGGAGATGGGCTATAGCCAAAAAACAGAACTTTGCTTATGGTTGCCATGACGGCAAAAAGCAGTAATCCGGCGGCCAGTACACCTTTATAACCACGCCACAACATGCCGAAAACCTCTTTGGGGTGTTTCAGGTATTCTACAAATAATCGGTTGGGACGGGTGTCGTATTCTGCAATGAATTGGGGGGTGGCAATTTCCATGAAGGCGGACGTTAGCCACCAGAAAGTGAACCAGATAGCGGTAATGCCGATGAAATAGGTATTGTTTTCCAGCCAGGGCACGAGCAAGGCTGGCACAGAGGCGTAGGTGGCTATCTGGTTAAGGTCTATGCGCACGCCACCCCGGAGGATAGGCCATAGGCCTTTAGCTTGTTGTACGCGTTGATGTTGCCATGCTATAAGCAAAAGGCGGCTGAAGGTGAAAAGGGCAAAAAGAGCAACAATAAAGGTGATTAACTGAATTCTCAAGACATAACCTGCATGACAAAGCCTGAAATATATTCAGGGGAGTTTATTGAGTTTGGTCATCTCTTGATAGTAGATTGATTTGCCTCAATCAAATATCAATTAAATATCAAGAAAATATCAAAAAAGGCTTTCTGCCAAGCTTAGTAGTTCAGGCGATATCTTACATGGATTCGGGCTGCTTGTTGCAAATATATTTCAGGCTGACAGTATGCGAATATAATAGTTTTTTTGAACCCCTTAAAATTTCAAGCACAAAAAAATGAATATTGCCCAATCTTTGCATACGGCTTCCGGTAACCTTCATGAAGTCAGTGTCCCTCCTTTGCCAAAAGTAATGCTGGAACCTGTTGTTCGCATGGCCTTGCTGGAAGATCTTGGCAGGGCAGGTGATTTGACCAGCGACAGCATTATTCCTCCGCAAACACAAACAACCATGCATCTGGTTGCCCGTCAGTCCGGGGTGCTGGCGGGCCTTGATCTGGCTTGCCTGGCATTTGGCATTCTTGATGAAAACATTAAAGTAACGGTTTGCCGCAATGATGGCGCCCGACTGAATCCTGGCGATCTCGTTGCCAGGATCTCTGGCCCGGCCGGTGCCATCCTTACCGCAGAGCGTACGGCGCTTAATTTTTTGGGCCATTTAAGTGGCGTTGCTACGGCAACGGCTTCCATCGCCGATGCCATTCGTGAATATGGCACCAAAGTTACATGTACCCGAAAAACGCTCCCTGGCCTGCGGGCCTTGCAAAAATATGCGGTACGTGTTGGTGGAGGCAGTAACCACCGGTTTGGATTGGACGATGCCGTTTTAATCAAAGACAATCATATTGCCGTAGCAGGCAGCTTGCGTGAAGCTGTTCTCAGGGCGAGAGCCAATGTAGGGCATATGGTACAGATTGAACTTGAGGTGGATACCCTGGAGCAATTGGCTGAAGCCCTTGAATTGGGTGTCAATGTGATTCTTTTGGATAATATGAATCCTGAAACGCTGAAAAAAGCGGTGGCTATGGTTGATGGTCGCGCTGTTACAGAGGCTTCAGGCAGAATCAATGCGCAAACTGCCCCCCTGATTGCCCAAACCGGTGTCGATCTGATTGCGGTTGGCTGGATTACCCATAGCGTGTCTGTTTTTGATTTCGGCCTCGATGCCGCAGTATAAAATTTAAGGGAGTCATAGGTAACATGTCCGATCAAGCCGTGCTGCATGTTATTCAGATGGGCGCTCCGCCAGAGGGCGTACGTTCTGTCTATGGTGATCAATACCAGTGGTTTCAGTCAGCCCTTTCAGGCATCGATAAACCTTTGCCACTGGAACTTCGCGTTACCAGACCTGATTTGGGTGAAGCGCTTCCTGATCCAAATGCTTTTGAGGCCGCCGTCATTAGTGGTTCTTGGTCGATGGTGACAGACCGTTTGGACTGGAGCGAGCGTACCGCCGAATGGATTCGGCAGGTTATTGGAAAAAACCGGCCCTTGCTTGGGGTATGTTATGGTCATCAGCTTATGGCGCATGCCATGGGAGGTGTTGTTGATTATCGGCCTGATGGCCCTGAAATTGGCTGCAAACCCATTATCCTGAATACAGCAGGCCAGTCTGATCCTTTGTTTGCCCAGTTTCCCCCGCAATTTCAGGCTCATTTGACCCATGAGCAAAGCGTCTTCAAAGTGCCTGCTGATGCTGTTGTCCTGGGTTCGTCAGAACATGATCCCCACCAGATCATTCGCTATGCAGAGAAGGCGTTCTCAGTACAGTTTCATCCTGAATTCATGCAGGACTTGATGCGGCACATAATCGCTGGCAAAAACAAATTGTTTTCACCAGAACAAAAGGCTTCTTTACTTGAGTCGGTTGTTGATACGGCATTGTCCAGAAAAATATTCCAACAGTTTGTGTTGCAGGCTATTTGAACTTTTCGGTACGATAAGGCCGACTTGCTCATGCTGTGGTAAGCAGAAAAAATTGCCGCCCCGTTTGGGCGGCAATTTTTTTACTGATTGGCTCAACGCATTTCAAAAGCTTCTTGATGAAAGGTGAACTTGCCGTGCCACCATTTTCCCAGGTTTAGTTTGATGTTTTTTGCCAGGCTGGTTGGCCCACAATACCAAATGGATGTACGGTCTGTTTCAGCCAGTGTTTTGGCCAGTTTTTCAGCACTGAAACGTTCACCTTTTTCGCTTTGATGTATATGGAGACGGACTTTTGGAAGTGTTTCGCAAAGGGACATGATGCGTTTGAGGAATGGGTCATTATCGACACTTCTTATGCAATAATGCAAATCTGTTGACGGCATATTGAACGGATATTGGTTCGCATTTTCAAGCCAGGACAGAAACGGGGTAATGCCAATGCCGCCAGCAATCATGGTATGGTGCGTATTAGCATCAAGCTTGTCAAGGTCAAAACAACCATATGGACCTTCAGCTTTGATTTGCTGGCCAACTACAATATGTTTTGACAATTGTCGGGTATAGTCGCCCAGTGCCTTAATCTGAAAACTGATGCGTTTGTCATTGCCAGGAGCGCTGCTAATGGTGAACGGATGTGCGCCTTCATGGCGGTCAAACGTAAGGAAGGCAAATTGTCCGGCATGGTGTTCAGGCCATGTTGCATCCATTTTGCAGGTGAGCTCTGTAATGCCACCAGGGTGGGACTGGATGGATTCTATGATGCCATTTGACTGGCGTTTTTTGCCAATCTGGCCTGCCAGACAAATGATACTAGCTATGCTGGCCGGAACAAACAGGATCACAAGCAGAATGCCAACCGGTTGCGTCCAATAGTTTGCTGGCGCAAGCACAATGGTATGAAATACCAGCAATAGATAGAAAACCGGCATTGCCTTATGCACGTAACGCCAAAATTTATAGGGGAATTTTTTCCATAGGGTTAGCACCAGCATGGCGAGCAGTGCATAGACAATCAGTTCGCCACTGTCTTTGGCAAAAGAACGGAACATCATGGCAAAATCGGTAAGATCGCCTTTGGGGGGACGTCCTGTTGTACCAATCCATGACTTGAGCAGATCACTGGACATGTCAAGCAACCAGTGCATGGCGGCTGCTGTAATGCCCAAGATACCCGCCCATTTATGCAGGCGGTACATTTTATCCATGCCGCCCAGCGGCTTTTCAAGCCAGGCCGGGCGAACGGAAAGTACCATGACCAGTGACATGAGCGCGATTGCCCATAGGCCACTTAAATAAAGTCCTTGTCTTTGAATCAACCACGGTAAGGTTCCTTGTAGGGGCGGGTTTAGATAAAATACATCATATCCCCAGGCAAGAGTAATGAGCGACACAAAAGAAATCAACAGCGTTTTCATGCTTAACCTTTAATATGATTATTCAAGACAGGGCTTTTTAAGGTTTAATGAATCCTTATTTGGTTTTCGTCTTGGTATTAATGATTTCTCCAGTTTTTGGATCAAGCTTGAGTTTTATATAGTTTCCTTTTTGGTCTTGCGCCTTTACTTCATACATATTGTCGTCAAGATCAATTTCAGTAATGTTGGTATAACCGGCAGCCTCTACCTTGTCGTAAATTTGTTTGATATTCAGGCGTGATTGGGTTGCTGCGCTTTGTACTGCCTGTTCTGTATTGGTTTGGGCTAAAGCTGTATTCAGGGTAGTAGCTGAAAAAAGCAAGCTGGAACCAATGGCAAGTGCAGTCATAAAACGAGTTGTGTTCATCATAATTCTCCGTGATTAATGAATGACCGGTATTGATCATGGAGGCATTATGCCTGGACGTAAATGAACAGGATCTGAAGCATTTGTTCATGTACTGTTCATCTTCCTTGTGTTATAAAACATTCATTTATTGATTGACCCAAGCACGGGAGGCAGAATGTCAGGAAAAAAAGTTTTTAACTGGATGCTGGCTAGCATACTGGCTTGTGGCACATTGGTTTCTACACCCGTGCGCGCAGATATGGATGATCATGAGCAGGCCCGTATGGCATTGGCAGAGGGCAAGATCATGCCTTTGCGTGCAGTGCTGGAAAAAGTCGAGAAAGAATACGGTGGACAGGTTGTCAAGATAGAGTTTGAATCAGAAGATGAGGACGAAAAAGTTCGTTGGCTTTATGAAATCAAGCTGCTTCAAGACTCGGGCAATATGCTGAAATTGTTGGTGGATGCCGAAGATGGCAAGATCCTGAAGGAAAAGGGTAAAACACAGCATAAAAACAGGCAGGAAAAGGACTGATGCGAATTCTCGTTGTTGAAGATGAGCCTACACTGTCTGCTCAATTAAAAGATTCACTGGTGGATGCCGGTTATGTGGTTGATGTTGCCATGAATGGAAAAGATGCCTGGTTCATGGGAGAGGTGGAAACCTTTGACCTGGCAGTTCTTGACCTTGGCCTGCCGCTTATGGACGGTATTTCAGTCTTGAAAAAGTGGCGTGAAGCCGGATTGGACATGCCGGTTTTAATATTAACGGCACGTGACAACTGGCATGAGAAAGTCATGGGTATTGATGCTGGTGCCGATGACTATATGACCAAGCCATTTCACATGGAAGAGTTGCTGGCACGGGTCAGGGCATTGCTGCGGCGGACCAGTGGCCATGCCAATGCAGTCCTCAAAAGCGGTTCCATAGAGATGGATACACGTAATGCCAGGGTTAGCGTGAATGGCGTTCCGCTTTCCCTGACCAGTCACGAATTCAAGGTCCTGGAATACTTTATGCACCATCCGGGTGAAGTAATTTCCCGTACTATCCTGACCGAGCATATTTATGCCCAGGATGCTGATCGCGATTCAAATACCATTGAGGTTTTTATTGCCCGACTGCGCAAGAAGTTGCCTGCGGGCACCATAGAGACTGTACGTGGCATGGGTTATCGCCTGGGTTAAAAAGCATGATGCTATCCAAACAATTTTTGTCATTCTGGTCATCGTTAAGGTTTCGCTTACTGGCAGGTACCCTGGCATGGGTCTTGCTGACGATTGTGATTGCCGGTTGGGGCCTTGATAGCTTGTTCAAGCAGCATATGATGCAGCAGGCCAGGGCAGAATTAACCTTGCATCTTAACCAGTTGCTGTCATTTGTTGTGGTTGATGCCAATGGCAAGGTTAGTGTTCCTTATGAGATGAGTGATGCACGTTTTGACCAGCCTTTGTCAGGTCTTTATTGGCAAATAGACCAAGCTGATTCCAATGGACAGGAAGGCAAGACTGGCCTGCTGCGCTCCCGTTCACTTTGGGACAATGTTTTACCTACAGCGGGTTTGGGTAACGCCAGTGCGGCACTGCAGGATTTTATTATTACAGATAGCGAAGGGAGTTTGCTGAATGCGGTGGGCAGGATCATTCAGCCTGAAGAAGAATCATCTCCACCATTAAGGTTGCTTGTTGCCATCAACCATGATGTGATGGCCTTACCCGCCGAGCGGTTTCGTAATATGCTGATACTGGCACTTTCGGTACTGGCAGTGGGCTTGATGGTGGCCGTAACGACTCAGGTAATCCTTGGGCTGCGTCCTTTTGGTCGTCTCAGAAAAAGCTTGGCCGCAGTTCATGAGGGCAAGTCTTCGCATATTGAAGGAGACTTTCCTGCCGAGCTCAAGCCGCTAGTTAATGATTTCAACAAGGTGTTGGATGTAAATGCCGAAGTGATTGAGAGGGCCCGGACACAGGCCGGAAACCTTGCCCATGCGCTCAAGACCCCGTTGGCGATCTTGTCCAATGCTGCTGCCAGAGAGCAAAATGCCTTTTCGGCACTGGTTCAGGAACAGGTTGCCATGGCACAGCGTCAGGTAAATTATCATCTGGCCAGGGCCAGGGCAGCCGCGGCCATGCAAGCCAGCAGCAGCCGCACCCCAGTAAAAAAACCGCTTGAAGCGCTGGTAAGAGTGATGCAACGGTTATATGCGGAGCGAGATCTTGAGATCAGGTTGCAAGTACAAAATGACGATTGCACATTCAGGGGAGAAGAGCAGGATTTTCATGAAATGCTGGGTAACGTTCTTGATAACGCCTGTAAATGGGCGCGCCATGAAATTCAGGTAACCGTTGCCCATGAACAGGATGAAATTGTCATTACCATCGATGATGATGGCAAAGGATTGCCCGATATCCAAAAAGACCAGGTTTTTCAAAGAGGCGTCAGGGCAGATGAAAAAATGCCGGGTACCGGGCTAGGGCTGGATATTGTCCGTGATCTTACCGATCTGTATGCAGGGACCGTAATGGCAAGCGCTTCACCTTTGGGCGGGTTGCGGGTGGTTTTACGTTTACCCGCGGTAAGCCAGGGTTAAAACATTAATTTGTAATCATGTTCTGATATAGTATAACTATGTGGCAGTTAAATTCGTTATAGCTAAAATTTAACTTGTTTATAAAAACAATAAATTATACATATTATCTATGCGGGGCTATACTGATCACATATTAAGTTTCTAACCCAACAAATAAAGGAAGAAAGAAATGTCATTAATCAATACAGAAATCAAACCTTTCAGCGCAACCGCTTACCACAACGGCAAATTCGTCGATGTAAACCAAGACACCCTGAAAGGCAAATGGTCTGTTGTTGTATTTTATCCTGCTGACTTCACATTCGTTTGCCCAACAGAACTGGAAGACTTGGCTGATCACTATGCAGAATTCCAAAAAATGGGTGTAGAAGTATATGCAGTATCTACAGATACACACTTCTCACATAAAGCATGGCACGATACTTCCGATGCGATCTCTAAAGTTCAATACCCAATGATTGGTGACCCAACTCATGTATTGGCTAACAACTTCGAAGTGCTTATCGCTGAAGAAGGTATGGCTCTGCGTGGTACATTCGTGATCAATCCAGAAGGCCAAATTAAAGTTTGTGAAGTTCACGATAACGGTATTGGCCGTGACGCTTCTGAGTTGCTGCGTAAAGTTAAAGCAGCCCAGTACGTTGCTGCTCACCCAGGTGAAGTTTGCCCAGCCAAATGGGAAGAGGGTGCTGCTACATTGACTCCTTCACTGGACCTGGTTGGCAAAATCTAATTAGCTGCCGATTAAGTCAGTAAATTATAGCAACGCTAATTTTTATTAGTGCTTGCAGGGTTCGGGCTTTGCCCGAACCCTATCCCCCAAAGCTATATAAATCAAGATCCGGAGAGCTCATCATCATGTTAGATGCAAATATCAAGACACAATTAAAAACTTACCTTGCAATGGTTTCACAGCCTATCGAAATTGTTGCTTCACTAGATGATGGCGCCAAATCGAAGGAACTGAAAGAGCTGTTGCAGGAAATCGCTTCAGTTTCAGACCGTGTTACTTTAAACGAGCAAGGTACTGATTCACGTAAGCCATCTTTTACCATTAACCGTCCCGGAACCGATATTAGCGTTAATTTTGCCGGTATTCCGATGGGCCACGAATTTACATCACTCGTACTTGCCCTGTTGCAAGTGGGTGGTCATCCGATCAAACTGGATGAAGCCGTTATCGAACAAATCCGCAATCTGGATGGCGATTACAAGTTTGAAACTTATTTTTCATTGTCATGCCAAAACTGCCCGGATGTCGTCCAGGCACTAAATGTCATGTCAATTATCAATCCTCGTATCAAGCACGTGGCTATTGATGGCGCCTTGTTCCAGGAAGAAGTAGAGAGCCGTCAAATCATGTCTGTACCTACTGTTTACATGAATGGTGAGGTATTTGGCCAGGGTCGTGCTGGCGTGGAAGAAATTTTGGCAAAACTGGATACTAATGCCGGTAGCCGCAAAGCAGAAGAGTTGAATGCCAAAGACGCCTTTGATGTCTTGGTGATTGGTGGTGGCCCTGCCGGTGCTGCTGCCGCGATTTATGCTGCCCGTAAAGGCATTCGTACAGGTGTTGCTGCCGAGCGTTTTGGTGGCCAGGTACTGGATACCATGTCTATCGAAAACTTCATTTCTGTCAAAGAAACCGAAGGCCCCCGTTTTGCAGCCCAACTCGAAGAGCACGTTCGTGCCTACGAGGTTGATATCATGAATCTGCAACGTGCCGAAGAGTTGATTCCCGGTGATAAAGAGATTTCTGTCAGAATGGAAAACGGTGCCGTCCTGAAAAGCAAAACTGTTATTTTGGCAACCGGTGCCCGCTGGCGCAATATCAATGTTCCGGGTGAACAGGAATACCGTACCAAGGGTGTCGCATACTGTCCTCACTGTGATGGTCCATTGTTTAAAGGCAAACGTGTTGCTGTCATTGGTGGTGGTAACTCTGGTGTTGAAGCAGCAATTGACCTGGCAGGTGTGGTGGCACATGTAACCTTGATTGAGTTTGGCGATCAATTGCGCGCAGATGAAGTATTGCAGCGTAAATTGCGTAGCCTGCCTAACGTTAACATCATTATGTCTGCCCAAACCACTGAAATCCATGGTGATGGCAGCAAAGTAAATGGCTTGTCTTACAAAGATCGTACCACTGATACCATCAATAAGATTGACCTGGAAGGTGTATTCATCCAGATTGGTCTGGTACCCAATACTGAGTGGCTGAAAGGTACAGTTGCCCTGAGCAAGCATGGTGAAATTGAAATTGATGCCAAAGGACAAACATCAATTCCTGGTGTATTTGCAGCCGGTGATGTAACAACCGTTCCTTACAAGCAGATTGTTATTGCGATTGGTGAAGGTGCAAAAGCTTCTTTGGGTGCTTTTGACCACATCATCCGCACTTCAGTTACCGAGGAAGTGACCACTGCTGAAGATGCTACTGCATAATAGCCGCTGATTCAGCGAGTGGTTTGAAATGGCACGTATTTGTTTACGTGCCATTTTTTCTTCATGTGGCTAGCTGTTTAAGTGCCATCTCCACAATTGATTTTGCATTGACACCAAAATGCGCTCTCAGTTCTGCGCGTGTATCACTGCGGCCAAATCCGTCTGTACCCAGGGTGACATATTTGCGTCCGGCAGGCATATAGGCACGAATTGATTCGGGTAACATCCTGACGTAATCGCTGGCTGCAATAATGGGCCCCTTGCTATGACTCAATTGTGATTCGATAAAGGAAACCAGTGGCTTGCCAGATTGATCGGTATCATATTCATTACGCTGCCCGTCACGGGCCAGTTCAGTCCAGCTGGTAATACTGAAAACATCACACGCAATACCTTTGGCAGAAAGTTCTTCGGCGGCTGCCAGTACTTCGGTCAAGATGGCACCTGAACCCAGCAGGGTAACCGACTTTTGTGCTTCAGGGGTATCAACGTTTTGTGCTGGGTAATGCCTGAAATGATAAGCACCCTTAATAATGTTTTCCCGCATTGTTTCGTTTAATGAGGGTTGCGGATAATTTTCATTCATGACGGTAATGTAATAGAACACGTCTTTTTGCTCCGTCATCATTTCCTTGGTGCCTTGTTCAATAATAACTGCCAGTTCACCCGCAAAGGCCGGATCATAGGATTTGCAGTTTGGAATGGTAGCAGACCATATATGGCTGGAGCCATCCTGGTGTTGCAAGCCTTCACCACCCAAAGTGGTTTTGCCAGAGGTGGCTCCAATCAGGAACCCTCGTGGGCGCTGGTCGGCCGCGGCCCAGATTAAGTCACCAATACGTTGGAAACCAAACATGGAATAATAAATATAAAAAGGCAGCATGGGGGTGCCATGGGCGCTGTAACTGGTTGCCGCGGCAACCCAGCTTGAAATGGCACCGGCCTCACTGATTCCTTCTTCAAGAATTTGACCATCAAGCGCTTCACGATAGCTCAGGATCGAGCCGATATCTTCCGGTTCATATTTTTGTCCAACGCAAGAGTAAATGCCTACTTGCTTGAAGAGGTTGGCCATGCCGAAGGTACGTGCTTCGTCAGCTACAATTGGAACGATGCGAGAACCAATTTCCTTGTCTTTCAATAGGTTACCCAGCATGCGCACAAAAGCCATGGTGGTGGACATGTTTTTATCTTCAGCCTGCAGGGCAAAGCCTGCCCATTGTGCTACCTCTGAAACCGGAAAAACAGGTGCCTGAGTGTAGCGTTTGGGTAAATAACCACCCAGTTTTTCGCGTTGTGCATTCAGGTAACGTATTTCTTCGCTGTTTTCATCTGGACGGTAAAACGCCAGATTGAGGGTTTGTTCATCGCTTAAAGGTAAATTGAAGCGATCCCTGAAAGCAATCAAATCGGCCTCCCCCAATTTTTTCTGTGAATGGGTAGTCATGCGTCCTTGGCCTGCATTGCCCATTCCATAACCTTTTTTGGTATGGGCCAGAATGACAGTCGGTTGTCCCTTGTGGTTTACGGCAGCCGCATAGGCGGCATAAATCTTGACAATGTCATGCCCTCCACGTCGCAACTGGTCTATTTGCTCATCAGTCATACCTTGGACCAGACGTTGGAGCGCTTCATTTTGTCCAAAGAAATGATCCCGGTTGAAAGCCCCATCGTTGGCGGCAAAGGTTTGCATTTGGCCATCAACCGTCTCGCCTAGCGCCTGTGTCAATGCGCCCGTAAGGTCCCTGGCGAACAGCGGGTCCCAGTCACTTCCCCATAAAACCTTGATGACATTCCAGCCAGCCCCCGTAAATAGTTTTTCAAGTTCTTGAATGACTTGGCCATTTCCCCGGACAGGACCATCAAGCCGTTGCAAATTGCAATTGACTACCCAGATCAGGTTATCCAGTTTTTCACGGGCTGCCAGTGTAAGGGCACTCATGGATTCTGGTTCATCCATTTCACCATCACCAAAAATGCCCCAGACTTTACGGTTTTCACAGTTTTGCAGTTTGCGATGCGTTAAATAGTGCATGAAACGGGCTTGGTAAATCGAACTGATGGGACCAATACCCATGGAGCCGGTTGGGAATTGCCAGAAATCAGGCATCAGGTAAGGGTGGGGGTAGCTGCATAAGCCTTGCGCCCCTTCGCGGGAGCCTCGCAATTCTTGCCGGAAAAAGCCCAAGTCTTTTTCTGTCAGGCGATTTTCCAGGAAGGCTCTGGCATAAACACCAGGTGCGCTGTGTGGCTGGAAAAAGACCAGATCGCCTTTGTGTCCATTTTCTGTATTTTCACGGGCCCTGAAAAAGTGATTGAATCCCACTTCAAATAAATCGGCGGCACTGGCGTAACTGGCAATGTGGCCACCCAATTCGCCATATGCGCTATTGGCACGAACCACCATGGCCAAGGCATTCCAGCGTATCAATGCAGCAATCTTTTCTTCTATCTTGATATTGCCAGGATAGGCAGGCTGCTCTTCAACTGAAATTGTGTTTATATATGCGTAATGGTTGGATGGTGCTTGCTGCTTCCAGCTGATTTTCAGCTTTTGGGCCAAAACAGACAGTTCATCTAAAATAAATGCAGCCCGCTCATGCCCATGAGTGGCAACCAATGAATGAAGCGAATCTTTCCATTCTTCGGTTTCTTCAGGATCAATATCAGTATGCAAAACACGATTCATCATTGTCTCAATATTTTTGGGTAATGGGGCATTCATACGATTCCCTCCTTTTTTGTAGGTCATTTATTTGGAATATCTGTCGTCATATTCTAAATAAAAAGCCCAAAAATGAGATGCTGAATTTCTTGAAAAATTAATGATATTCAGCATAAAATATTGAAAATATTAATTTTTACGGAATTTTATGAAACTGGACCTGGTTGACCTGAGAATTCTGGATGAACTGCAAAAAGACAGTTCCTTAAGTAATGTAGCGTTGTCAAAGCGTGTGCATCTGTCGCCTTCTCCTTGCCTGTCGCGCGTCAAGGCGCTGGAAGAAAATGGGATTATTTCGCGCTATGTCGCCTTGGCCAATCCTTCTGCGCTGGGACTGGATTTGAATGTCTTTATCTCTATCAGTCTTAAGTCACAAGACAAGCAGGCACTGGCCGATTTTGAGCAACGGATATCCGAGCACGATGAAGTTATGGAGTGTTATTTAATGACCGGAGACTCTGATTACCTGATCAGGGTGGCGGTTGCCAATATTGGGGCACTGGAAAGGTTTATCCTTGAACAGTTAACCCCGATACCGGGTATTGACAAGATTCGGTCCAGTTTTGCGCTAAAGCAGGTTCTATACAAAACAGCCTTGCCGCTCACCCGAATACAAAATAAAGCCGCTTGAGTCGGGGAGCGGGTTATGCTTAGGCAACGGCGCGCAACCGTCTGATCAGGAATGGGACAAACAGGAATAGAAAGGAAATGGTCAGGAAAATGATCGACATCGGGCTTTCCACTAAAACGGCCGGATTTCCCTGTCCAGCGGCCAATGCGGTGCGAAGCTGGTTTTCAGCCATGGGGCCAAGAATCAAGCCAATCAGCAAGGGTGGAATAGGGAAGTCATAGACCCGCATCACATATCCCATTAAACCAATCAAGGCCATGCATGCCAGGTCAAAAACAGAACCTGATACACCCCAGATACCTATCATGGCAAAAACCAGAATACCGGCATATAACTGTGGTTTTGGAATCAGTAAAAGCTTAACCCAAATCCCGATAAGGGGCAGGTTAAGAACCAATAGCATGGCGTTGCCTATATATAAAGAGGCAATCAGGCCCCAGACAAGTTCTGGGTTGCTGGTAAAAAGAAATGGCCCGGGTTGCAAGCCGAAATTCTGAAAAGCGGCCAGCAATATGGCCGCCGTTGCTGAAGTGGGCAATCCCAGCGTTAACAAAGGAACCAGAATGCCCGCAGCCGCTGCGTTATTGGCTGCTTCGGGGCCCGCCACCCCTTCAATGGCGCCTTTGCCAAACTCTTCTTTGTGTTTGCTCAGGTTTTTTTCAAGCGTATAAGAAAGCATGGTCGGGATTTCAGAACCACCACCAGGCAGGGCACCCATTGGAAAACCAATCGCAGTACCACGAATCCATGGCATGAAAGATCGCTTCCAGTCTGATTTGCTCATCAGGATTCCGCCTTTGACCGAAACAATTTCATCTTTCTGGTTTCTATAACGGCTGGCTACATAAATTATCTCACCCACTGCAAATAGTGAAACCAGTACAACGGTTAGCTCCATGCCATCAAGCAAATCTGCGAACCCGAAAGTCATGCGGGGTTGTCCGGTCATGGTATCAATACCCATGACGCCAAAGGCCAGACCAATAAACAAGGCAATAAAACCACGGACCCGCGAGCTTCCCATAACCACGGCAACCGAGGTAAAGGCAAGGATGGTGAGGGCAAAATAATCAGCTGGTTTGAAATAAAACGCCAGTTCAGCAATATAAGGCGCAGCAAATGTGAGCGCCAAGGTTGCCAGGGTACCTGCTACGAAAGAGCCAATCGCTGCAGTTGCCAAGGCGGCCGCACCACGACCGGCACGGGCCATTTTATTGCCCTCAAGGGCAGTCATCATGGAACCCGCTTCGCCGGGGGTGTTGATTAAAATAGAGGTGGTGGAGCCGCCATACATGGCGCCATACAATACACCTGCAAACATGATGAAGGCGGAAACGGGGCCTACTGAAACCGTAACGGGTAAAAGCAGGGCAATGGTCAGGGCTGGCCCGATACCAGGCAAAATACCAATGGCGGTACCTAGCGTAGAGCCAACCAGTGCCCAAAAAAGATTGGTAGGAGTAAGGGCAACCTCAAACCCTTGTAGCAGCAAACCCAGTGTTTCCATATTTATTTTGAGTTATTTATATTTATCTAAAGCGACAATCAAAATCCCAGCAAGGGAATAAATTCGCCCAATTGAAGCCCAAGCAAGCCAAACAAATACCAACTGGTAGAGCCAAGAATGAACCCAATAATCAGGTTCATGACAATGTTTTTTGAACCGAAGGCCAACGTAATCAGGGTAAATGCCACCATTGCTGTAATTGGAAGACCCAGGGAATTAATAATAAGCACCGGCACAAAAGCCGCTGCCAGGGCGATGAAAAATGCCCGTTTATCCATGGGGGTATCACCCGCGGCATTCTCGGTATCCTGGGGTTGGAATTTTTCACCACGAGCAATTTGGATGAGCAATAACAAGCCCAATATAACCAGTCCGATGCCTGTTGCAGTAACAAACAGGCCGGGACCAATGGCAGAATACCTGGCGGTATTGGCCAATTCATTGGCTGAATACAGGCATATCGCACCCATCAGCACAACTACAACACCCAGCCACCAGGGTTTGGTGGCTGGCTTGGATTCCGTGTTGGTATAGGTAGTCACTTTATTGGGCAAGGCCAGCATCCTTCAGGATAGTATTAATACGCTCGCTTTCCTTTTCCATGAAAGTGCCAAATTCAGGTCCGGCCAGGAAGAATTGGTCCCAACCCTGGGTTTCAAGGACTTGTTTCCACTCTTTGCTGTTATTAAGTTGGGTGAAGCGATCTACCCAGAGCTTGTAATTGTCTTCGGGCATTTCAGGTGCGCCCAGAATGCCACGCCAGTTAGCAATTTCAACATCAAAACCGGCTTCTTTAAAGGTAGGGGCATCCAGTCCTTCCATGCGTTGTGCCGAAGTAATGCCCAGGATTTTTACCCGATTGGATTTGGCAAATTGCTGGAATTCTGAAATGCCGGAAATACCCGCCTTGAGGGTACCATTGACAATACCGGTTACGGTATCGGCGCCACCCGCCTGGGGAATGTAGTTCAGGTCTTTAACCGGTACGTTACCAGCCTGGGCCAACAAAGCCAGGGCGATGTGGTCAACCCCACCGGCAGAACCGCCACCAACCGGTGTGCCTCCTGGGTTTTCTTTTAAGGCTTTTACAAAATCACCCAGATTTTGATAGGGTGAGTCAGGGCGTACGGCAATAACCAGGTATTCGGCGGTTAAGCGGGCCACGGGTTTGAATTTGCTTAAATCTATAGGAGATTTATTTAGCGTGATGGCTCCAACGGTAATGGCGCCAAAAACAGCCAAGGCATTTGGTTTACCAGTTTGTGTATTCTGGAACTCTGCCAGGCCAATTGTGCCACCTGCACCGCCTTTATTGGTGAAATTGACCGGACCAGTGTAAATGCCTGCCTTGTTCATGGCATTGAATGCCTGGCGACCGGTTCCATCCCATCCGCCACCGGGGTTGGCTGGCAACATTACACTTACCTGTGCATAGGCGGCGCTACTGAACATGATTGCAGCGGCAAATAGGGAACGCAAAAAATTGTTTCGTTTCATGTCTACTCCAGTAATTGTGAATTATTGTTTGTTACGCTTTTCGGGCTAGAATAGGTTGAAGCGGTTTTTTTGTCAATAAGGGTAAGGCAGCTTGCCCTGATGATTGTATTTTTAAGACATCCATTTATTTTGTGATTGAATTATTTACTAACAAGCGAATCTATAGTATGCGTAAACTTAAACTGTTTAATTTGTTATTTTGTATGGGTGCAGTGGCCTTTAATGTGAATGCGGCCAGCCTAGATCCCAAAGTGCCATATCCGGCTGCCAAGCCAGACCAGGCACGGCAAGTCATTCATTTGCCAGAAGTTCCCCAGGAAGAAAACCTGAAAGTGCAATTAATGGTAGGAAAGACCATGAAGGTTGATTGCAACAAGCATGCGTTCGGAGGAGAGCTGGTGGAACACAATCTTGAAGGCTGGGGATATCCTTATTACAGCATTGAAAAATTAAATGGCCCCATGGCAACGTTAATGGCTTGCCCGAATCAGGAACAGACAGAAGAGTTTGTTCAATTAAGGGGGCCGGATTTCTTTCTGGACTACAACAGCCGCTTGCCTATCGTGGTTTATACACCAGCTGATGCTGAAGTGAAATACCGTATATGGCAAGCCGGTTATAGAGTAGAGGATGCGGTTAAAGAATAATTGGCCAGCCACTTTTTCTTTTTGATTGAATCGAGGGCAGGTCTTAATAATCTGTCATAACAAAACCCGCTTGAACAAGTGCCTGATACAGGGCGTATTTGTTCAACCGGTTTTTTTTGTTTTACTTTGTTTGCATGGTGCAAACAGTTAATGTGACTATTTATTCATTTTGTTGTTTTGATGTTGTTTCACTGTCTGATTCATAGGGTTCTTCTGGAAGCTGGAGTGAGGAAGGGAACAAATCCCAGCAGGAGATAAACAGGGCGGAAAGCAGGGGGCCAATCACGAAACCATTAGGGCCGAAAACCGTCAGGCCTCCGATAGTGGAAATCAGGATGACATAATCGGGTAGTTTTGTATCTTTGCCAACCAGTAAAGGCCTGAGAACATTATCGGTAAGGCCGATAACCAGGACACCGAACATGATCAGGACTACACCGTGCCAAAATGCGCCCGTGACAAGAAAATAAATGGCAACAGGAAGCCAGATGATTGCTGCGCCAATCGCTGGCAATAAGGACAGGAAACCCATAATGGTTCCCCATAACAAAGGACCTTGAATGCCCAACACACTGAAAATTAGGCCCCCTAGTGCTCCTTGGGTAGCGGCAACCAGGATATTGCCCTTGACTGTAGCCTTGACAACAGTTGCAAATTTACTAAGCAAGTGCTGTTTTTGTTCATAGTCAAGGGGGATCATCGATTTGATTTTATGGACCAGATAACCGCCATCCCTGAGCAGGAAAAACAGCAGATAAAGCATGATGCCAAAAGTGATCAGGAACTGAAAGGTGTCCTGGCCAATACTCAGTGCCTGATTTGCCAGGAATTTACTGGCCTGGGATGCTGCTTCGGTTAATTTTTCACGCAGGCCGAAAAGGCTATGTATTTCATAACGATCAAGGATGTCTTTAAAAAAGGGCGGAAGGTTCTGGATGATCTGTTCAAAGTAGAGTCCAAGATTCAGCTCCCCGCTTTGAACCCTTTGATATAGCAAAGAAATTTCTTTAATTATGGATGTCGTAATGGCGATGAGCGGAATAATGACCAATAACAATGCAATAATAAGCGTTACCAAGGCTGCGGTATTAGGCGCTTTGGGCATTTTCTTAAGAAACCATAAATTTAGTGGCCTGAATAGTACACTGAAAATAACTGCCCAGAAAATAGCACTGTAATAAGGTAATAGCAGCCAGATGAAGCCAATTGAAACGGCAGTCAGCAAAACAAGAAAAAAGTGGTATTGGGTGCTGTTTTTATTTTGATTTGGCAACATTGTGTTTCCGTACGTTAACGGGTTGATAAGTATTCAAAGCGACAAGCATTGTTCAAAATCTGGAAAAATATCAGTATAGTTGATTTTTTAGTGAGCTGGTAAGCCTGCTAATACTGGTTATAAACCGGTAATGAACATGGCCAGCATAGATCTATTGTTTTACAATAATCATAATTTATGCATATTAGTTGCGTCACAGGAAAATATGGATACCACAAGGTGCTTAACAAAAACCGGCATATCGTTATTGTTTATATTGCTGACATCGGCATGCAGTACCACACCGCCAGCCAACCCTGAAAACATCTGTGAAATTTTCCAGGAAAAACCTTCATGGCACGAAGCGGCGCTTGAGGCAAAAGAAAAGTGGGGAGTACCTGTTCATGTACCCATGGCCATGATGTACCAGGAATCCACTTTCCGTCACGATGCCAAGCCTCCCAAGAATTATCTGCTTGGGATTATCCCATGGGGCAGGAAAAGCTCGGCGTTTGGCTATGCTCAGGCAAAAGACGAAGTATGGAGCGATTATCGAGAAGAAAGCAACCGTTGGAGCCCTGATCGTGACGATTTTTCAGACGCGCTTGATTTTATGGGCTGGTATATGAGCAAGGCCCAAAAGATAAACGGCGTTTCCAAGTGGGATGCCTATGCCCAATACCTTAATTATCATGAGGGTTGGACGGGTTACCGCAATGGTACATACCAAAATAAAAGATGGCTAATTAATACGGCACAAAAAGTCAAGGATAGGGCATCCAGATATAGCGCCCAATATGCATCGTGCTCAAATAATTTATAAGTTCAATTACTTTTCTTTGCTCATTGCTTAAATAGTTTGAATTTGATTAAATTGGTCTTTTTCACCTAAATATATATTATTTTGTAAGATCTACAAGGATTTATTAGTGTTTCCCTGAGTGTTTATGGATGCATATTCGTGTACTATCAGGCAAATGGTTAATATTTGGCCATTGTATTTTATGTATAGCAGGGAGAATTCATGAGTAAACTGTTGAAAAAATCACTAGCCAAACGTTTTGCCTTGTCAGCAAGTGCACTAACTTTATTTTCCGTCATTGCCGCACCGGGTGCTGCAGTTGCCCAACAAAAATTTGTCAGTATCGGTACGGGCGGTGTTACCGGTGTGTACTACGCCGCAGGCGGTGCTATTTGCCGTTTGGTCAATAAAGACCGTGCAGACCATGGCTTGCGTTGTTCGGTTGAATCAACCGGTGGTTCCGTCTTTAACGCAAACACCATTAAAGCCGGTGAACTGGATCTTGGGGTAGTGCAGTCTGACGTTGGTTATAACGCTTATAAAGGTGAAGGCCAGTTCAAGGAACCTTTCGAAAAACTGCGTTCAGTATTTTCCATTCATCCAGAACCGTTTACCATTCTTGCCCGCAAGGAAGCCAACATTAAGTCGTTTGATGACCTTAAGGGTAAACGCTTCAACGTCGGCAATCCGGGTTCAGGTACACGTGCCTCCATGGAGCAGTTGTTGAAGGCCAAAGGCCTGGATATGACGTTCTTTTCGCTTGCTTCAGAGTTGCGTCCGGATGAGCATGGCTCAGCACTGTGTGATGGCAAAATCGACGGTTTCCTTTATGGCGTAGGCCACCCTTCAGCCAACATCCAGGATCCCACCACTACTTGCGGTGCAAAACTGGTACCTATTACCGGACCTGAAGTGGATAAACTGGTTGAAGAAAACCCGTACTATGCAAAAGTATCCATCCCGGGTGGCCTTTATCAAAACAATCCTGACCCGACTGAAACCTACGGTGTGTTAGCCACTTTCGTAACCTCTTCGGATGTTCCGGAAGCGTCTGTTTATAACGTCGTCAAAGCTGTATTTGATAACTTTGAAGATTTCAAAAAACTGCATCCTGCATTAGCGCATCTGAAAAAAGAAGATATGGTTAAAAACGGTTTGTCTGCCCCATTGCATCCAGGTGCTGAAAAATACTTTAAGGAAAAAGGTTTAATCAAGTAATAATATTGTTTTTGAAGGTCACTGGTCTGGAATTCGCCTTTTGAATGTTCCAACGGTGACCTTTTTGTTGTAAATCCAGGAAGGAAAATTATGAGTACGGATCTAGACGCAAATAAAAATGCTGCGCTCGAACAGATGGTTGCCGATGTTGACAGGGGAGGGCGACATGTTGGCGGGGTTGCAGGCGCTGTTTTGGCCATTGGCGCACTAATCTGGACATTTTTTCAGTTATGGTACTCTTCGCCATTGCCGTTCACGTTTAATTTTGGCATTTTCAACGATACCGAAGCGCGTTCAATCCACTTGGGTATTGCTATCTTCCTGGGTTATTTGGCCTACCCATTCAGTAAAAAAGCCTCCAATTATATGCCTTGGTATGACTGGATTTTTGCCATCATGGGCGGCTTTTGTGGTGCTTATCTTTATTTATTCTACAACCAGTTGGCTTTACGTCCCGGTTTGCCAACCACGGTTGATGTCGTATCGGCCAGTATCGGCCTTATATTATTGCTGGAAGTTACGCGTCGTGCATTAGGCGCGCCCATGACCATACTTGGTGCGGTATTCCTGCTGTATGTTTTTTTAGGCCCATACCTGCCTGATGTCTTGGCCCACAGGGGCGCATCGGTAGAGCGCTTGATGTCTCATATGTGGCTAACCACCGAGGGTGTTTTTGGTGTGGCGCTGGGGGTTTCGGTTTCTTATATCTTTATTTTCGTGTTGCTGGGTTCCTTGCTGGATCGATGTGGCGCGGGTAACTATATGATGCAGGTGTCTTTTGCCTTGCTGGGACATTTACGTGGTGGCCCGGCAAAGGTGGCGGTGGTTTCTTCCGCAGTAAACGGCATCGTATCCGCTTCATCGGTTGCCAATGTGGTAACCGGGGGGATTTTTACCATTCCACTCATGAAAAAGTCTGGCTATGGTGGAATCCGGGCAGGAGCCATTGAAACCGCCTCTTCCGTTAACGGGCAAATTATGCCGCCAGTAATGGGGGCCGCTGCTTTCCTGATGATTGAATATGTTGGTATTCCTTATACCGATATCATCAAACATGCGCTTTTACCAGCCAGTATATCCTACATTGCCCTGTTTTATATCGTTCACCTTGAAGCCCTGAAACTGGGCATTGAACCGATGATGAGTGCGGGCAAGCCTAAAACCGTCACGCAAAAACTGGCAGGATGGGGTTTTGGCATTTCGGGTACCTTGATCGTAATGGGTCTGGTGTATTGGATAGGCGTGGGCGTTCAACAAGTTGCCGGTGATGCGGCCATCTGGATTTTGCTTGGTCTATTGGTTGTACTGTATGTGTGGTTATTGCGTATTACGGCAGCCCATCCCGATTTGCCAACAGAGATTGATATTACCAATCCGGTCAGGCCGGAAGCCTGGCCAACTGTACGGGCCGGCTTGTATTTTCTTATTCCTATCGGTATCCTGGTTTGGTGTCTTGGTGTAGAACAGCTTTCTGCGGGCCTGTCCGCTTTTTACGCAAGTATGTCAATGATTTTCCAGATGTTGACACAGCGTCCGTTGATTGCTTATTTCCGCAAGCAACACATGGCTTCCGCCGCCAAACAAGGCGTTTCTGAAACCCTGACCGGTCTTGAGGAAGGTGCCCGCAACATGATTAGTATTGCGATTGCCTGTGGTACGGCGGGGCTTATCGTGGGGGCAATTACTTTAACCGGCCTGGGCCTGCGGATGACGGCTTTTGTAGAGCTGGTTTCCATGGGTAACGTGCTGGTTATGCTGTTCTTTACCGCAGCGGTTTGCCTCGTATTGGGATTGGGCATGCCAACCACTGCCAACTATATCTTGATGGCAACCCTGATGGCACCGGTTGTGGTAGAGCTGGGAGCACAAAATGGCATTATCATCCCGTTAATTGCCGTCCATATGTTTGTTTTTTATTTCGGCATCATGGCAGATATTACGCCGCCGGTTGGTTTGGCAACATTTGCCGCAGCGGCAATTTCAGGGGAAGATCCTCTTAAAACCGGCATCATGGGGGTAACCTATGCAATGCGAACTGTTATTTTGCCATTTATCTTCATTTTCAATCCATTGATCCTGCTGATTGGCATTGGAAGCACGTGGGAGCTGATCTTGGTGGTCTTTGGTGCCACGTTGGCATCCCTTACTTTTGCGGCAGCAACCATGGCCTGGTTCAGGATTAAATGCAACTGGATCGAAGTGATCCTGCTGTTGCTGGTCACCTTCTTGCTTTTCAGGCCAGACTGGTTCATGAATAAGCTGGCTGACAAGTATGTATCACGACCCGTGACAGAAATTTATACGGTAGCTGCAGACTTGCCTGAGTCAACCCGTTTTGTTGCTGTGCTGCAGGGGTTTAATATTGAGGGTGATGAAATTGTCAAAACTGTTGCGGTAAATCTGCCAGTTCTGACCGAAAGTGAGGATTTGTCTAATAAAGAAACAATGGGCAGAAAACGCCTGAGTGCCGCAGGGCTTAATTTTATGGCTTTGGGAGATCAGGTTCAGTTAGCTAGCGTTCGTTTTGGTAGTAGCGCCCAAAAATCGGGATGGGAAGCAGGGTGGGACGTCCTTGAGGTTAAGGTTCCAAACCCTGATCGTCCTTCAGAGTTGTGGTTCTTTGTACCTGCGCTTGTATTACTTGTCCTGATTTGGCTTGCGCAGGGCAAAAGGATGAAAAATATGCCTGGCCATGGTAATAGCAGGGCACGAGCCAGTCTGGGCTAGACGTTAATCAACCGTTATAAAGTACTAGATAAAACACCATATTCTGTTATTCATAATCAGGGTATGGTGTTTTTAATTTCCTTCATGCTTTAAGCCTGACTGGAAAGCAGGTATCATGCCGGACAGGCAAGCAATAATCATTCCCATGGGGAATGGCTTTATAACTCATTGAATAAAGGAAGTAACTATGTCCGGATTTCCCTATATGAACAAGCAGTATCTGTTTGATCAATATCCAAGTGCAGTGGTAACCACTGATTGCTTCAGGTTGCATGATGAAGTTATTAACCAAATTGATGAGGGTGAAGTCCTGGTTCGTAATCATTATTTGTCCCTTGATCCGTATATGCGGGGAAGAATGAGTAAAGCCAAAAACTATGCCGCGGCGCAAGAACTGAATACGGTTATGCAGGGCGGAACCGTTGGCGAAGTGGTGGAGTCTCGGCATGCCGATTTTAAAGTAGGTGATACGGTACTGTGTACGGGCGGTTGGCAATTGTATTTCCTTGCCAATCCATCTAATGACGGCAATCATATACGTAAAATTGATGTTTCAAGTATTCCCATGAGCGTTTACCTGGGTGCTGCAGGCATGCCTGGCATTACGGCGTGGTATGGGCTTAATAAAGTCCTCAAGCCAAAGGCAGGTGAAACCCTTGTGGTTAGTGCGGCATCAGGCGCGGTAGGTAGCGTGGTAGGACAGTTGGCCAAGCAAAAAGGTTGTCGTGTTATTGGTATTGCCGGTGGACCAGAAAAATGTGATTATGTGGTTGAAATCCTTGGGTTTGATGATTGCATTGATTACAAAGCCTACCCCGATACTGAAACACTGTCACATGAACTTAGGCAACTGGCGCCTAATGGTGTGGATGCCTATTACGAAAATGTGGGTGGCTACATTATGGATGCCGTACTTGAAAACCTTAACCCGTTTGCAAGGGTGGCGATCTGTGGCTTGATTGCCGGCTATGATGGACGCTCTATTCCCATTAGCAATCCACGGGCAATTTTGGTTTCGCGGGCTAGCGTTACCGGTTTTATTATTTCAGACCATCTTGATATTTGGCCACAAGCATTGGCTGAATTGGCTGAAGCTGTCGCTGATGGTGTGCTTATTTTCAAGGAATCGATAAGCAATGGCCTGGAAACTGCACCTGAGGCATTTTTAGGATTGCTGCAGGGTCATAATTTTGGCAAGCAATTGGTTAAGCTGGTTTGATCAATAATTATTATTCCAATTGACTTTAGATTAAATACAAAAATGGCATTGTTCTTTAAATTTCAAGAACAATGCCAAGATGATTTTCTTAAGCGTTAAATTAACTCAGGTTCTGGGTTCTGATCAGGCCTACGGCTATACCTTCTATGCTGAATTCCTGATTGGATCGTACGATTATTGGCGCAAAATCAGGATTTTCGGGTAATAGTTCTATGTGTGAGGCTCTCTTGATGAATCGCTTTACCGTCACTTCATTTTCTATCCGAGCCACAATTACCTGACCGTTTCGGGCTTCTGGGTATTTTTTTACCGCTAGCAAATCGCCATCAAGGATACCGATATCTTTCATGCTTTGGCCTTTTACCTTAAGCAGGAAATCGGGCTGTTGCGTGAAGAGGGAAGGGTCTACGTTAATTTCACGATCAATGTGTTCTGCTGCAAGAATGGGGTTGCCGGCTGCCACATGCCCTACTACAGGCAATAGCACTTGTGAAACTTTATCAAGGAAAGATTCTTCTTGGTGGCTTGGGCCAGGATTGCTTGTTGCCAGGCGGATGCCGCGGGAAGCACCTGCGGTTAAAACAATAGCCCCTTTTTTGGCTAATGCCTTAAGATGGTCTTCGGCAGCGTTAGGTGATTTAAAGCCTAGTGTTTTGGCGATTTCAGCACGCGTAGGTGGGAAACCTGTTTTTATAATATTTTGCTGGATTAAATCCAGAACCTGCTGCTGTCTTGCGGTTAGTTTAATAGTCATGCTGTAAATGCCATAAAATCGGACTGTATATTCATACAGCCCGATTTTGCTTCATTTACAGCTAAAATGCAAGTACTTGTTTACAATACTTGTGCAATTGCCTTGGCTACGTAATCAATATTACGGCTGTTCAGGGCGGCAACGCAAATGCGGCCACTTGAAACCGCATAAACACCGTGTTCGTTACGCAGGCGATCCACCTGTTCAGCAGTTAGGCCTGAATAAGAAAACATGCCGCGCTGTGCCAGCACAAAATCAAAGTTTTGTGTAACGCCGTGCTCTTTAAGCTTGGCAACCAGTTGCTGGCGCATGTCACGAATACGATTGCGCATGCCTGCCAGTTCTTCTTCCCACAAGGCAAACAGTTCTGGAGAGTTCAGGACACTGCTTACGATGGTGCCGCCATGGGTTGGCGGGTTGGAGTAATTGGTGCGAATAACACGCTTGACTTGGCTTAAAACGCGGGTGGATTCATCTGCACTGCTAGTGATCAGGGTTAATGCACCAACACGCTCGCCATACAGGGAGAATGATTTGGAGAAAGAAGAGCTGATGAACATGGAAATGCCTTCATCCGCAAACAGGCGAACCACTTGAGCGTCTTCTTCAAGACCATCACCAAAGCCTTGGTAAGCAATGTCCAAGAAAGGAATAAGGTCTTTTTCCTGAATAACCTGAACGATTTGTTTCCACTGGTCAAGGGTAGGGTCTACACCGGTTGGGTTATGGCAGCATGCATGCAGGACCACGATAGACTTGGCTGGCATGTTTTTGAAAGAGGCCAGCATGCCTTCGAAATTGAGTCCGTGGGTTTGTGCATCGTAGTAGGTGTAGGTATCTACGGTGAAACCGGCACGCTCAAAAAGGGCGCGGTGGTTTTCCCAGCTTGGGTTGCTGATGAATACTTTTGAATCTGGGGTGATTTGCTTGAGGAAGTCTGCACCGATTTTAAGGGCACCTGTTCCACCCAGGGCCTGGAATGTCAGGGTGCGTCCTTCATTGGCCAATGGGGAATTTTTGCCCAGTAGCAGTTCTTGTGCGCCTTTGTTATAGTTCTTGATGCCTTCGATAGGAAGATAACCACGCGCAGCCGCTGCTTCAATGCGATCCACCTCTGCTTTCTGTACGGCTTTCAAAAGTGGAATTCGTCCTTCATCGTCATAATAAACGCCTACGCCCAAATTCACTTTGGAGGAACGGGTGTCAGCGTTGTATTGTTCATTCAGGCCAAGAATAGGGTCGCGAGGAGCCAGCTCGACAGATTCAAAAAGTGTGGTCATCTTCATGATATGTGGCAGATTTGCCGAAGTTGTTAAATAAAGAGGATAATGTATGATTGCGTGTTTATATTCAATCAGATCATTAAAGTAAAAGTCTAGCATGAGTGAACCAGGTTTCGTAGAATATCCGGGCAGTCCTTTTAAGCTGTATCAGCCATATCCACCCGCTGGGGATCAGCCCAAGGCTATAGCGTCCTTGACGGAGGGAATACGTGACGGCCTGATGTTTCAAACTTTGCTGGGCGTAACTGGTTCGGGTAAAACTTACACAATGGCCAATACGATTGCTCAACTTGGCAGACCGGCATTGGTCCTGGCGCCCAATAAAACTCTTGCAGCACAATTATACGCTGAAATGCGTGAATTTTTTCCGCATAATGCAGTGGAATATTTTGTTTCTTATTACGATTATTACCAGCCCGAGGCTTATGTCCCTACGCGCGATCTGTTCATAGAAAAAGATTCTTCAATTAACGAACATATCGAGCAGATGCGTCTTTCCGCTACAAAAAGCCTGCTCGAAAGGCGGGATACCGTTATTGTTGGAACGGTATCGTGTATTTACGGTATTGGTAATCCTGCCGATTACCATGCCATGGTGCTTATTTTGCGTGCCGGAGACCGGATTCCCCGGCAAGAGCTTTTAGGCAGGCTGGTTGCGATGCAATACGAGCGCAATGATGTTGATTTTGATCGGGGTGCGTTCAGGGTTCGTGGTGAGGTCATTGATATTTTCCCTGCGGAAAGTGCCGAGCTGGCGTTAAGGCTCACGCTTTTTGATGATGAAATTGAAACCCTTGAGCTTTTTGATCCGCTTACCGGTAAGGTCAGGCAAAAAGTACCACGCTTTACGGTATATCCCAGTTCGCACTATGTAACACCACGCGACACGGTGTTACGGGCCATTGAAACCATCAAGTCAGAATTACGCGATCGGGTTCAGTTTTTTATCAATAACAATCAATTGGTTGAGGCGCAAAGAATAGAGCAACGTACCCGCTTCGATATTGAGATGCTGCAGGAGTTAGGTTTTTGCAAAGGCATCGAGAACTACTCGCGACATTTGTCCGGTGCGGCACCGGGGGACCCTCCGCCTACCCTGATTGACTACCTGCCCGAAGATGCGCTCATGTTTTTCGATGAAAGTCACGTCATGATGGGGCAATTGCGGGCCATGTACCGGGGCGACCGGTCACGTAAGGAAACGTTGGTGCAATTTGGTTTCAGGCTTCCTTCTGCGCTAGATAACCGGCCCCTCAAGATGGAGGAGTTCGAGCAGCGCATGCGGCAAAGTGTGTTTGTGTCTGCGACACCCGCCGATTATGAAAAAGAGCATTCAGACAATATTGTAGAGCAGGTGGTGCGTCCTACCGGCCTTATCGATCCTGTGGTTGAAGTTCGTCCTGCAGCTACGCAAGTTGATGACTTGCTGGGAGAGGCAAAATTGCGTATTGCCCAGGGTGAGCGGGTCTTGGTAACGACCCTAACCAAGCGCATGGCTGAAGACTTGACTGATTACCTGACCGAAAACGGGCTTAAAGTACGTTATTTGCATTCGGATATTGATACGGTTGAACGGGTTGAAATCATTCGCGACCTGAGGTTGGGTCATTTTGATGTGCTGGTGGGGATTAACTTGTTGCGTGAAGGGCTGGATATTCCCGAGGTGTCTTTGGTGGCTATTCTGGATGCGGATAAAGAAGGATTTTTACGTTCAGAGCGTAGTTTGATTCAAACCATTGGACGGGCGGCGCGTAACTTGAATGGTAGAGCTGTTTTGTACGCAGACCGTATCACTGATTCGATGCATAAAGCGATTAGTGAAACGGAGCGGCGCCGTACCAAGCAGATGAAGCACAATGAAGAGCATGGCATTACGCCCAAAGGCGTTCGCAAAGCCGTCAAGGAAATGATTGATGGCGTGATTTCCAATGCCGCGCAAGAAAGCCTGAATCATGAAATGGAATTCATGGATGTTATTGGCGATGAAAAATCACTGTCACGTGAAATCAAGCGGCTGGAAAAACAAATGCATGAACATGCCCGCAACCTTGAGTTTGAGCAAGCCGCTGCCGTACGGGATACCTTGACCCGCCTTAAGCAAAAAGCGCTTTTGAGTTAAGCGGGCAACCAGTGCAGGCCCGAATTTGCATAACTAAAAAGGGTGACATGACTGCTCTACAGCTTGATTCATAAAGCTGTTGGATTATTTAAGGCCCAGTCGTTTGGCCAGTTTATGAAGGTTACTGGCATCCATTTCCAGTAGTCGTGCGGCATTGGCCCAATTTTGCCCGCTTTGTTCAAGGGCGGCCGCGATAAGGTCGTGTTGGAATGTCTTGAGTGCTTCATTCATCGGCTGTATGGCTGGCTTTATGGGTTCGTGTGCCAGCGATGGGGTGTCCGTCTGTGTTTCGTCCTGACTGTAAATGGCCGGATGATTGTTGAGGATGTCCAGATACCGGGGTTCTATACTTAATATATTATTGCGTGATGCGCCACCGCTTAGCATTTTAATGGCAGCCCTGCTGATAATGTGCTCAAGTTCCCTGACGTTACCTGGCCAGTCATAAGCCATTAAAGCCTGTTCAGCTTCTTTGGTAAGGCGTATGCCACGCAAGCCAAGCCGGGCCCGGTTGAATTCCAGAAAATAACCGGCAAGCATCAGTATGTCTTTGCCGCGTTCACGCAATGGCGGAATATGAATGGGATAAACCGAGAGCCGGTGATACAGGTCTATCCTGAAACTGCCGTCCAGGGTGCTGGCCTTAAGATCACGGTTGGTGGCGGCAATAATCCTTACATCCACTTTTTTGGATTTATCGGCGCCCAGGCGTTGTATCTCGCCATTTTGTAAGGTACGCAGCAGCTTTGCCTGAATGTTAAGCGACAACTCACCCACTTCATCCAGGAAAATCGTACCCCCATTTGCAGCCTCAAAGCGACCGGGACGCTCTGTTTCCGCACCCGAAAAAGCCCCTTTTATATGACCAAACAACTCGCTTTCCGCCAGGTTTTCAGGCAGGGCGGCGCAGTTAACATGAATCATGGGTTTATGGCTGCGTTTTGAGTGGCGGTGAATATGTTGGGCAAACAGGTCCTTGCCTACACCGGTTTCACCCAATAGCAAAACGGGCAGGTTAGCATCGGCAATCACGTCCAGCTCTCGCATCAACTTCCTGATGGGTTCACTTTGCCCGATAATTTCCTGCTCTGTTTTGATGGCGGTACTCTGGCCGGAAGCAATACTGAGCTGTCGCAGGCTTTTATTATCCTTTTCCAGTTGCGTTATTCTGATGCAGGTCTGGATTAGCAAGGCATAGCGGGCAAGAATATCAATGGACTCTTCGGTAAAGGTATCTTCAATGGCATCCAGGGTAATGGCTCCCCATAGTTTGCCTTCTATATACAGGCTCATGCCCAGGCAGTCATGTACCAGCAGAGGCTCACCGGCCCTGCCATCAAGCAGGCCATCGTAAGGATCTGGCAGGGGAGTACGTGGTTCGAACAGAACGGGTTCTCGACTAGCCAGTATGGCGGCAAAGCGAGGATGCTCTTTGATCTTGAAGCGGCGTCCGAGGGATTCATGAACCAGTCCTTTGGCGGAAACCAGTTTGAGGGCATCATCATCTATGGCCAATAGACCAACCGCACCACAGTTGAATTGGGTTTGAATGGTTTGAACCAGCCGTTGCAATCTTAATGCACCCGGTAGTTCATCGTTCATATCGGCAAGAATGCTGTATAGCATGGTATTTTTTACCCTTTTTATGGTTAATTTTACCCTCATTGATTAGGGTATTATATACCATTAAAAATATAAGTCATTGATAATTAGATTAAAAAAATATTGGCACGAACATTGCTTATTGTTCTCTGAGTATTAACTACAGGAGTTCGCACAATGAGCGTTCTATTAAATAAGCAAATGGAATCGGATCAAGTGCCTTCTATTATTCAGAAATTGAATCTTGGCAGTGAAAAGCCGGATGTACTCATACCGTACATTCAGGTGAATTTTCACGATAAGCACCGGGCACAATTACCGGCCCTGATTGAGCTGTCAAGAAAGATAGAAATGGTACATGAAGATGATCCTGATTGCCCGGCTGGATTGGCCGATGTTCTGACGAATATTTGGCAGGAATTGGACAGCCACATGATGAAAGAGGAAAAAGTGTTGTTTCCGATGCTTCTCAACGGCATGAGAGAGATGGCACGAACACCGATTTCGGTCATGTTGCTTGAGCACGAACAGCATGAAGAGGGAGTTGACAGTCTGCTGAAGGTAACCAGAAACCTGTTTTTGCCTGATAGCGCCTGTGGTTCATGGGAAAAATTATATTCTGGAATAGGGGAGTTTGTTGAAGATCTGCGATTACATCTAGAACTTGAAAATGAAGTCTTGTTTAAATAAAAGTAAATTTCTGGCTGATGCTGGTTATTAATGAAACATAACGCCAACACAGTTAAATTAAGGAATTCAAAATGGGTAGTTATAAAAAATTATGGTGGACGCTAATCGCGATTCTTGCGGTCACGTTTAGTATTCTGGGGTATTTCGGGGTTGAGGTCTATCGCAACGCACCGCCTATTCCCGGTAAGATTGTTACGGCTTCCGGTGACGTTTTATTCACTAAGGAAGATATTCTTGATGGTCAAAATGCATGGCAAAATGCCGGTGGCATGCAGGTTGGTTCCATTTTTGGCCACGGTGCTTTGCAAGCACCGGACTGGACTTCAGACTGGCTGCATCGTGAATTAATTGCGTGGCTGAATCTGGCTTCCCAGGACGAGTTCGGTATTCCTTACGAGCAAACTTCAGAAGAGCAAAAAGCCGTTCTGAAAGTGAAGCTGAAAGAAGAGTATCGCACCAACACTTATGATCTTGAAAAAGATGAAGTGCTGGTATCTGATCGTCGTCTTGCTGCAATGAAAGATACCGCCAACTATTATGTTGCCCTGTTTGGTGATGATCCTGCCTTGAATGGTTCTCGTGAAAGCTTTGCGATGAAAACCAATACGCTTCCTGATGAGCAAGACCGTTTTGATATGGCCAAGTTCTTCTTCTGGACAGCCTGGACCGCATCAACAGAGCGTCCTGATTACAATAACGCCACTTATACTAACAACTGGCCACATGAGCCCTTGATCGATAACGTTCCTACACCTGAGAACATTATGTGGTCAATTATTAGTGTGGTTGTGCTGATTGCAGGTGTTGGTTTTCTGGTATGGGGCTGGGCTTTCCTGCGCAAGGAAGATCATGAAGAGGTTAAGGTTCCTGCCCGTGATCCGATTACAACATTCGTGTTGACTCCTTCACAAAAAGCACTGGGCAAGTACTGTGTTTTGGTAGTGGCGCTGTTCGTTTTCCAGGTATTCATGGGTGGTGCCGTAGCGCACTATACGGTAGAGGGCCAAACTTTTTACGGCATTGAGCTGTCAAAATGGTTTCCATATTCATTGCTAAGAACCTGGCACTTGCAAAGCGCGCTATTCTGGATTGCAACTGGATTCCTGGCTGCCGGTCTTTTCCTTGCGCCAATCATCAACGGTGGCAAAGATCCGAAATTCCAGAAACTGGGTGTTAACATTCTTTTCTGGGCTCTGGTTGTTTTGGTCGTGGGCTCTTATATTGGTAACTATTTGGCTATTGCCAACATCATGCCTCGTGAACTGAACTTCTGGTTTGGTCACCAGGGATATGAATATCTTGAGTTGGGCCGTTTCTGGCAAATTATCAAATTTGTTGGCGTTGCCTTCTGGCTGGTGCTAATGATGAATGGTGTGGTTAGTGCCCTTAGACAAAAAGGCGACAAACATCTATTGATCCTGTTTACGGCTTCATGTATTTGTATTGGCCTGTTCTACGGTGCCGGCCTGTTCTATGGTGAGCGTTCCCACCTTACTGTAATGGAATACTGGCGCTGGTGGGTGGTTCACCTGTGGGTTGAAGGCTTCTTCGAAGTATTCGCCACAACAGCCCTTGCATTTATTTTCTCTTCAATGGGCCTTGTTTCAAAACGCATGGCAACCGCAGCCAGCCTGGCATCTGCTTCCTTGTTTATGCTTGGTGGCGTTCCAGGTACATTCCACCATATGTACTTTGCGGGTACCACCACACCTGTCATGGCAGTTGGCGCTTCTTTCAGTGCGCTTGAAGTTGTACCTCTGGTTGTGCTGGGTTATGAAGCCTGGGAAAACTGGAGACTAAAAACCCTGGCCCCATGGATGGAAAACCTTCATTGGCCCCTGGTGTTCTTCATTGCCGTAGCCTTCTGGAACATGTTGGGTGCCGGTGTATTTGGTTTCATGGTTAATCCTCCTGTTGCCCTGTACTACATCCAAGGCCTGAATACAACTGCTGTTCACTCTCATGCAGCCCTGTTTGGTGTGTACGGCTTCCTGGCCCTTGGTTTCGTGCTGTTGGTCTTGCGTTACATCCGTCCAAATATGGTATTTAGTGCCGGACTGATGAAAACCGCTTTCTGGTGCCTGAACCTGGGTGTTGTTGGCATGATCGTAACCAGTTTGCTGCCAATCGGTCTTATCCAGTTCCATGCAAGTCTTAGCGAAGGTATGTGGTACGCACGTAGTGAAGCTTTCTTGCAGCAAGATATTCTGGAAACTTTACGCTGGGTTCGTACCATCAGTGATGTTGTCTTTATCATCGGTGCCCTGGCCATAGCATGGCAGGTATTTATCGGTGTAACCGGTAAAGCCGAACAAGCTGAAGGCAAAAAAGCTTACGCAGCTTAAGTCAATGTTTAACTTGGTTTGATGAATGGCCCGATCCTTACCGATTGGGCCATTTTGTTGGACAATCACAGATGGGTTTTCCAAAAAGGCATGAAAATATGGTAGATTTACGCACTTTTACGATTGTTTTATTTTGAATGCAGTCGTTTATATTATTAATTTAATTTTTGTGGGTACTGAATCATGGACCTTACGGGTCAGCCAACGGGTAATCCCGTGATGAATTTTATTAAAAACGGTAGTCTGGTGCTTCAAATCGCTATTGGCCTGGTTGCCGGTGTCCTGTTGGCCATTATCTGGCCTTCGGCCGTTCCTTCAATAAGCATATTGGGAACCCTGTTTATCAATGCACTGAAGTCTATTGCTCCCGTGCTGGTTTTTATCCTGGTCATGGCCGCCATTTCCGGTCATCAGAGAGGCAATCAAACCCAAATTAAACCGGTGCTGCTGTTATATCTGGCAGGCACTTTTTTTTCAGCAATGGTTGCCGTTATTGCCAGCCTGATGTTTCCATCCGAGCTGAACCTGCAAATCGAGTCGGCTCAATTAAACCCGCCCGGTAATGTGGTGGAAGTGCTCAGGAATTTGGTGCTTAGCATTACTACCAATCCTGTGCGGGCTTTGCTGGAAGCAAACTATATAGGCATTTTGGCTTGGTCTATTGCATTTGGGATTGTGTTGCGTAATGCGAATGACAGCACTAAAATTTTTATCTCCGATTTTTCGGTTGCGGTAACCGCTATAGTCAGGATCATTATTCGCCTGGCGCCACTGGGTATTTTTGGTATTGTTGCAACCACGATTGTTGAATCTGGGGCAGGTGAATTGCTGCGTTACATACATTTGTTAGCGGTTCTACTCGGTTCTATGCTGTTTGTTGCCCTGGTTGTTAATCCCCTGATCGTTTTTCTGAAGCTCAAGCGTAATCCTTACCCGCTGGTGTTCCAGTGCCTGCGTGAAAGTGGCCTTACTGCTTTCTTTACTCGCAGTTCTGCCGCTAATATTCCGGTTAACCTGGCTTTGTGCGAAAAACTGGGTCTGGACAAGGAAACTTATTCGGTTTCCATTCCTTTAGGGGCAACTATCAATATGGCCGGAGCAGCCATTACCATTACCGTGCTAACACTTGCGGCTGTTAATACCTTGAACATTAATGTTGATTTTGCGACTATTGTATTGCTTAGCATCATATCCACCATTGCCGCTTGTGGTGCCTCTGGTGTGGCAGGCGGTTCCCTGTTACTGATCCCCATGGCTTGCAGCCTGTTTGGTATTTCCAATGATATTGCGATTCAGGTAGTGGGTGTGGGTTTTGTGATTGGCGTATTGCAAGACTCGGCAGAAACGGCCTTGAACTCTTCAACTGACGTACTTTTTACAGCCGCCGCCTCGTTGCCTAAAGCCTAGTTTTTTGCTGGTTTTTAAATGAAATTGACTGGTTTTTGGAGTGAAGTTGTCTGTCAGTGGCGGGCAACCTAAAAGAACCAGTCGATTTTTTTATCTATGACCGGAAGAGGCTGCCTGGCAACAGCGATAACAGAGGGATAAAGATGATTTTCAATCTGCAGAACTGTTCAGATACGATATATTGATGTAGACTTTTGCCCTTGCCACCCAAAAAGTGGCGCATTCCGTTTGTACACTTCAAAAGCACTGATATGCATTTTTCACAGGCCTCTAAAGTTCTCGTTGGTATTATTCTTGTTTTTACGGTTGCTTCGGTTGTTATCGTAGGCAAGCTGGAAACGCACTACGCTTCAGAAGCGGTAAGAATCAAGCAGGATACCGAAAAACACAACGAGGCCATCATCAATTCCTTGACCAATATGACCCAGAATGTCAGTTTTTCGCCAGAAGAACCTGCCATGATTTATACCGGTTACATTATGGGAGCAGGGTATTCGGCTTATCAATTTCGTGCCACGCAAGACCAGGTCTTAAGGGTCAACCTGAAAGGGGATGATTTCCTGGATATGGTTTTATTCGGACCCGAAACCAAAATCCTCGAGCGGGATACTGATTTCATTATTCCGGTAGATGGCCTTTATGAACTTCGGGTCATGTTCAAGGAAAACATGGAAGTACAGCAGGAAAAGGCTGCGCTTGACAATGCAGCGCAGGCTATTCCTTATACCATTACCTTAAATTTGAAATAACATTATTGCGGGCCGGTTTTCTTTTCGCCACCCAGTGCGCCAACCAGATCATCCAGCAAATTGGCTAGTTCGGCGCACATCAGGGTCATATCTGCATCAAAGCGTTCGGTGTCATCCATATTTGAAAAATCACTGCCTTCAGTAAGGATATCCAGAGGAGCAATCCGTTTGATATCCAGTGATTCATTCAGGATAAACGAAACCCTGTCAGCCCAGGTTAGTGCCAGTCGAGTGCATTGTTTTCCTGCCTCAATATGTTTGGTCACATCTTCTTTTTCGGGTGTTTGACGTACATACCGGACAGTTGCGCGGTTTTCGGCACTGGAGCGCAACTCGACATCCTGGTCAATGCTAAAGTTTCCTGGAGCCTCATCCTGAAGCAGCCACTCGGTCATGGCGGCAGAGGGAGATTGTTCGGTAAACAGGCTTTGGACCGGTAAAGGGTCAAGCACCTTTGCCAGCATGCCAATGACTTCATCGGATTTGGCTGCAGCGGCGGCATCGATAATCAACCAGTGGTTTTTGGTGTCAATCCACACTTGGGTGTCACGAAAAATACTAAACGCTTTGGGTAATAATTCTTCGGTAACCTGTTCCTTGATTTCTTTTAGTTGCTTGCGGCCCGGCCTGTAGCCTTGCTGCTCTTCAATTTCCAGTGCTTTTGCCTTGGTAAACTGGTTAATGACGGTGGCGGGCAGCAGTTTTTTTTCAACACGCAGTGCCAGCAGATATTGGCCATTTAGTGCATGAACCAAAGCACCATTATTGCAAGGGGAGACCCAGCCCATGTTTTGCATATCAGACCGGTTGCCGGGCTGAAAAAGCTGTTTCTCAAGCTTGGCCTCGAGATCCTGGACAGAAAGTTGCCAAGTGGGCGATAGACGAAAGACTTTCAGGTTTTTAAACCACATATTTTTCTGCCAAAAGTATCGATTTTAACGTATGGAGATAAAAAAAACCTGCCAGGGTTGCTGGCAGGTAAATACGGGGTACGCATGCAACGCAAAAGTTGCGGGGCGTTGCATAGCGATGAGAAACAACAATCGCCAATATGAAAATTGGCAGGACAATTTGTTCCCATTCAGTAACTATAGGGATAACATCTGACAATGTCCTGAATTGGGAAGACAAACAGGTTATTATTTATTGTTTTGTGGAATTATGAAAATAATATCACTACTGTCTATATGTACAGTATAATTTAATGCGATAATATCGAATTGAGTTTATTTTGAAGTCACCCAATTAAGGACCCTCCATGGACGACAAACAATCCAAAACAGCATCAGCAGAACGCGCAAAGGCCTTGGCGGCCGCCTTGTCTCAAATAGAAAAACAGTTTGGCAAAGGCTCTGTCATGCGCTATGGCGATAACGAAGTAGCGCACGATATACAGGTCGTTTCCACTGGCTCCCTGGGGCTCGACATTGCACTGGGCGTTGGTGGTTTGCCACGCGGTAGGGTTATCGAGATTTATGGCCCCGAATCTTCAGGTAAAACAACACTTACCTTGCAAGTCATTGCCGAAATGCAAAAAATTGGTGGTACCTGCGCGTTTGTCGATGCCGAGCATGCCCTGGATGTCCAGTATGCCGCCAAATTGGGGGTCAATTTAAGCGATTTGCTTATCTCCCAGCCAGATACCGGCGAACAAGCCCTTGAAATCACCGATGCACTGGTTCGTTCCGGTTCGGTAGATCTAATCGTTATCGACTCGGTCGCTGCCCTCACACCCCGTGCCGAAATTGAAGGTGATATGGGCGATAGCCTACCGGGCCTGCAAGCCCGTTTAATGAGCCAGGCCTTACGAAAATTAACCGCCTCTATCAAGCGCACTAACTGCATGGTTATTTTCATTAACCAGATCCGCATGAAAATCGGTGTTATGTTTGGTAGCCCTGAAACCACAACTGGTGGTAATGCGCTTAAGTTTTATGCATCAGTCCGCCTTGATATCCGTCGTATCGGCTCCATCAAGAAAGGGGACGAAATCATTGGCAATGAAACCCGGGTTAAAGTGGTTAAAAACAAGGTTTCTCCGCCCTTCAAGCAAGCTGAGTTCGACATCATGTATGGTGCCGGTATTTCCCGTCAGGGCGAAATCATCGATCTCGGCGTTCAGGCAGGCATTGTAGACAAAGCCGGTGCCTGGTATAGCTACAATGGCAACAAGATAGGTCAGGGCAAAGACAATGTACGTGAATATCTTAAAGATAATCCCGATATTGCCTTTGAAATTGAAAACAAGATCCGTGACAACATGGGTATCATTGCCCAGGCACAATCCGTGGCGCCGACTGCGGACGATGTCGAGGAATGATGGTAAGTTTCTAAGCCATCATTTAAAGTGATGAGTCGTTTCGATTCTGGTAACCGTTTCGATGATGACGATGGTTTTGAAACAGTACGGGTTTCAAAACCATCGCAAAACCTTGCGCAAAAAGAAAGCAAAGAAGCGTTTAGCCGCACCTCTGAACTTAAAAAGCCAATAGAAAAACAAGCGCAAACGGGTAAAAAGCCAACCATTTCCTTGCTGGCAAGAGCGGTTAACCTGCTTTCCCGTCGTGAACACTCCGAGCTTGAGCTAAGCCGAAAACTGCTGCCTCATGCTGAGTCACCCGAAGAAGTCGAGCAGGTGCTGGCGCGCCTGAAAAAAGAGAACTGGCAATCCAACCAGCGTTTCACGCATGCTTTTGCGCAACAAAAATCCTCGAAATGGGGGACGGCTAAAATTCTGCAGGAATTAAAACAGCATAAGCTAAATGCAGAAGATATTTCCGACCTTAAAGAACAGCTTGAGCAATCTGAGTTTGAAAGGGCTTACGAGGTCTGGCATAAAAAATTCCGTGGTGTGGCCTATTCAACGCCACAGGAATACGCAAAGCAAACCCGCTTTTTATTGTCACGCGGATTTAATGCGGATGTCGTCAGAAAGATTATTGGCGGCCAATATCCGGATGATTTTTGAATTATTTGGCAGGCTGTTCATCCACCTTCAGTGCCATTAACAAGCATTAAACTCAAAAAAGCGTCTCTTGGTTTCTTATTAAGTTGGCTTGATCTTTTGGTTGTTGCAAATTTGGCTATTCTGAAAAAAATAAACTCCCTGCTCAAAAAACAGGGAGTTTATTTGCATTCTGAAGCCTTATTTGAAATAAGGCCTTTTTCATAAACACTTCTGGTGTAAACGGGACTGCGAGAATCAGCCCTTGGTTTCTTCAAGAATGCGCAAGGCTTCTTCTTTCACGCGAGCCGGTGCTGTACCACCAATGTGATTGCGGGAAGAAACCGATCCTTCGAGCGTTAGTACCGCAAAGACGTCTTCCTGAATGCCTGGATTGAATTCCTGTAGCTGTTCCAGCGTGAGGTCAGCCAGGTCGCAGCCGCTTTCTTCGCACTTCCTGACAGCAAGCGCAACCGTTTCATGGGCATCCCTGAAAGGCAGGCCTTTTTTAACCAGATAATCGGCCAGGTCAGTAGCGGTTGAAAAGCCTTGTAGGGCAGCTGCACGCATGTTTTCGGGTTTAACCTTGATGCCACCAACCATATCAGCAAAAATGGTCAGGGTGTCACGCAATGTGTCTGCTGAGTCAAACAGGCCTTCCTTGTCTTCCTGATTGTCTTTGTTGTAAGCCAGTGGCTGGCCTTTCATTAGAGTGAGCAAGGCAATCAGGTTGCCATTTACCCTGCCTGTTTTGCCTCGGGCCAGTTCAGGTACGTCAGGGTTTTTCTTTTGCGGCATGATAGAGCTACCAGTGCAAAAACGATCAGCTAGCTCAATAAAGCCAATTCGTGGACTCATCCACAGGATCAATTCTTCTGACAAACGTGAAATATGCGTCATCACCAAAGAAACAGCGGCACAGAACTCGATGGCAAAATCACGGTCTGATACTGCATCTAGTGAGTTGCGGCAAACACCGTCAAACTGCAGGGTTTTTGCCACTCGTTCGCGATCAATCGGGTATGAGGTACCCGCCAGCGCTGCAGCGCCCAGGGGTAATTGGTTTACGCGTTTACGGCAGTCTTGCAGGCGTTGGGCATCACGAGCAAACATCTCGGCGTAGGCCAGCAAATGATGGCCAAAAGTAACGGGCTGGGCAACCTGCAAATGGGTAAATCCTGGCATGATGGTGTCGTGGTGATCAAGTGCTACGGTTGCCAGTGCCTGGCGCAACTGAATCAGCAATTGGCTGGAGACATCAATTTCTTCACGTAGCCACAGGCGGATGTCGGTAGCCACCTGGTCGTTGCGTGAGCGACCCGTGTGCAGGCGTTTGCCGGCATCTCCGATAAGCTCTACCAGGCGTTTTTCAATATTCAGGTGTACGTCTTCAAGATCCAGCAGCCATTCAAACTGGCCTTGCTCTATTTCAGCCAGGATTTGCTGCATGCCTTTTTGAATGTCGGCAAGGTCTTGTGCAGAAATTACCCCAACATGAGCCAGCATATCAGCGTGAGCCAAAGAACCTTGAATATCAAAGCGGGCCAGCCGTTTGTCAAAATCAACCGAAGCGGTATAGCGCTTGACCAGATCTGAAACCGGTTCGCTGAAACGGGCAGACCAGGCCTGTGCCTTATTGTTAAATTGATTTTGCGAAGATGTATTGTTGGTCATAATTATGCAGGAGTATGATAAAAAGTAAAAAATTGGGATTGGAAATTTATACTAATTATAAGTATTTTATTCGTTGATAAAGCGCAACTGTGTTTTAATTGAAAGTTTAATGGATATTTGATTTTTCTATCATGGAAGCACCTATTTTAATCGGTTTGGCGCAAATTAATGCAACGGTAGGTCGTTTTACCGACAATGCGGCGCTTATCTTGCAGGCGGCACAAAAGGCCCACGAGCAGGGTGTGGATATTCTGGTCTTACCTGAACTTGCACTGGTTGGCTACCAACCTGAAGATTTGGTGTTGCGGCCCGAGTTTATTAAGCAACAGGCTTCCGAGTTTGAAAAATTATGTGCCAGTTTGGCAACGTTAACCGATTTGCATGTGTTAATCGGCCATATTGTCAAAACTGCCGCCGGCATTCACAATTGCGCCTCATTGGTGGTAAATGGGAGGGTTGAAGGGGTTTATTTCAAGCAGGAATTGCCCAATTATTCCGTCTTCGATGAAAAGCGTTATTTTACGCCAGGCAATGAGCCCTTTGTTTTTAACCTGAAAGGCCATTGTTTTGGTGTTGCGGTTTGTGAAGATACCTGGCTGCCACGCGTGCCAGAACAAGCTGCCCAAGCTGGGGCGCAAACATTGCTTGTGCTAAATGCCTCGCCTTACACCATGAATAAAGACGACCAACGTATCAAGGTGATGCAGGAAAACATTTGCAAACAAGAGATGGCTGTTGTTTATTGCAATATGGTGGGTGGCCAGGATGAACTGGTTTTTGATGGCAATTCTTTTGTGCTTAACCGGCAAGGTCAGCTGGTTCAGGAACTGAATACTTTTGTTCAGGCCCTGGGAATTGTGCAAGTGCAAGGGCATGCCGTCACAGCAAGACAGGCCTTGCCCCTGATGCCGGCACGCACAACTAATGCATTGCCTTATAATGAGTTGCATAAAAACAATGACGAGCCGTTAGAGTCTGAAATCTGGCGTGCCCTGGTATTGGCCACGCAAGACTACCTTGGCAAGAACTTTTTCAAAAAAGCCTTATTAGGCTTGTCAGGTGGCATAGATTCTGCGGTGGTTCTTGTTGTAGCGGTCGATGCCATTGGTGCTGAAAATGTACAGGCGGTCATGATGCCATCAGAGTACACTGCGGATATTTCGGTAACCGACTCACAGGATATGGCTCAGCGATTAGGCATCAGTTACCATGAGGTGGCCATCGCCAACATGTTTGAGGCTTATCTGGGTGCTTTGTCACCCATTTTCCAGGATTTGCCGGTTGATACGACTGAAGAAAACCTGCAGGCTCGTATCCGTGGCACTTTATTAATGGCTATGTCCAACAAGTTTGGTGCGGTTGTATTAACAACCGGCAACAAGTCCGAACTGGCAACCGGTTACTGTACCTTGTATGGGGACATGGTAGGTGGATTTGCCATGCTCAAGGATCTGCCAAAGACCTGGGTTTACCGGCTTGCCCGATGGCGCAACAGCATTACCCCGGTTATTCCGGAAAGAATAATCACCCGTCCTCCTTCAGCTGAACTAAGGCCCGATCAAACCGATCAGGACAGTTTGCCGGAATATGATATTCTGGACGGGATTATCGAGCGCATGATGGAACAGGATCAATCATCAGCAGAAATCATGGCTGCCGGCTATAGTCGTCATGACGTTGAGAAAGTGGCTCGCCTGTTGAAAATCAATGAATACAAACGCCGTCAGGGAGCACCTGGTCCCAAGTTGACACGCAGGGCGTTTGGCCGAGATTGGCGCTACCCAATTACCAATGGATATCATTTCTAGCCTTATTAAATGGCAAGTGCAGGTTAAAATCCCAAACAATGAACAGAATAAATGAAGGACAGGCAAGGTGAAATTAGTAACTGCAATTATTAAACCTTTCAAACTTGATGAGGTCCGCGAGGCGCTAGCAGAACTTGGTGTCAGTGGTTTGACGGTTACCGAAGTCAAGGGTTTTGGCCGCCAAAAAGGGCATACCGAACTTTACCGGGGTGCTGAATATGTCGTGGATTTCTTGCCGAAGGTAAGAATCGAGTTGGCCATACCCGATAACCAGGTAGATTCCGCGCTTGAGGCGATTGTAAAAGCGGCACGGACAGGAAAAATTGGTGATGGCAAAATCTTTGTAACGCATATCGAAAAAGCGGTTCGAATCCGTACGGGTGAGCAAGATGACCAGGCACTCTAGAAAATAATGCCATATGGCATGCAAGTGCCTGTATTTTTATGCTACATTCTTTTAGTTTTAACTTGCAGCAGGAATAATTTCATTCCAGAATGCAGGTAAAAAACACTCGGTTACCAATAGGGGTTGCCCGTCTTTCCAGAATGTTGAGCGTCTGGCAAGCGTTGGCCTGTACGGAACAGGATGTAAGACCTGGGCTAGCGTGTTGTAAATAGGCATGGTTCTTTTAACAAGTCCACATTCAAAGTTGGAACGTGTAATGGCACGATCATTATAAAGAATATCGGCCAAAGGACGGGTTCTTAGTTTTCTGATGCCTTGCCATACGCCATGTGATGCTTTTAATGGGGTCAGGCTACGTGCGGCAACCGCCGGTGTGCCATTGATAGACATTAAAATCTCACGGACCCAGACGGGACTGGATGTATATTGCCTGCAAGTGTATGCCTCATCAAGAGGCAGGCTTTGTTTGCATTCTTTCAATATCTTTATTTCAACCATGCCCAGTTGTCGCAAACCACTTGTTAGTGCGCCAGGACGAAATAACCACTGCTTTTGTAAGCCTTCAAGTTTTGGAGGGGGTGCAAGCAGCCAGTTTGGATTATCTGTATAAGTGTTCATTACAACAAATGTTCATTTTTTTATAGATTGAATATATCAATAATTCACTCAGTATTGAGTTGAAACGCTAAAAAACTTGAGAAATAAATGGAAAAAGCAAGAATTTCTAAACTCATGTCCGAAAAAGGGATGTGTTCACGCCGTGAGGCGGATGCCTACATTGAACGTGGGTGGGTAAAAGTTGATGGAAGGGTGGTTGGCTTGGGTGACAAGGCCTATCCCAACCAGACGATCACACTTGATAAGATGGCGCAGGCAAGGCAAACGGCCCGAGTAACCATTATCCTGAATAAACCCGTCGGATATGTCTCCGGACAGGCGGAAAGCGGATATCGTCCGGCAGCCAGCCTAATTACCCCCGAACGTCAGTTTGACAAGGGTCGACAGCGCTTTGAGGCGGGGCATTTACGTGGCCTTGCGCCGGCCGGAAGACTGGATATTGATTCACAAGGCCTGTTGGTGCTTACCCAGGACGGTCGCATTGCCAAACAACTCATTGGAGAAGACTCTGAAGTTGAAAAAGAATATCTGGTGAGGGTAGAGGGTAGAATCATCGGTAATGGTCTAAGCCTGCTTAACCACGGCCTGACACTCGACGGGCAGGCTTTGCGGCCGGCAGAAGTTTCATGGTTGAATGATGATCAGTTAAAATTCATACTGCACGAGGGTAAAAAACGACAAATCCGTCGCATGTGTGAATTGGTGGGCCTTAAAGTGGTTGGACTTAAGCGGGTTCGCATGGGTAATGTTACATTAGCAGACTTGCCAGTGGGGCAATGGCGCTATTTAAAAGGTCATGAGCGCTTCCTTTAATATTGATTGGGAATAGTATGAGTATAAAAAAATTTGTAAATTTCACTATACTTGGGGCAACTTTTTTTCTTGCCGGTTGTGAGACCGTAGAGTTATTTCCCGATGGTCGTAAAGGGGGGACTTTGCTAAGCGATGTCCCTGTCTTGCCCGTTGAGCCGGTTATTAACACTCAGCCTACTATGCCTCAACAACCAGCGGGAGTCGCTTCTTCCCTGGTCATTTATGTTTCTTCAATGACACCGGTGCCAGGATATATTCCGGTACAGCAAAGTGGACAGCTGGTTTACGTGGATCCAAGCCAAACGCTAACCCGCAATGATTTGCAAAATGCGGTTGCCAAGCAAGACAGTTCTGGCAATGTTTTTGTAGATCTGCATTTTTCCAGCCAGGGAAGCGCAAAACTGGCCGGCTTCACTAGTCGTAATATCGGTAAAAACCTAACGGTGACAATGAATAATAAGCTGGTCTCAATTCTCGCCATCGGTGAGGGCATTAATACGGGCCATTTGTTCGTTCCCATGAGTACAGCTGCCCAAGCCAGTGATCTTGAGCAGCGAATCCAGGACGGTGAATAAGTATTACCGGTTTTATGTGCAGGTTCAATTTACGGCATAAACCGGTTTTGGAATGAAGAAAAAGGCCTGCTTTGGGTATTGCACCCGAAGCAGGCCTTTTAATTATTAAATCTCAAGTGTCGCAACCACCGGCGTATGATCTGACGGCTGTTCATTCCTGCGTGGTTGTTTGTCTATTACACATCCGGTGCATAGATCACGCAACGGTTTTGAAAGAAGAATGTGATCAATTCGCAAACCTGCGTTGCGCCTGAAACCCATCATGCGGTAATCCCACCAGCTGAATGATTTTTCTTCCTGTTCAAACAGGCGGAATGCGTCGCTTAATCCTAAATTAATCAAGCGTTGAAAAGCTTCGCGCTCAGAAGGGGAGACCAGAATGTCACCACTGTATTTATCGTGGGCATCACGGTCTTCAGGGGCCACATTGTAGTCGCCTAAAATAGCCAGATTGGGATATTTTTCAAGCTGTTGTTGCAGATACTGGTGCAAAGCCTTAAACCATTCAAGCTTGTAAGCATATTTATCACTGTCCAGTGAACTGCCGTTAGGGCAATAAGCACAAATAAGACGAATATCTCCCAAGGATGAAGGGACGGTAATGCTGACCAACCTTTGTTGCTCATCAGTGAAAAACGGATTATTCAGTGTAATATCAACGGGTTCTTGCCTGGAAATAATGGCCACGCCGTTATATGTTTTCTGTCCGGTCCAGGCACAGTGGTAGCCCATTTCCTTGAAGGCATCAAGCGGAAATTTATCGGTTTCCTGTTTAAGTTCCTGAAGGCACAGGGCATCAACGGGGTTTTCCTGTAGCCAGGCAATCACTTGCGGCAATCTGACCTTTAGTGAGTTGACGTTCCAGGTTGCTATTTTCATGTATTAATAAATCCTTTGAGATAGAAGGCGATCTAGGTTAAATTTAAAGTCTATTTTAGTTCAAAATAATATTTACGGTTTTTATACCAAAAGGAGTTAAGAGATGGGCGAGATTTACGTGGTTTCAGGTGTCAGGACAGCTATTGGCGATTTTGGTGCTTCCCTCAAAGACATCCCTCCGTGTGAGTTAGGTAGTACGGTAATCAAAGAGGCACTTTCCCGTGCCAGCCTTGATGGGGCCGATGTGGGGCATGTTGTCGTAGGTCATGTGGCCAATACCGAACCTCGTGACATGTATGTTTCCCGCGTTGCCTCCGTTAATGCCGGTGTTTCCATTGAAACGCCAGCGTTTAATGTGAACCGCCTTTGTGGTTCTGGCTTACAGGCGATTGTATCGGCCGCCCAATCCATCATGCTTGGAGATGCTTCGGTTGCCGTGGCCGCTGGCGTTGAAAACATGAGCCGGGCTCCTTATATATTGCCCGCCCATCGTTTTGGGGCCCGCATGGGTGATAGCGTTGCCATGGATATGATGACTGGTGCACTGTCCGATCCTTTTGAAAAAATACATATGGGCGTCACCGCCGAAAATGTCGCCAAAAAATTCAATATCAGTCGCCAAGAGCAGGATGAACTGGCTATCGAATCGCATCGTCGGGCTATTCATGCGATTGAAAATGGCTACTTTAAGGAGCAAATTGTTCCAATCGTACAAAAAACCCGTAAAGGTGATGTAATATTCGATACCGATGAGCACGCCCGCCGTGATATAACCCTTGAAAGCCTGTCAATGCTAAAACCGGTTTTTGTTCGTGAAAACGGTACGGTAACTGCCGGAAATGCCTCGGGCATTAACGATGGTGCGGCTGCCGTAGTATTGATGAATGGCAAGGAAGTCACGCAGCGTGGCCTTAAGCCGATGGCTCGCCTGGTTGCTTATGCGCATGCAGGTGTCGAGCCTGGACTCATGGGCATTGGACCTGTGCCTGCAACGCAGAAGGCATTGGCCAAGGCCGGCCTTACCATTAATGATATTGATGTTATTGAGGCGAACGAGGCCTTTGCGGCACAGGCTTGCGCCGTTAGCAAAGCGCTTGGTTTTGACCCGGCAAAGGTCAATCCTAATGGCAGTGGCATCAGCCTGGGGCATCCTATTGGTGCAACGGGTACGATTATTACAGTAAAAGCTTTGTACGAGCTGCAACGTATTCAAGGCAAATATGCACTGGTGACCATGTGTATTGGTGGTGGCCAGGGTATTGCAGCAATTTTTGAGCAAGTTTAATGGCAAGCAGAAAGTTGGAACCCCATCCTGAGCATGACGCACCCGCAATGTCGGAGCAGGATGGCATAAGATATTTACATTTCGACAGTATTTGGATGCAAGGTGCAATGCAGGTTTCCAAGCCCTCACATCTTGTTTTTGAGTATACCGAGCAAATGATGGCCTGGCTGTTATTCCTGTCCCCCCCTAAAGATAAAAACATAGGTATTTTGGGGTTGGGAGCAGGTGCCTTGACACGGTTTTGCCTCAGGCATACACAAAGCCAAATTGTTACCGTAGAGTGGAACCCAATGGTAACGGCAATATGCCGGTCTTATTTTCGTCTGGGTGATCACAAAAGACATTGCATGATCCATGATGATGCCCATGAGTGGGTCACAGATCCAGTCAATCATGACAGCTGTTCTGTGCTTATGGTTGATTTATACGACTATACGGCTCAAGGGCCTGTGTGTAATTCCTTGGTGTTTTATCAGGGGTGTCGACGTGTATTGGGCGATCTGGGCATCGCCGTGATCAATTTGTTTGGACATCATCCCAGTTTTCATTCCAATATCAGGAATATCAACAAGGCCTTTGCAAATCGTGTCATCATGTTTCCTGAAACCGAAGACGGCAACCGAATCGTTCTGGCTTTTACCGGACCGTCCCTTGAAATTGAAAAAGAAGTTTTGGCGGCTCGGGCTGCCGATGTTGAGCGCCGGTATGGCTTGCCTGCCACAAAGTGGTTAAAGGCCCTGTCTGCTGAGGATAAAATGAATGACTTGTTGAAGTTTTAACAAGGTTGACGTTGCACATGCTGGTTTTTACCAGTATTGCTGGTAAAGGGCATGTGTGAGAATTCAGAATTATTGTTTAGTCTGGAGTTGTAATGTTGGCAAATAAATTTAAATTAGGCCTGGGAGCTGCTTTATTGGCAGCAACGTTGGCGTCTAATATGGCTTTTGCAGAAGAAAAATTCGTGGCGATTACCGCCATTGTTGAACATCCTGCGCTAGATTCGGTTCGTGATGGTGTCATAGAGGCACTTGAAAAAAACGGCTACACCGATGGTAAAAACCTGGAGCTTAAATATCAAAGCGCCCAAGGTAATACGGGTACCGCAGCACAAATCGCACGTCAGTTTATTGGTGACAAACCCGATGCCATCGTTGCTATAGCCACACCTTCAGCTCAGGCTGTAGTTGCCGCTACCAAACAGATTCCGGTTGTATATTCTGCGGTTACCGACCCGGTTGCCGCGCAACTGGTTTCAACCGTAGAGGCTGCTGGTGGCAATGTTACCGGTGTGTCCGACGTGCTTGAACTTGAAAAGCAGGTAGACCTGATCAAACGCGTCGTGCCAAATGCCAAGAAAGTGGGAATGGTATATAACCCCGGTGAGGCCAATTCTGCGGTTGTCGTCAAACGGTTGCAAGAATTGCTGCCCAAGGAAGGCATGGAACTGATAGAAGCCTCTGCGCCACGTTCTGTGGATGTAGGCGCAGCCGCCAGAAGCTTGATTGGCAAGGTTGATGTGATTTATACCAATACCGACAATAATGTGGTTTCAGCCTACGAGGCACTCGTCAAGGTGGGCAATGAGGCAGACATTCCCCTGATTGCCTCTGATACAGACAGCGTCAAGCGGGGTGCGATTGCTGCCTTGGGTATCAATTACAAAGACCTGGGCATCCAGACAGGTGAGATTGTTGTCCGTATCCTGAAAGGTGAAAATCCTGGCACTATTCCATCACAAACCAGCTCTAAACTTGAGCTGTATGTGAACCCGGCCGCAGCAAAAAACCAAGGTATCGAGTTACCCGAAGATCTCTTGAAGTCAGCAGCTGTAATAGTAGAATAAACGCTGTATTATCACAAATCCTGTATTATAAGGATTTGTGATTCATCAGGAAACATGACGGCATATAATTGTGCATGTATGTCCTTGCCTTATCCGATCAATAAATACCAATTAACATGTCTTTATTTTCATCTCTTGGTGCGCTAGAACTGGGTTTTATCTACAGTCTTGTTGCGCTTGGTGTCTTCATTTCCTTTCGGATCCTGCGATTTCCAGACCTGACTGTTGATGGTACATTTGCCACAGGTGGTGCTATTGCCGCCCTTGTCATCAGCATGGGTGGAAGCCCTTTCCTGGCAACGGCTTTAGCCATGCTGGTTTGTGCATTTGCCGGTATGATAACCGGTTGGCTTAACGTAAAATTGGGCATTATGGATTTACTGGCCAGTATTCTCATGATGACCGCCCTGTATTCCATCAATCTCAGAATCATGGATGGGCCCAACATCCCTCTAATTACCAACGATACGGTATTTTCAGTCCTGCAACCAGCATTCATTGATGACTATATCTGGCGTCCCGTACTGTTACTCTTGGTTGTGATAATAGCCAAATTTTTGCTAGACCGCTACTTTGCCACGCAATCAGGACTGGCAATGCGTTCAACCGGTTCAAATTTAAGAATGGCCAGGGCCCAAGGCATCTCTACCGATCGAATGGTAATGCTGGGCATGGCTATTTCAAACGCCTTGGTAGGTCTTGGTGGCGCAATGTTTGCCCAGTCACAAGGTGGCTCAGACATCTCAATGGGAATAGGCACCATTGTGATTGGCCTGGCGGCGGTTATTGTGGGTCAAAGCATTATTCCTGCCCGCAAATTTGTTTATGTAACCCTGGCTGTTATTATTGGTGCCGTCATTTACCGCTTTTTTATTGCTTTGGCTTTAAACAGCGATTTTATCGGCCTTGAAGCACAAGATCTTAACCTGGTTACGGCCTTGTTAGTTACTTTTGCCCTTATTCTACCCAAACTTAACAAAATGCTGAAAGCGAGAAAAGGTTAACGCTATGCTGAAAGCAGAGAATTTACGTATTACTTTCAATCCGGGCACGCCCATTGAAACCCGTGCCCTGCAGGGCATGTCATTAACTATCCCGGAAGGGCAGTTTGTTACAGTTATCGGTTCGAATGGTGCTGGAAAGTCAACTTTTTTAAATGCCATTGCTGGCGAAATCATGGTGGATTCAGGTCGCATTCTGCTGAATGATGCTGATGTTACCCGTATGCCGGGCTGGCAACGTGCCAATAATGTGGCACGTGTATTCCAGGATCCAATGGCAGGTACCTGTGAAGACCTGACGATTGAGGAAAATTTGTCTCTGGCCTATAACCGTGGACATCCAAGAGGATTAAGGCCGGCTATTAAGCCGTTTATGAAAGAGCTCTTCAGGGAACGCTTGGCCATTCTTGGACTGGGGCTTGAAAACCGTCTTGCTGACCGCATAGGTTTGCTTTCAGGCGGGCAGCGTCAGGCAGTTAGTTTGCTCATGGCTGCGTTGCAGCCAAGCAAGATTTTATTGCTTGATGAACACACTGCGGCGCTAGATCCAAGGACTGCGAATTTTGTCCTTGAGTTAACGCAAAAGCTGGTGGCCGAGCAAAAATTAACCACCATGATGGTTACGCACAGCATGAAGCAGGCACTTGAAATCGGTGAAAGAACGGTCATGCTGCATCAAGGGCAGGTTGTACTTGATGTTAGTGGTGAAAAACGCAAGGGAATGCGTGTTTCCGATCTGCTTGAGCAGTTTGAAAAAGTCAGGGGTGAGCAGGTTTCTGATGATGCGCTATTATTAGGTTAGTCAAAATTATTTCATTATATCTGCCTAAATATAGGTGATTATTGTGTAATTAAAACGTTTCTTGTTACTGTGATAGTGCTATTTTGCCAGTAGCTGCAATGTATATATTTTTATATTTAAATATTACCCAAGAAATCGTTATGTGATTCAAATGTTGCTTAGGCAAGTATTTTGTCCTCACAGGATTAAATGTTGCTTAGGCAAGTATTTTTCCACTATAATTTAGAGCATCTTTTAATTGAATCAACATTTTCAATAAAAATATCCTTAATGGGTATTTTCGGGTCACAGTCAAATGAGAATAAAATCAACCTTTGCCAGTCAAAAAATTGCGGCATTGCTTGCATGTTCAGTACTTGTATTAAGCGGTTGCGGAAAAGAAGATGCGGCAAATCCTGCCGCAGCCGGAGGACCTCCTGTATTTCCTGTTTCTACAATTAAAGTAGAGCCTGCTGAAGCTCGTATCTACACGACTTTGTCAGGCCGGGTGGCGGCAATTAAAGATGCCGAGGTCCGCGCTCGTGTTACCGGGATTATCCAAAGCGTAGCATTCGAACAGGGCAGTGTCGTAAAAGAAGGGCAGTTACTGTTTAAAATAGACCCGGCCACTTATCAGGCTGCTGTCAATCAGGCAGAGGCTGCGCTGGAACAGGCTGAGGCAAATGCCCAAAGTGCCCGCTTATTGGCAAAAAGATACTCAACCTTGGTCAAATCGGCAGCAGTAAGTCGCCAGGAATATGATAACGCCGTAGCGCAGGCAGCCCAGGCAGAAGCGGCCATCAGCCAGGCCAAGGCAGCGCTTGATGCGGCCCGTATCAATCTTGGATATACCGATGTGGTTTCGCCCATCGATGGCATTATTGGCGAAGCCTTCGTGACAGAGGGTGCGCTAGTCAGTGCTGCCAGTGCGACACACCTGGCTACTGTACAACAGATTGACCAGGTTTATGTGGACTTCTCACAAACAACCGGTGAACTAAGCGATTTGCGTAAGGCACTGGCAGATGGACTGCTTCAACAAACGGAAACCGGTGCAGCTGCCGTCCAGCTTGAAATGCCTGATGGCTCCTTGTATGCAGAAATTGGTAAGCTGCTTTTTACTGGCGTTAGTGTAAATCCAACAACAGGTCAGGTTACCTTGCGTTCCATTTTCCCTAACCCTCAGCATATATTGTTGCCTGGCATGTTTGCCCAAGTGAGGCTAGAGCAGGGTATAAACCCACAAGCATTAATGGTACCCAACCAGGCTTTGCAGCGTACTCCCGACGGTTTGGTAAAATTGTTGCTGGTTAAAGATGATAAGGTGGTTTCAGTGGCCGTGGATGCGGGTAATTCCGTAGATGGCAACACTATTATCAATAAGGGCTTGAATCCCAATGACGAAGTCATTGTTGAAGGATTCCAGAAAGCTCAACCAGGCGGCATGGTCAAACCAATTCCTTGGAAAAAAACTTCAGCGCAAGAAAATGCCGGTTCCAATAAACCCGCGGAAAACTGAGAAGATATATGTCAAACTTCTTTATTAATCGCCCGATTTTCGCCTGGGTTATTGCCATCATCGTTTTCTTTGCGGGTGTAATTGCAATCCCGTTCATGCCGGTGGCGCAATACCCGGAAGTAGCACCACCAACCATTAACATCAGCGCCACTTACCCTGGTGCTACTGCTGAAGATGTGGCCCAGCAAGTTACCAGTGTCATAGAAAATGAACTTAACGGGGCGGAAAACCTTCTTTATTACTCATCAACCAGTGATGCTTATGGCCGCTCGGATATTGACGTCATTTTCAAACCTGGTACTGATCCAAATATGGCGCAGGTTGAGGTTCAGAACAAAGTGGCCAACATATCGTCCAAATTGCCCCAGGCAGTTATGGATCAAGGCCTCAGGTTTAGCAAGAGTTCGGCCGGCTTCTTATTGATTGTTGCACTCAGTTCAACCGACGGCTCCACTTCGGCAGCCGAATTGGGTGACTATATTACCCGGAATATTCAGAACTCGATTTCACGTATTGAAGGGGTGGGTACGTTTCAGTTGTTTGCCGCACCTCGGGCCATGCGTATCTGGACTGACCCTGCCAAGCTAACCAGCTATGGTATGACAATGACTGATGTCAGTGCCGCACTGGCTGCGCAAAACCGGGCAATCTCAGCCGGTACGCTGGGTTCTCCTCCTACACCAGCTGACCAGGCAACCAGTGCGATTGTTTCCACAAACGGCCAACTGGAAACGGAAGAAGAATTTGCCAATATCGTTTTGCGTGCAAATCCTGATGGCTCCGTGGTACGGGTCAAGGATGTAGCCAGAGTTGAAATCGGCTCAGATTCTTATCAGTTTAGCTCTCGCCTGAATGGTTCTCCATCCGCTTCTTTCGCCATTTCACTGGCCCCTAATGCCAATGCGCTGTCAACAGCAAATTTGATCAGGGATGAAATGGAAAATCTTTCTCGTTATTTTCCCGAGAACGTGACCTACAGTATTCCTTATGATACGTCACCTTACGTTGAGGCCTCCATTACGCAAGTGATAAATACGCTGGTGGAAGCGATGATCCTGGTGTTTATCGTGATGTTCGTATTCCTTCAAAATATCAGGTATACGGTCATTCCAGCCGTCGTAGTGCCTATTGCGTTAATGGGTACGGTGGTTACCTTGCTGTTTATGGGTTACTCCATTAACACGCTGACCATGTTTGCCATGGTTCTGGCGATTGGTATTCTGGTGGATGATGCGATTGTTGTGGTTGAAAACGTTGAGCGTATCATGTCCGAAGAAGGACTCTCACCCAAGGATGCTACGCTTAAGGCCATGCCCCAGATTGGGGGTGCCATTGTAGGTATTACCCTGGTCCTGATGACTGTGTTTCTTCCCTTGGTATTCATGAGCGGTTCTGCGGGTGTAATTTATCGCCAGTTTGCCGTATCCATGATTGTCTCAATCGGCTTTTCGGCTTTCTTTGCCTTAACCTTTACGCCTGCTCTGTGTGCAACTATTTTAAAACCCGTTGCAAAGGGGCACCATGAAGACAAAAAAGGTTTTTTTGGCTGGTTTAACCGTTTCTTCAATAAAATAACTGCCGGCTACTCAGGTTGGGTTGGTGCTTTTATCAGAAAAGGTGGACGCATGATGCTGATCTATCTGATTCTATCAGTGGGTATGGCGTATATGTTTTTACGCTTGCCTAGTTCGTTCCTGCCCGATGAAGACCAGGGCTTCATGATTGCCAATATTGAATTGCCATCCGGTGTTTCTGCTAACCGTACCCTTGAAGTCATTGACGAGGTAGAAAGTTATTTTTCCAAACTGCCTGAAATGAAAAACATCATAACGGTCCAGGGCTTTAGCTTCAGTGGTACAGGGCTTAACTCTGCAATTGCCTTCGTGCCTTTAAAGGATTTTACGGAACGGCAGGGGCCAGGGCAATCCGCCCAGGCTCTTTCAGCCAAAGCAACCGGCAGCTTGCTGTTTGGAATACCCGACGCCATGGTTTTTGCGGTTATTCCACCTGCCATTCCCTCTTTGGGAACAGCAACCGGTTTTGACTTAAGGCTGCAAGACCGTGGTTCACTGGGTCAAATGGCGTTACGTAATGCGGCTAACCAATTGTTAGGATTGGCTCAAACAAGCGAAATCCTGACCCAAGTCCGTATCTCGGGCCTTGGTCCCGGACCACAACTTAACGTCAACATTGATCGCGAGAAAGCAGCTATTCTCGGCGTCAACATGACTGAAGTTGCCAATGTACTGGGTAGCGCCATCGGTTCGGGTTATTTGGGTAAATTCCCCAATACCGGATGGATGCAAAACGTTTGGGTTCAGTCAGACGCCCAGTACCGCATGACACCCGAAGATATTCTTAAGCTCAAGGTTCATAATGCTTCCGGTGAACTGGTGGATATGTCATCTTTCGTCAAGCTTGATTGGACCCAAGGCCCAACCCAGGTCAGCCGCTTTAACAGCTTTGACTCCATTTCCATTAGCGGACAAGCTAAACCCGGTTTTTCCAACGGTGAAGCTATGGCAGAAATAGAGCGATTGATCGGCCAATTGCCCACAGGTATCGGTTATGAGTGGGCAGGCCTGTCATTCCAGGAAATCCAGGCAGGAAATCAGGCACCCATTACCATGGCGCTATCCCTGATCGTGGTTTTCCTGGTACTCGCTGCCTTGTATGAAAGCTGGACAATACCAGTATCAGCCATGTTGATCGTTCCGCTTGGTATGCTGGGTACGATTGGCTTGGTTACCTTTTCAGGGATGTCCAATGATATTTACTTCCAGGTAGGTATGATTACCGTGATTGGCTTGTCTGCCAAAAATGCCATTCTGATTGTGGAGTTTGCCAAAGATGCCTATGCATCGGGTAGGGATTTGATCGAGTCCACCATGGAAGCTGCACGCTTGCGTTTCAGGCCCATTGTCATGACATCTTTCGCTTTTATTCTTGGTGTGCTACCTTTGGTAATGGCTGACGGTGCTGGTGCCGCCGGTCAACGTGCAGTGGGGGTTGCGGTGCTTGGTGGCATGCTGGCTGCCACTCCTTTCTCTGTACTCTTTGTTCCCGTGTTTTTTGTTGTCGTCATGAAGATTTTCAAAACCCGGCCACGTTTGTTGGGTGAACAGGCCGAGTTTTTTGAAACTCAAAAAGAAGAGTATGCTTACCGGCACGAAATCTATAAAGATGTTGCCGAAATAGAAGCGCTTGATCAGTCAAATGCAGGCAGCAGTAAAACTCAACCAAATGAGAGTAAACCTGAAAAATGAATATTGTAAAAAAATTCTCTCCAAAGCTGTCTGTCATTTTGTTGTCTACCGTGTTGGCTGGGTGTTCCTTAAGTCCGAAATACGAACGCCCAGGTATGCCCGTACCCGATCAGTTCCCTGGGCAAGAAGGGACATCGGCTTCTGCTGATGCCGTCCAGCATACGGCTGACCTGGGTTGGGAAACTTTTTTCAAGGATGAACGGCTGAAAGCCCTTATTCCCATTGCCCTTGAAAATAACCGTGACATGCGGATAGCGATCCAGCGGGTCGAAGAAGCTCGTGCCCTGTATGGTATACAACGCAGTGATCGCTTCCCGCAAATTGGCGTAAATGCACAGCAAACTGCACAACGCATGCCGGAAGACATGCGGGCGGGTGGGGCATTATCACCCTCTGTTTCCCGCAGTAATATTGCCGGCATTGGCATGACCAATTTTGAGCTTGATTTTTTTGGTCGCCAAAAAAGCCTGTCTGAAGCAGCCTTTGAGCAATTTCTGGCAACACAGCAAGCACGCACGACGGTTCAAATTAACCTGATCGGCCAACTTGCTTCCACTTATTTTACCCTCAGGAATCTTGAGGCTCAAAAAGAGCTCATAAACAAAACCATCAAGTCACGTCAAGGAACCCTTAATCTGGTTCAAAGTCGCTATAGCGGTGGTGTGGCCTCAATACTGGATGTCAATCAGGCAAAAACCACCCTTGAAGCAGCTAAAGCCTCCCTGTCAGAAATCACTCGTAGTGAAATGCGAGCCAGGAATGCTTTGCAATTAATTCTTGGTCAGCCAATTCCAACTAATCTACCACCAGCAGCACCGTTTGGCAGTGATGTGGTAATGGCAAAATTGCCCACCGGATTGCCCTCTGACTTGTTAACCCGCCGGCCTGATATTCTTGCCGCCGAAAATAGCTTGAAAGCGGCTAATGCCAACATTGGAGCTGCCCGTGCGGCATTCTTCCCGTCCATTTCTTTAACGGGATTATTAGGATTTGCCAGCCCCGACCTGGGCTCCCTGTTTGGGGGAGGTAATGGCATGTGGTCATTCAATCCTGTCATTAATATCCCGATATTCACTGCAGGTAAATTAAGAAACAACCTTAACCTGGCTGAAGTACGTAGCGATATTGCCGTCGCTGAATATGAAAAATCCATACAGAGTGCATTCAGCGAAGTCGCTGATGCTTTGGCAGGTGAATCCACTTACCAGTCACAGCTGGATGCATTGCGGGCGCAACAGGCTGCCGCTTATGAAACACTTAAAATTGCCAATCTACGTTATTCAAACGGTATAGACAGTTTCCTGCAGGTACAATCTGCAGAAGTTGCTTTATTTGCAGTGCAGCAAGGCTTTTTGCAAACCGGATTCGATTCAATCCAGAATCGCATCGAACTTTATAAAGCCCTGGGTGGTGGTTGGACACAAACCTCCGTTATTTCAAAATAATTTTTTGCATTCGGTATTTTATGATTGATTTAGGTGTAAATATTGATCACGTAGCCACTATCCGCCAACAGCGCCATAGTGTCTATCCCGACCCTATCAAAGCTGCCTTGTTGGCGGAGCAGGCTGGTGCCGATGTCATCACCTTGCATCTGCGAGAAGATCGCCGGCATATTCAGGACAAAGATGTTTATGACATTCTTCCCCTGCTTACCACCCGCATGAATCTTGAATGTGCAATTACCAATGAAATGCTGGATATTGCCTGTAATGTCAAGCCACATGATATCTGTCTGGTGCCTGAACGTCGTCAGGAATTAACCACGGAAGGCGGACTTAATGTCATTGATTCATTTGAACAGGTTAAATCGGCAGTCTCCAGGTTGCACGATGCCGGTTCAAGGGTTTCTTTATTTATAGACCCCAATATTGATCAAATTCATGCGGCCGCCGAGGCAGGTGCTACGGTTATCGAATTGCATACAGGTGCTTATTCAGAGGCACCTGCAGATACAATTGAGTCAGAATTGGCGCGCTTGCGCTTAGCCATTGCCGAAGGGCTCAGGGCTGGCCTGAAAGTGCATGCTGGTCATGGCCTGCATTACCAGAATGTCCAGGCCATTGTTGCATTGGGTGGAATTTCAGAGCTTAATATTGGTCATGCTATCGTTGCACAGGCAATTTTCGATGGTTGGGAAAAAGCAGTCCGGGACATGAAAGCGCTGCTGCGTTAATCTTTCGACTAATATTTATACAGGTATTGCCATGAATGAAGCAATTAACTATCTTCTGAATCGTAATTCCATGAAAATGGTTACTTCTCCAGCTCCTTCAGATGAAGAGTTGGCTCTTATATTGCAGACGGCCATCTCGGCTCCCGATCATGGAGCATTACGACCATGGCGCTTCAAAATTATTCGTGGCGAAGCAATCAAAAAATTTGCCGATATTTCTATTGGTTTAAGGCAAGCCAGTGCTGAACCTTTTAATCCCGACAAGGAAGCGGCAACCCGCCAATGGCTTTCTGAAGTTCCGTTGATTATTGCGGTTGCGTGCTATATTGATTATAGCAATACAAAAATCAGTGAATCCGAGCGTATGCTGGCAACAGGAGCTGCGGTGACTAATATACTGAATGCCACACACATGCTAGGTTATGGTGCATTCTGGAGCACCGGTATTGCTACTTATATAGACGAGTTTCAAACCGCTTTAGGGTTTGATGCCCTGGATTATCGCTTCATGGGCTTTTTGGCGATTGGTACCCCCAAAATGCCCATCCCTCAGAAAGAGCGTTTAAGCTACGAGTTGTTCACCGATGAGTGGACGGGCCCGGCTGTTAATAAAGGCTGATGAAGTGGCAACACCAGATTTTTAAATATATCTTGTGTTGTTTTGTTTGGGCAGTTGCACAAAAAGTCATGAGCCATACGTAAGCGCAGACAATGTTATAGTCTGCGCTTACGCGTTAATTAATTATTGCTGGACACAGAGTTTATTTGTTCAATTTGCAAAGGCATGCTGAGCAGGATATTTTCCTGGTGAAGTCTATTGATTATTTCAAATAACAGTTCGCTTTTAATACGTCCTGCCAGGCGGGGGCTAATCACGAAGCACGTTGCTATCATGATCAGGTTGCCTCCATCAATTCCATCTAGGCGAATATAGGGTTCCAAGCCCTGATCGTCAAGAACATCTTCATTATTATCAAAAATTGACAAGATAATATCCCTGACATGAGCAGGATTGACCGAGAGCGGGAGGGGAAGACGGATTTGCACACGACCTTCAGTTTTACTAAGTGTCATGTTCCGTACTGATTTGGTAATGAATTCGGAATTTGGAACAATCAAGGTAGAGCGGTCGCCAAGCTGGATTTCTGTAGCCCTGACGTTAATACGCCGTATATCGCCTTCTTGTGTACCAATTACAACCCAGTCACCAACCTTGACGGGTCTTTCAACCAACATGATCAAGCCAGAGATAAAGTTCTGAACAATTGCCTGAAGACCAAAACCGATACCAACAGAAAGAGCACTGGCAATCCAGGTCAGTTTTTCAAGGCTGATTCCAAAGGTAGATAGCGCGAGACTTACAGTGATAATGGCAACCAGATAGCCCACTACGGTTACTATGCTTGTGCGTACGCCAGAATCAATATTGGTATTGGGAAAATATTTGCTAACAAGCCAGTTTTTAAGCAGGCGGCCAATAACCACACCGCCAAGAATAATCATGATTGCACTTATCAGCATGCCTGGCGTGATAAAGTTTTGCCAGGTTTTTAAAAACTCATCCAACTTTCCATCCCGGTTGAACAAACCGGTTAGTCTGGTGCCAAAAGGTACCAGCAAGATCATAACCAACAAATAAAACAGCATCAGCTTTGTAAGCGCTGATAAAATGGTTGACAGCTGATTCAGGAAATTGGGTGTGATTTCATATTGTTCTACCAGACGTTTTCCAATAAAACCTTGTGATGCAATACTGGCCTGAAACAAGTCCTCACTTAATTTGAATAATATGTAAAAGGTTGCCAGGATAATCACTATCCAGAGTAACTGGGTAATAAGAAAGGAACCGAGGGCAACAAATCCAATCAGTGTGAAAACCAGTGTTCCAGTTACAATGATCCAGCACAGGATTCGAAGCACGACTGGCCATACCGTTGCAGGTACCTGACTATTAACATCTTGATCATTTAGTGGAGTGACACGGTAATAGCGGGAAATTTTACCTAGAATCAAAAAGCCCAATACCACCATGGTGAGGTTTGAAATTACCCTAAGTCCAACCTCTGTGCCCAAGGTAATGCCAACCTTGGAACTGCTAATGATGATTGATTGGTGTACCACAATTAGTGTGGCAATCAAGCATGGATAAGGCTTGAGAGCCTTCACCAGGGAGTCGCTGAGTGGCGGCAAACGCCAGGATTCGTGACGGACCGAGAATAATGCATTACCTAGGCCTGTAATTAGTGAAGCAAAAGTAATCGTATAAATCAGTGAAGTCAGATACTCCTGTAGATCAGGGCTGACAATATTGTTCCAGTTTAATCCAGCATATAAAAAGTAGGCGGATAAACCAGTAATGATTACATTGTTAAGGATAATGCCAACTGCCACCAGGGAACGACGGGCCCGTCCTGTTGGAATCTTTTCTACTGCAACCAGTCGTATCAGATTTTGCAAAAGCCGGTTAAGCACAAAGATGGTAAATAATGCAAGAAAAATACCGGTATAAAAGAAATTTTTGTTTTCAGGTTCTAGCGCTTGTTTGAAAACGGATAAAACAGACTCGGTAAATTGCTGTACTCTGGGGAAATCAGAAGACCATGAACGTGATAAATCTTGCCAGAAAGATGGCTTGAGCGGAGAGCGTACCCTTTCAAATAATTCGGCTTGGAACTGTGCCCGGCTCTCTGCCATCATCTTCAGGCTACGCTGGTCTCCTTCACTAATCAATAACTTGGCTAATTTGATATTGGCATCAAGGCGTTCCCGTTCTTTCTGCAAAGCGGTGCGTTGCGCTTCTATGTCTCGTGCCTCAGGCGTGACAGGACCTTGCTTTTCATCAGGCTTTGGAGCGTCAATCAGGTTACTTAACTTTGCATCAATATCGGCCAACTCCTGGGTTTTGACACTAATGATTTGCTGTGCAGCGTCCTGGATCGTTTTTAACTTATCCAGAATTTTTTGTATATCGTTATTGTTTTCTATTGTTTTAGGCAGTTCATCAATACTGGCCTGAATATCTTCAAGAAGTGGCAGTTTTTGCCCGTTTTCCGCGTAAACATTTGTGCTGAATGTCAGGAAAATAATAATGATAGACAGGATAAATCTAGGCAGCATAACGTTTGAATATAAGAGTTATTTTCCGATACGCTCAAGCCGCAAAATATAAGAGCGCATTAACAACATGGTAGTGACTGGCGAAGTAAGAAATAAAAAAACCATAATAATTATTTCATGGAAGAATACGCGGTCGGACAAATGAAAGGACAACAGTATAGACGCCAACAAGGTAAACATGGTACCGAATGTGTTACCCAATGTTGGCGCATGAATGCGGCTTTTGAAGTCTTCAAACCGGATTAATCCAACAGATCCAATGAGCGTAACAAGCCCGCCGGCCACCAGAAAAATGGCCGCAGGAATAGCAATCCAGGCAGGAATGTCATTCATGGTTCGATTACCTCGCCACGTAGCAGAAATTTAGAGAGCGCAGAAGAAGAAACAAAGCCCAACAGACTGATTAATAAGGCAATATCAAAGTACCAGGAAGTTCTGTAAAGCATGCCCAGCACTATAATTAATAACATGCCATTGATATACATGATGTCAAGACCCAAAACCCTGTCTTGAGGGGTTGGGCCATTGACCAGCCTGATAAAGGCACAAAAAAGGGCTAGTGAAAAGCAGCAAATGGCAAAATAACATGCCCAGGTAAGGATCAGGTTCATTCGAATATCTCCATCAAATTTGCTTCATAACGATCCTTGATGGTGTGAATCCATTCAGATTCTTCTTTCAGGTTAAGAACATGAAGACGCAGAATAAAATCATCTTCAGTAAGACCGGACCATACAGTACCTGGTGTGTAAGTAATAATGCACGATAAGATGGCCAGTCCATGAGGGTCGCGTATATCAAGGGGGATATTGATGAAGCCTGGAGTACGATGAGCACTTTTACCTTGTAAGATTAATATCCCTACAATCCAGTTGGAATAGGCAATATCAGCAATAACCATGAAAAATAATTTCAGGATGGTTAAGGTTTTTTTGGGGTGGCCAAGCAAAGGACGCAAGCGCTGCGAACCTAAAACAAGGCCTAATGACAATATTGATCCTAGTATAAACTGGCCGATGCTAAGCGCATTGGCCAGCAACATCCAGATAAGTAAAAGAAAGACGGTCATGGGGAACCAGAAAAAAAGTTTTCTCATTGTAGTCCCCCTGAAACGGGTTTATTGGATGCTTGCGTAATGACAGCATTAATATATTGATTCGGGTCATCCAGTGAACTTGCGGTCTCGGCCAGAAAGTCCATGACAGGGCCGGCAAAAATTGAAAGTACAATACAGCTAAGCAATAAAACACTGACCGGTATGGCTTCACGAATACTAAGCTTGGGTGTTTGCAAGGTATCCGAATTCCAAAATAGCCGTACGCCTGATCGTCCCAAGGCAATGACAGTTGCAAGGCCGGAAGTCAGCATGGCTATCACGAGCAACCAAGCGCTAATGGAAGGCCCGGTTAAATTGTTGTCGGTTAGCTCAAGGGCTGAAGATAGCAAGGCAAATTTTGCCACGAAACCGGAAAAAGGTGGCATGCAGGCAATCAGAATGGCGCAGGTAAAGAAGGAAAGGCCAAGAAAAGCCAGCGCTGCTGGAATAGCGACACCAACGACGTCACCGGAATAATCGGATGTTTTGTCTTCATCAAGACCAAACGCTTCAAAACTGACAGAAAGCACATTGGAGCCGAAAGATTCCGTACGTTTGATTAACTCTACCAGCATGAAGAAAGCCCCTGTAGTGAGCACGGAGCTGATGAGGTAGAAAAGGGAAGGGCCCGTTAAGGTAACACCCGGCATACCCAGTGCTGTAAGCAGGGTTCCAGAAGACAGAATAATGCTGTAGCCAACCAATCGCCCTGTATTTTTTTCTGCCAGAATACCAAATGTGCCAAATAAAAGGGTGCCAAGGCCAATGGCGTACATCCATTCACCACCAAAGGCGGCAGGTGCGCCAGTGGGTAAAAGCAGGGATCCCATTCTGACCAAAGCATAAATTCCCACCTTGGTCATGATGGCAAACAGGGCAGCAACCGGAGCACAAGCGGCCGCATACGCGTTGGGTAACCAGAAATTAAGTGGCCAGGCGGCTGCCTTGACTAAAAAGGCAATACCCAAAATGGCGCAGGCAGTCTCAAACAGTTTGCGGTTTTCTGCATCCAACATGCCTGCTTTGATACCAAGATCGGCCATGTTCAGCGTACCGGTAACCCCATAAATAAGAGAGATACTGATAAGCAGTAATGATGCACCGATCAGATTGACGGTAATGTAATGCAAGCCTGAAGAAACTCTTCGTGACCCAGAGCCATGCAGAAGTAAACCATATGATGCAGCCAGGAAAATCTCGAAGAAGACAAAGAGATTGAATAAATCACCGGTTAAAAACGCACCATTTAGACCCATTAGAATGAACTGGAAAAGGGGGTGAAAATGAATGCCGACCCGATCCCAGAAAGCAGTTGAATAGATAAGCGCAGAAATACCCAGTACAATGGTAAGAACCAGCATGACCGCTGAAAGCTTGTCGACGACGAAGACAATGCCAAAGGGTGCTATCCAGTTACCCAGCAAATACACACCAATCTGATTGTTCCAGTCATTGGATATAATACCAGCCGTCATTAAAAGCAAGGTCACGGCAACAACAAGCTGTATGGTGACAGACACAAAAGCCAGCCCGGTCAGGGCTTTACGCCGTGAGTCTTTCAGAAGTAGCATGAGGGCGCCTGCCATCATGGGCACAGCAACAGGCAAAATGGGTAAATGATCCAGCCAACCCATCATGAATTGTACTCCGTGCCATCTACGTGATCAGTATTCGACAAGCCACGCAAGGCCAGTAACACCACCAGATAGAGGGCGGTTGTCGCAAAGCCGATAACAATGGCTGTTAGTACCAGTGCCTGAGGAACGGGGTCAGCATAAGTGGAAACATCAACAACTGTACCTGCCTCGATAATTGGAGGGGCGCCAACAGAGAGTCGACCCATGCCAAAAATAAACAGGTTCACGGCGTATGAAACCAGCGTAAGTCCCATAATAACCTGAAAGGTTCGTGGCCTTAGTAAAAGCCATATACCCGATCCGGCCAATACTCCTATGGCTAATGAATAGATGATTTCCATTTAATTGACTCGATCTGAAAAATTGAATTTAGCACTGGTTCCTGTATCGCTTTCGATTTCAGCGGGTGGTGTTTTACGATAGAAGCGCAGGGATTGGTGGGCAAGGGCAACCAACATGAAAGTAGTTGCACCCACGACCAGCGCGTAAACGCCAATATCAAAAAGGATGACACTGGAAAGATGCAATTTGCCAATGACAGGCAAATAAACATCCCAGCTAATGGCTGACAGGAAAGGTTGGCCTACCCACCATGCAAGCATGGATGAACCGCCTGCAATTAACAAACCAATGGAAATCCAGTATTGCGGCCTGACTCTTGAGCGGCTTTCCACCCAGTGAATGCCGCTAAGCATATACTGAAGAATAATCCCCGTGGCAAAGATAAGCCCACCAACAAACCCGCCACCAGGCAGATTATGACCACGTAATAAGAAATAAAAGGAAACAAGGGTGATCACCGGCAGCATTAATCTTCCGAGCACATTCGGGACCAGCAAAATGCCTTTGGGCAAGCTGTGCTCATTGGTTAGTCCATCGGCATCGATGGTTTGAATTTCATGGCGGTTTTCAAGCGCATGAATGCTTTCTTGTGGCGGACGGAACCGGCGCAACAGAGCATAAACGGTTATGGCCACAATACCCAAAACACTAATTTCACCATAAGTATCAAAACCACGGAAATCAACCAGAATAACGTTAACCACGTTATTACCGCCGCCTTCGGGCAAGGCTTTTTCCAGGAAGAAGGAAGACAGGCCATCAGGTTTGTCCCGGGTAAGCATGATATACACTAGCGCGGACAAGCCTAAGCCGCAGCTTATGGCAATCGCCAAATCCCGAAACCTGCGAATAAACGCCTGCAAAGGAGTCACCTGGGATTCTTCTATGACACGACGAGGCAGCCAGCGCAACCCCAGCAGAATGAGAACCACAGTAACGGTTTCAACCACCAGTTGTGTCAGTGCAAGGTCGGGGGCCGATAACCATGCAAAAGTTATGCAGGTTATAAGGCCGGCTCCCCCTGAAAGCGCCAGGGCACGGAAACGGTTGTACTTGGCTAGATAAGCCGCACCGATGGCACAGGCGCCGCCGACAACCCAAAGAAGGGCAAAGGCCGGATCAAAAGAAAAGGGTTGCTTAAAATGTAACCAGTCACCGCCCAGCAGTGGCAACATGCCTACCACCAGGGTAATAATTACAATCCACATAATCTGTGGCTGTAGGCGTTTGCTGGAAAACCATTCAAGCAAGATATAGGCAATGTTATCAATCCCGTTCATGACTGCATCAAACGATTTTCTGCCATCAAAACGGTATAACACCGGTGTTTGTCCCGGATAAGAACGGAATAGGGGTTTAAGCACGTACAGTAATGAAATACCACCGATCAAGGCAAGAATACTCATTGTTAGCGGTAGGTTGAAACCGTGCCAAATTGCCAGGCTATAAGCGGGTAGTTGATCGCCCAGGATAGCTGTTGCAGCTACCTTGAGGATCGAGCCGATAACCTGTGCAGGGAAAATACCGATGAGTATGCAAAGCAAAACCAGGACAGCACTGGGAAAAAGCATCCAGTGTGGGGGGTCATGTGGCTTGCGGGGTAAATTGGTAGCCGGTTTGCCAAAAAACACCTGGGTAATGAAGCGCAGGGAATAAGCAACGCTGAAAGCACTGGCCAAAACAGCCAGGCTTGGCAGCAGGTAACTTGAGTAAGATGTCTGGTTCACGAACAGCGTTTCGGAAAAGAACATCTCTTTGGACAAGAAACCATTAAGCAAAGGAACGCCTGCCATGGCAGCAGCAGCAACAATAGCCAGAGTAGCCGTGATAGGCATGGCCTTTCGCAGGCCTGATAAAATCCCCATGTCACGCGTCCCGGTTTCATGGTCTACAATGCCGGTAGCCATAAATAGGGATGCCTTAAAAGTGGCATGGTTGATCATATGAAAAATGGCTGCAATAAGCGCGAGTTCGCTGTTCAAGCCCAAAAGCAGGGTGATGAGGCCCAGATGGCTGATCGTGGAGTAGGCAAGTACGCCTTTCATGTCCTGCTGGAAAGTGGCGGCAAAAGCACCAATCAGCAACGAACACATTCCAGCACCGCCAATAATCCAGAACCATTGGTCGGTACTGGCAAGTATGGGCCAGAAACGGGCCAGGATAAAAACACCCGCCTTGACCATGGTAGCCGAGTGCAAATAGGCGGATACCGGTGTAGGCGCCGCCATGGCATTGGGCAGCCAGAAATGGAATGGGAACTGGGCGCTTTTGGTTAGTGCACCCAAAGAAACCAATACCAGGATGGGGATATACCAGGGATGGTTTCGGATCATATTGCCCGAAGCAAGAATTTCACTCAGTTCGTAACTGCCTACGATATGGCCGATCATCAGCATGCCGGCAAGCAGGCAAAATCCACCTGCAGCAGTGATGGTAAGTGCCATGCGTGCACCACGGCGGGCATCCTGGCGGTGATGCCAATACGCAATTAGCATGAAGGAGGAAAGGCTGGTAAGTTCCCAGAAAATAACCAGCTGAATAACGTTGCCAGATAGAACCACACCTAGCATGGACCCCATGAATGCCAGGAAAAATGAGAAAAACCTAGGTACCGGATCGGCCGGATCCATGTAGTAACGGGCATATAAAACAACCAATGCCCCCATGACGGTAACCAGAACTGCGAATAGCCAGGCAAAACCATCCATTCTGAACGTCATGTTGACGCCCAGTGAAGGAAGCCAGTCTATATTATGTACCAGTACCTCTCCGTTGAAGATGGCAGGTGCCGTAGAAATAACCAGTCCTGCACACACAACCGCAATAATGCCAGCCAGCCAGGATTCCTGGTTTCGGGCATTAGGGGGCAAAATGGCAGCTAAAATACTGCCAAGGAAAGGGAGTACGACAATTAAAACAAGGGGCATTTGACAGGGGATCAAAAATTGAATTGTTACAACCTTGATAATACGATATTTTTATATGTTACTTGTCTCAGATTTGCCCATAATTCAAAATATTTTTCGCATAAATCACTTTTCCGGTTTAGATGCAGATATTTATAGAGATTTTCACGTTATTTAGTGAAGATTGTGATGATTTCATGAATGTCTAATTAATCTTCATATTTTGATGCAATGAATCAATTGCTTAAATCAATTAAACTGCCCTGATATAAAATCGAACCGGTTGGTTTGTTGGCATTGGATCCACCTACCGGCTCCAGGCTAATCTGGAAAAGTTGCCCTGCAGTAACCTGCCCCAGTATTTCAGGGCTAATGGTGAAAGGATTGCTTGACTTAAAGGTTCCAAGGGAACGGTAATCATTGCTTGATGCCGCTGATTGCGTCCAGATTTCCATTTCAAGATTTTCATCAATATTTTGCTGAACCAATGGCTTGAGCCGGGCAGTACCGTCTTCAGTTACCTTAAGTACCCATGCGGCCTGATGGTTCTGACCGAGTGACGACAAAACAGCAATCATTTTGGCCATATTCGACGATGATGGGAAAATGCTGATAAGCAAAACTGAAACAATCGCCAGTACCAGACTTGTTATTTGCCATAACTTCAGATTATTGCTAAGCTTTTTGCCTGTTTCGCGAATGCGTGCCAGCAAACCGGACAATCCTGGCTTACCCGGTTCCTGAATAGTGTCCAGGATACCGCTGACCTCTTCGGTATTTTGCATGTTGTGCTTGATGCTGCTCCATAAACGCGGGTGCAACGGCTGTTCGGGCAGTTGATCCAGGTAATGGGTGAAATGCTCTTCCCATATCAGCGCTATGCTGGCTGCTGTGCTGTCCTGGTTGAAAAGCCGTAGGACATGACGCTCTTCTTCGCCACTCAATCCTCCTAATACATATTCACCGATTTTTTCATTCTCGGCGTGATAAGGAAAATTATCCAGTTTTTTAGATAGATGACGCAGGCCCAATAAAATATTTTCCTTGAAACGGCCCAATGGCATATTCAGCAAGGTAGCCGTTCCTGCCTGCTCACCCGAGCTGAAATACATATTGATCAGGCAGCTTTGGGGCTCAAGGGGAAGCTCTTCTAAAAAGGCATGAAATCCGGTATGTGGCGCATGACTTGCGTGTATTCCAGCCTGCAAATGACCAAGGGGTTCTACAAGTGCTGAATCCCGGTTTTGCTGGGCGGACTGCAGATCGTCGTAGTGCTGTTTATACACGACACCAATATGGTAGCGAAGGATGCTGTAAATCCATCCTTTTGCCGGACCAGCTTCTTCGTTATAGGTATGGGCATTTTTCCAGATGGTAACAAACGCACGCTGAACCGCCTGTTCCGCATAACTCAAATTGCCAAAAATGCGAAATGCCAGGGCCAGCATCTGAGGGGCATCGTGTTTATATAAACTCTGTATAGCGCTTTTTTGGCCTTTTCCGCAGGCTTTTAGCGTCTTTTCATATTGAAAAGAAGTAGACTTGTTAAACATTTTCTTTTCCCAGTCTTTATATTTACATTACCAAAATATTTTTTTTCGAGTTTAACCTTAAAAACAATTTTATTGTATGTCTTTCAATACTGATACCCATTCATATCTAAAACAATTCAATCTGGATGACAGGGTTGCATTCCTGACCGGATCGACAAGAGGCTTGGGTTTGGAAATTGCCAAAGCTATGGCGCAAAGTGGTGCCACCGTAATTATCAACGGCAGGACGCAGGAAAATTTGGACCAATGCATAAAGAATCTTGGCGATGAAGGCATAACCGTCCACGGGATTTGCGCAGACACTTCAGAATTTTCGCAAATAGATGCCGTCTTTGAAAAAATCAAACAGGAATTCGGACGTTGCGATATCCTGGTCAACAATATGGGCATACGTATCCGCAAATCACTGGCTGAAAGCACTTTGCATGATATTCAGACCCTGATTCAGGCTAATCTTACAGCGGCTGTATATACCTCAAAGAAGGCGGCAGAGCTTATGGTTGCAAACGGCTTTGGGCGGATTATTTCCATGACCTCAATTGCCGGTGAGTTGGCGCGTTTTGGTGATGCCGTGTATCCGGTAACGAAGATGGGATTAACTGGCATGATGAGGGCCTTGGCGGTTGAGTATGCCAGGCATGGGATTACCAGCAATGCTATTGCACCCGGTCCTTTTGCAACTGAAACCAACAAAACGCTGTCGGAAGACAAGGAAAAAGGGCCGGCCTTTGTGGCCCGGGTGCCCATGCAGCGCTGGGGCAAGCCTGAGGAAATTGCCGGTGCGGCAGTATTCCTGGCTTCCGGGCTTGCTTCTTACATCAATGGCCAGGTTATTACCATTGATGGCGGTATGTCAGTTAATTTTTAAATCCAGTTTTTCAATCAGGGGTTGCCAGCGAGCTTTTTCCTGTTGCATGTACTTCCCGAATTGTTCTGGTGTGCCAGGAATAGGGTCCATGTACTGGGTTTGCAGTTTCTCTTTTACTGCCGGATGGTTCAGGGCCTCAACTAAGGCTTTGGCCAGCTTGTCCTGAATGGCCGGTTCTACTTTGGACGAAATAACAAAACCTGACCACGCCGACCCTTCAATGCCGGGGACACCGGCTTCAGAAACCGTGGGGATGTCGGGCAGGGCACTTACGCGTTCAGCGGTGGTTTGTGCGAGGGCTGTTAAGCGGCCATCTTTCACTAAAGGCAGAATAGCAATGGGCGCCAGGGCAGTAAACTGAGTATCACCGGCCAGTAGCGAATTCATCGCATTAGGTGAGGATGCATACGGAACAGCGGTTGCGATACCATTAGCGGCTTGCAACATTAGCTCCATGGATAAATGAGAACCTGTACCCGTTCCTGCTGTCGCATAATTGAATTTATCCGGATTTTCTTTGATTTTGTTAATCAATTCTTGCAAAGTTTTAATGCCGGAGTCGCTTCTTACCGCAATAATATTAGGTTGCGTAACGGCCATGGTAAGTGGAGCTAGATCTTTTTCCGGATCATAGCTTAAATTATTATAAATAAACTGGTTATTTACCAAGGGCCCTGTAATGGAAATCCCAAACGTGTAGCCATCGGGTTTGGCATGCGCGACAGCCGCGGTTCCAATGTTGCCACCTGCACCAGGTTTGTTATCAATAACGATTACCTGGCCCAGGCTGCTTGATGCCTGTTCTGCCACAATCCTTGCTATTTGGTCCGGCGTTGATCCGGCACCAAAAGGGACAATAAGCTTTAGTTCGTGCTCTGGCCAGTTGCCTGCATTGGCAAGGGCGGCTGTAGGGCTGGAAAATGCTATTGCGGATAAGGCAAGCAGTTGCGCACTTTTCTTAATCGACTGAACAAAACCGTGGTTTAACAATGTAAATCTCCTTGTGACTACAATTAGGGGTAGATTATTGGTTGCCCATGAGGATGCTGTAATATTTTTCCAGCAATTCGGCACTTTGCTTATCCTTGTAAAGCATGTAACCTTTATCGCGTACCGCTTTATAGGTATTGTAGGGAATAGTGGCCTGCAACTTGGCAAAACGTGATTCACACTTGGGGAACAAGTCTTCTTCAGCAGGTTCTTCCTGATGTTGCAATACGTATTCACGCGTCATGCAGAAAATAATGGCTTTTTCCTTTTCATACTGGGGATAGGCTTTTTCTTGTGCGTGACTGGCTGTTACTATGGAACAAACGCCAAGAAGCACATACGCAAATTGCTGTTTAAACGTTCTCATTGTTCCGGTTCTCCGGTTTCCAGCCCAAGCATGATCTTGGATGTCAGGGCAAAAGTTTCCTTATCTTTGGGAGACAGACTATTGTAAACATCCTCAAGAACGTATTTCTGGCGATAGGCGCGTTGAAAGCTTTCATAAAGATGGGTTTGCTGCGCTAAATAGTCGGCAAGCGGAACTTTCTTGATAAACTCTGCATACCGGAATTCGCATAATTTCAGGGATTCAGAGGCATCAAGTGCTTTTTCTTCTCCGGTTCGCACGTTGGTTTGCCCTGACAATATGCCTTCCATGCACAGGGAAATCAGGTCAGTCCTGACTTCTGGCGGGTAAGGTTCGGCACTGCATCCTGATAACACTGCAGTACCAAAGAGCAGGGCAATAAAAGGCTTTACGGTTTTTATCAATTTCACGGTTGGCTTTACCCGAAATGTCTACTAATATAAGTTAATGACTGCGATTATATAGCGAGTAACTGTGATGCAAAGTTCATTTTTACTTATCCCGGCTTTATTGTTTCTTTAATCATCCTGCCCGAACCTTTCCCTTGAATAAATATCTGCTGTTTTTCTTGCTGTGCCTGCCACTTTCCGCATCCGCCCAAAACAATATCGACATTGATCTGAGTGATATACCTGAACTGGATAGCGATGTTATTGTTATGGGGAAGTGTGAAGAGTGCGGCAATACTGTAACATTGCAGGACCTGATGATTGTGCCTTTACCGGGTGCGCGATTCTCATCCGCATACGGTTGGCGCATGCATCCGGTTTTTCAGGAAATGAGATTGCATACCGGTGCCGATTTTGCTGCAGCAGCGGGTACACCAGTTAAAGCCACGCAAGCGGCCAAAGTTGTTTACATCGCCAATCGTGGCGGATATGGCAAAACAGTCGTGTTAAAGCACGATAATACTTACAGCACACTTTATGCGCATCTTGAGGGTTTCGCCTCTGGGCTTAAATACGGTGACTATGTTAAAAAAGGGGATTTGCTTGGCTTTGTAGGATCAACCGGAAACTCGACGGGTCCACACTTGCATTATGAAATCAGGAAAAATGGTCAGCCTGTAAACCCGGTAAGCGGAAAAGTGATGCAGTTGCCTGCGGTAATAAAAGTAAAAGGACCGGGCATAAGCGTTAAGCAGAAAAATGCCCGTATCCGAACCATACTGAAATAAGCAGGTTTAATTATTTTTTATCAAGAGGGCAAGCTGTTTTGACCCCGATAATTGCGTAAAGCGGGCAAAAGTTTAACAAACCGGTTGCCAGGGGAATGATACCCAGGTAACCCCACCAGCCGATAGTTCCTGTAATGGCCAGCACAATCAACACAACACCCAGGATAATACGAAGAAGTTTATCGATACCGCCAACATTTTTATTCATGAGAAAGCCCTTTTAAGTGGATAAAAAAACAACTGCCAAGTTTGAATTTATGTTGAACACATGGATTGATACTAAATGTGCGCTAGCAAGAAGCCGTATCACTGCAGTATAAACGATGCAAGGTTTCGAGCATAGCCATGGCTTTAGGGTCGGCCAGTGAATAGTAAACATTCCTGCCTTCCTTGCGTGTCTGGACAACGCCATTTTTTCTAAGTACCGTCAAGTGCTGGGAAAGATTCGGCTGATGGATGTCCAGCAATTCTTCGATCTCTCCAACCGTTTTTTCACCTTCGAGCAAATGGCATATCATCATCAAACGGTCTTCATTAACCATTACCTTAAGCAACTTTATGGCTTCAGTAGCGCCTTGCCGCATAGCGATAGATAAATCTGTAGTAAGTGTCGTGTTCATAATTTCAATCTAGGATAGCTTTTATTATATATGCAAATATTATATAAATAAATATAATATTTGCATATATTATTTGATTTTTCTCAATTAATTTGAGAGTAAACAGTGCGTTTCTTTCGTATCAGATGCTGCCATTCCTGAAACTTTATTCGGTAAAGTTATCCAGCAATTTGGCAGCCTTACTTTCCAAAACATTTGCCTCACGATAATACCCCATTAAGGTATTAATGTTTTGATGGCCGGTCATTAACATGGTTTCTGCAATCGGAATGTTTTGCTTTGCCGCTTCGGTTACAAAGCCGGAACGTAAAGAGTGCGCCGTAAATTCATCACTTAATCCGGCCAGTTTGCAACGGGATTTGATAATATTATTTACTGAAACCGGACTTAGTTTTTCACCAATAACCCCGCCTTTATTGATTTGCCTGAAAATATAGCCACTGTTCAGCTGGCTGGCAGCAATCCAGTCGGCCAGTGCCTGCGCAGCCAGTCCTGATATGGGCTTATAGGCGCTGGCCGAAGCCTGTCCGGTTTGATTGGTTTTTGAGTATAGAAGCAAATACAAGTATTCCCCCATGTCTGGCTTATGAATAAGCCTGTCAAAGTGTGCGTCTGACACTTCGGAGCGCCGTCTGCCGCCACTGGCCCATGCAAATAATATTAATGCCTTATCACGCAAGCCTTTCAGGGATTGATCGCAGGTATTAATGATCTGAACCAGTGGCTCTTTGGTCAGTGCGGGCCGCTTAATGGCATACATGCCTTTTTTTGCATAGGCTTTTTGGGTTTTGCCAATCAGTTCTTGGACGCGGGGGTCTTTGCAGGGGTTTGGATTTGCAAATGCAACCTTATGTGCCTTGGACAACACGGCCAGGCGATGCAAAAGGGTGGCTATTGAAAAATGACCTTTTTTGGCCTTGAACTTGTTTTCAACCAGAAAGATGTCCAGCTCAGCTGGCAGGCCAATTGTTTCACCGGAAGCGGTATAGCGCAAGGCATGATCCACAATAAATTGCAGTACCACCGGCGCTTGCAAAGGCAAGGCAAAGTCCTGGTTGTAACGCATCCTGTACCAGACTGCCCAATATTTCATGGCGCTTTTATAGCTGTTACGCGTGTTTCGGGATTCCCCTTCAGAGACGATCTCGGCGATCGCCTTTTGGGTGGATTCATGCAGGGATGCGGGATCCAGCATGGGCAAGTGATTAAGCAATTTAAGGCTTTGTGCGGTCATTCAGGCTGGTTTTTATTAAAAAAAGTTGTATGAATCTATTCTTGTAATATATAATATGTATTACGTATGATATATTACAAAAAAACAGAATAGCTTATGGTAATTTTTACTTATCGAAACCTATATTCTAAAGCGTATTCAAAATGATGCAATTAAAAAGTTCAGGGCGCGGTATTCAGCAGGAAGATGTTTGGCAAGCAGCAGATGAATTGCTGCTGGAAGGGCAGCGGCCGACCATAGAACGCATCCGCCTGAAAATAGGGCGGGGCTCCCCCAATACAATTAGCCCCATGCTGGAAAACTGGTTTGCCGTGCTGGGCCAGCGCATTAACGGTACCGCTATCAAGCAAGAAGCCGCAGTAGCTGCCCCAGAGCCCGTAGAGCAAGCCATTCGCCATGCTTGGGAACTGGCGCTTGAACAGGCTTCAATTATTGCCAGGCAGGCTATCAAGAACCAGCAAGAAGAAAATGAACGCATCAGTAAGGCACTGGATGCTGAAAAACAAGAATTTGAACAAGCTAAACGCCTGCACCAGGCGGCCTTATTAGAGCAGGAAAAGTTGCTGGCCAACGTGACGGCGCAACTCAATGATGTAAGGGGTCTTCTGGCACAAAGAAATAACGAATTTGAAAACCTTCATAGGGAAGCAGGGCAGTTAAAAATACAAATTGCGGATTTGCTTACCGAGAAAAAAGCCCTGCAAGTGGCCAACCAGCAAGCCCTGGACAATCTAAATCGGCAACACGCCAAAGAAAGGGAAGGGCTTGAAGCCCGCTTCCGCTCATTAGAGTTGCGTTCGGTTAGTGAAATTGATCGCGCTCGCCAGGAAACCAAGCAGCTTCAAAAGAAACACGAACAAGCCAGCAAGCTTCATGAAGACAAGGAAAAATCACTTAAAGCCCAGCTTGATGAGGCGTATGAAAAACACCAGCAACAAAAACAACAGCTGGAAACAGACCGCATAAACCTGCAGGCGTTAGAGGAGGACAACCGCTTGCTTTCCTTGCAGCTTAAACAGCGAGAATCACAAAGCGAGCGGGTTCAAGAACAGCATCAACAACAAATCCTGCAATTGAAAAAAGAAAATGAAACACTTTCTGCCGCACTTGAACGGCAACAACAAAATGAGGCGCTACAACAGGAAATGGCGCAGCTCCTTGAAAAACTCAGGGCCATTTCTTTAACCAACGTTGCCAATTCAGAAAAAAGCAGCTTGAATAAGTAAACTTGCAAGACTATGATCGATAACTTGGCATTTATACAAAAAGGTTTAAGGTATGAAAATTAAGTTCCTGGGTGCTGCCGGAGAGGTAACCGGCTCGTGTTTTCTGGTGCAAACCGGAAACATTCAGTTTTTGGTTGACTGTGGTATGTTGCAAGGCGGGCGCGAAGCCCCAATCCGTAACCGTCAACCTTTTGACTTTGAGCCTGCGGAATTGGATTTTGTCCTGCTCACCCACGCACATATCGATCATAGTGGCATGCTTCCCAAACTGGTCAAGGCCGGATATTCAGGCTATATATATGCCACCAAGGCAACTGCAGATTTGCTGGATGTGCTGTTACCCGATAGCGCACATATTCAAGAAATTGATGCAGAGCGAGCAAGCCACAAACCACGCTCACAACAAGGCAGACATTATGGGCTTACAACGCCGGTATACTACATGGCGGATGCACTACAAACGCTTAAGCATATAAAAGAAGTGCAATACGAACACATGATAGAACTGGCACCAGGCATCAAGTGCCGTTATCAGGATGCCGGTCATATCCTTGGATCCGCCATAATCGAAATTTGGATTACCGAAGGTGAAACTACCCGTAAAATTGTTTTTAGCGGTGATCTTGGCCAGCCCGGTAGACCTATTTTGCGAGATCCGACTTTAATAGACGAAGCCGACATTCTTATAATGGAATCCACTTATGGTGACAGGCCGCACCGCACGAGCAACTCGACGGAAGAGGAGATTGTTGATATTTTTAACCGGACCTTGCCCAAAGGAAACATTATTATTCCCGCTTTTGCGGTAGGGCGCACACAAGAAGTCATTTACGGTTTATTGCACTTGGCTCGGCATGACAAAATAAATAACAATCTTAAGGTTTTTGTCGATTCCCCCATGGCCACTAAAGCAACGGCCATTACCATGCAACACATTGAGCTGTTTGATGAAGAAGCCAAAAAAATGCTTAGCTGGAAGAAAATAGGTACAGAGCTACCTAATTTATATTTCACCGAAAGCGTTGAGGAATCACAAATGCTGAATAAAATCCGTTCCGGAGCCATTATTATATCGGCAAGCGGCATGTGTGATGCAGGTCGTATCAAGCACCATTTGCGTCATAATCTGGGCAGGGAAGAGTGCGCCATCATGATAACCGGCTTTCAGGCCATGGGATCATTAGGGCGCCGTCTGGTCGATGGCGTCAAAAAAGTGCGTATTTTTGGAGAAGAAATCAATGTCCGGGCCTCTATTCATACGATTGGTGGTTTGTCAGCGCACGCAGACCAACCCGCGCTGATAAACTGGGCAAAAGGCTTCAAAAAACCACCAAAACATACTTATCTGGTTCATGGTGAGGCCAATCCATCCGAGGTTCTGGCCAGCAGGCTTGAAAATGAGCTGAACTGGAATGTCTATATACCCAAAAGGCACGAAAGCATTAATTTTAATTAAGATTATAATCAACGATCATGTTCAAGATAGGGTAGGCATTAGCTGCAATAGTTGTCATGTTTCATCTTGCACTGAATGCTACCCACATAACCTGTATGTGGAGGTGCTTGGCATGCACCTGGCATAAACCCATATTAGACAATTACTCATCACAAGAGACGTTAAGTAACAATGATTGATTATGAAAAGCGCAAGACGCTTCAAAAAAACATAAAAGAAGGCGCCACTTACCGGCTGGCACAAGAAGATACTGACTTTCTAGGTAGTGACAGCTTGCGTGCCCAGCGTCTTATGCTTGAATACCTCAAGACAGATAAAATCCTGCATGAAAAATGTATCCAGTCTACTGTTGTGGTGTTTGGCAGTGCACGCATCCTCTCACCAGAAGAAGCGAACAGCAAAATGGAGCAGATTCAGAAGATGCTGGATGCCTCTCCCGATGATGAGGTAATGCAAAAAGCTTACAAAAGGGCAGAGCGCAATCTAAGGAACTCGCATTATTATGCGCAGGCTATCGAGTTTTCAAAAATGATTTCAGAGCACTATCAGAAAGAGGGCGTGTGTGATTATGTCATTATGACCGGTGGTGGCCCAGGTATTATGGAAGCGGCCAATCTGGGGGCTTTTGAAATCAACACACAGACAATAGGCTTGAATATAACCCTGCCTTATGAGCAAACACCCAATGCCTTCATTAGCCCTGATTTAGCCTTTCGGTTCCATTATTTTGCTATCAGGAAAATGCATTTTCTGGTTAGGGCAAAAGCGCTGGTTGTTTTTCCAGGTGGATACGGTACGATGGATGAGTTGTTTGAAGTACTCACTTTAGTTCAAACAAAAAAAATGAATCCGATTCCTATCATTCTTTTCGGTTCCGAATTCTGGAAACGTGCCATTGATTTTGATTTCTTGGTAGAAGAGGGCATGATTAACGACAACGACCTTAAGTTATTCAGGATTGTTGATTCAATTGATGAAGCCTTTACCATGCTGCAGCGGTTTCACGCCGAGCACCTGTAATTGTTTACAACCATCTAATAAAAAGCAGCCAAATGCTCACTGATTTTGGCTGCTTTTTATTAAGCTTCACGGTTGACTTGATATTGGCTTTATATTCTTCAGGATTTGCATTCTATATCGCCATCAACCCGATTATTGCCGCCTTTCAGGCGACTGCCATTTCCACAGACAATATTCCCATCAACTAATGTATTGTTAACCGACAATGAGGTCGTATAAGTTTTGGCTTCAATATTTCCATCAACGCGGCTATCACTGATTTGAATTTTTCGGGCGCTTTTTGAAATCACGTTGCCGTCAACCTTGGCATTTTTAAGTACCAGAGTCGCATTACCAAATACTTCAATATTCCCGTCAATACGGGTGCCATTCAGTGTACATTTTGCACCATTGGGTACTTTAATATTATTATTTATTTTTTTATTCCCTATAGACCCCTGGCAAGAGAAATCATCGGCCAAGGCAGGTTGCACATAAGCCGTCAAAGCGGCACAGGACATCAAGATCACTTTCAAGTGTGAGGTCATGGGTACTCCTATAAATTGTTTGGATTAGTCGTGATTAAATGCTTTTTTTTCTTAAGCCATTAGCGATAAACAGGCGCTTAAAGCAATCACAAGCATTATAAGAAAGAAAACCCACGATATGATGAAGTGGAACGCATTGAAATTGAATCTGCCCATTTCAGTAACCCTGGCAATCCATATGAGCAGGGAGGCAACTTTTAGCCCATGTTTGCAATAGCATATATACCCATATTATTTACTTTACATAATATACATTATGCGAATAATGATATAGTGCGTGTTAGAGCAAAAATAACAAGCCTAATCCGTCCCTCCATCAATCCTTTTATTGCCTATTCATGCACTGCAAGACTGTAGACCGGCCCTGGAAGCAAAATAATCACTCAAGTATGAGTAAATCATTTTCAGGTACCGGTTTTATTAAAGATTAATCTTTCGAAAACGGTTGCCCGTTAAAATCAACCGTAATCAGGTTGCCATCCATCTGACCCATGCCCGGTGAATTTGCAGGCATGCCAGGAGCCGCCACGCCTTTGATGGATGCATTTGTCAGCATTTTATGTACCGCAGTTGATGGTACGTGCCCTTCTATAATCTGCCCGGTGCCTTCAACAATAGCTGTATGACAGGAAGCAAGGTTTAACGGTACACCCAGTTTTTCTTTGACGGCAGTCATATTGCTGGTTTTAATGGATTTAACCTTGAAACCGGCATCACGCATGTGCTGGTTCCAGCCATCACAGCAGCCACAATTGGGGTCCTGGAAAACGGTGATTTCGTTATTGCTTGCATAAGCAAAAGATGATATGACCAATACAGCAGCAGCAGATAATAACCATTTTTTCATTATTAAAAACCTTTTTAAAAAGAATAAATAGATTATCAGCCCATTCTAGCATTTACCGCTGTTGTGATAATGTAATTTGTTTTTGCATTTTCAATACATTGGCCGGCCAACTGCTTTTAATGTAAGCCAAAGTCGCAATAACTTCATCATTGGTCAAAATACAGGTATAAGCGGGCATGTCACATAATTAATTAAAGTCCTTTGGTAATAAAAAGAAAAAGAACGTAAGTGCCACTTGATCATGGGAAAGTCCAATGCCGCATAATACCCCTATTAAATATAGTGTTAATACCCATATGGGAGTTTTTTGTTTTTATCTACACTATGGCCTGAATTAGGAGGATTTAATGAAATTAAAACAAGCATTTATATTGGCAACTACCCTTGGCAGTATAACATTCAGCGGCATTACCCATGCCGCAACCAATTATCCGACACAGCCAATCAGGGTTATCGTACCCTTTGCCCCCGGCGGTTCAACCGATATTGTCGCCCGAATCGTGGTACAGGAAATGTCCAAAATCCTGGGGCAATCAATGGTTATAGAAAACAAAGCCGGTGCTGGTGGCGCCATTGGTGCGGCAGAAGCCGCACGGGCCAAACCCGATGGCTATACCCTGTCTCTTGCCACGGTTTCCACTATGGCAGTTAACCCGGCATGCCGCCCTAATGATTTGCCCTATGATGCTCAAAAAGATTTTGCACCCGTAAGCAATTTTGTTAATACGCCTAACGTTATTGTTGTCAATCCCGCTGTTCCAGCCAATAATTTCAAGGAATTTGTCCAGGTCGTTAAAGACAACCCGGGAAAATATACTTATGCCTCTCCTGGTATTTGCAGTATTGGCAACCTCAATGGCGAGGCCTTCAAGCAAGCCACTGGTGTAGATCTGGTGCATGTCCCTTATAAAGGCTCTGGCCCCGCCGTCGCCGATACACTGGGTGGCCAGGTTAATAGCCTCTTTGACAACCTTCCCTCCTCCATGCCCCATATTCAATCTGGCAAGCTTAAAGCCATGGCCATTGCCTGGCCTGAGCGCATGAAAGATATTCCTGATGTTCCTACCTATGCGGAAATGGGTTACCCGCAATTAAACAATGGTGTTTTCTACGGTTTGCTGGCTCCAGCAGGAACCCCTGCCGATATTATTGAAAAACTTAACAAGGCAACCCAAGAGGCGCTTAAAGAACCCAGGATTATTGCAGCCCTTGAGAAACAAGGCGCTTTTCCGGCCGGCAATACACCCGAAGAGTTTGCCAAGCAAATTAAAGACAATTATGATCTGGCAAAATCAGTGGTTGAAAAAAGCCAATTAGAAATGAAATAAAAAAATCTATTTCAGTGACACTGATTACCCTAGCGTTATTCCATGCCTTTTTAGCAATGCTGAAAAGGCATTTTTAATTTAAGGGGTACTTATATGAATGTGCCGGTTTTGATCATTAGCCTACCCGGAGAATAATCCATACCCTTAAATTCAAGCCATTCAAAAACAGGTATTCAGATGAAAAGCAACAGTTAACGCCCCGGAACCCTTAATAGCCAATACCAGTCAACAATTAAATTTTCAATCCGATAGAATGGGTTATTTACTTCCTATTACACGCAATATTACCTATTCATGTCAACGCCCTCCTCACCTACCTATTCCCAAACATTAGGGGTTATTGCATTAATTGGCTCCATGGCTTCATTATGTATTGGCACTTCATTTGCCAAGTCCCTGTTTTCTGAAGTAGGAGCGCAAGGCACAACCACTTACCGACTGGCTTTTTCTGCCTTGATATTATGCTGTATCTGGCGGCCCTGGCGTTTTAAACTGAATCGCAAGGATGCCTTAAGCATACTCTTGTATGGCTTATCTTTGGCCTCTATCAATTTCCTGTTTTACATGTCGCTTCGCACCATTCCCTTGGGAATTGCGATTGCCATCGAATTCATAGGTCCTCTTTCACTGGCCATTTATTCTTCACGCAAAAAAATTGATTTCCTTTGGATAGCCATGGTAGCGGCGGGATTATACATGCTTATTCCTGAACAGGATTCATTGACAGCCCTTGACCCCGTGGGTGTCGCTTATGCAGCGATTGCCGGTGTAGGCTGGGCCCTGTATATTATCTTTGGTCAAAGAACGCGTAATATTCACCCCGGACAAGCATCCTCATTGGGGATTACGGTTTCTGCGCTGGTAGTTTTACCCTTTGGTATCGGCCATGCAGGAACAGACCTGTTAAATCCGTCCCTGATGCTGCTAGGAATTGGCGTGGCCATTTTATCCAGCGCCATACCCTACTCGCTAGAAATGATTTCCTTGCGTGCCCTGCCTCGCAAAACCATGAGTATTCTACTTAGCCTTGAGCCTGCCATGGGGGCTGTGGCGGGTGTGATTCTTTTGCATGAATTCCTTAGCTTTGCGCAATGGCTGGCCATTGCCTTTATTGTTAGCGCATCCATTGGTTGCGCAATGACTTCGCGCAGTCCGATGCGTGATGAAATGGAGAAAAATCCTGCATGAATAACCTGTATTCTTTTTCGCCCACTAAGGCAGATGGATCCAAACTTGATCTTTCCAGCTTTAAAGACAAGGTGGTGCTTATTGTAAACGTAGCATCCAATTGTGGTTTTACCCCCCAGTATAATGGTCTTGAAAAGCTCTATCGTGCTTACAAAAACCGCGGATTCGAGATTATCGCTTTTCCATGCAACCAGTTTGGCCATCAAGAACCTGGTACCAATGAAGAGATCATGTCTTTTTGCCAATTAAATTACGATGTAAGCTTTACCCTCATGAGCAAGATAGATGTCAATGGTAGCAACGAGGATGCATTGTATACTTGGTTAAAAAAGGAAAAACGCGGTATTTTGGGTAGCCAGAATATCAAATGGAATTTTACCAAGTTTTTGATTAACCGCCAGGGTCAGGTTATCAAGCGTTACGCCCCGGTAACCAAACCCGAACAACTAGAAACTGATATCGAGGAAGCCTTATCATGATTGATCTTTATTACTGGACAACCCCTAACGGTCATAAAATTACCATGTTTCTGGAAGAGACAGGCCTTGAATATAAAATTATTCCTATTAATATTTCCAAGGGCGAGCAATTCTCCCCTGAGTTCCTGAAAATAGCCCCCAATAATCGCATACCCGCTATCGTTGATCACGACCCAATTGATAAGGGTGAGCCCATTTCCATTTTTGAATCCGGGGCAATTTTGCAATATTTGGCTAACAAAACCGGAAAATTCCTGTCTTCTGATTTACGCCTCAGGACAGAAACACTGCAATGGCTATATTGGCAAATGGCAGGCCTGGGTCCCATGGCAGGTCAAAACCACCATTTTTCACAATATGCGACTGAAAAAATACCTTATGCCATTGAACGCTATCGGAATGAAACCAATCGCTTGTATGGTGTTTTGAATAAACATCTGGAAGACAGGGTTTTTATTGCCGGTCATTATTCAATTGCCGACATGGCTTGTTATCCATGGATTGTTTCCCATGAAAAACAAGGCCAAAACCTTGCGGACTTTCCGCACCTGCAACGCTGGTATGAATTGATAAAAGCACGACCGGCAACGATACGTGCTTATGAGATTGCCCGTGAAATCAATCCTTCACCCGCCGTACATGATGAAGAATCCAGGAAGGTACTGTTTGGGCAAACAGCAAAATCCCTGAAATAAAACTGACATTTGCAGCAAAAAAAAACCCCGGTTTTAACGGATTCCTCTGGTGGACCCGTTAAAACCAGGGTTTAACACCGCAAACTTTTACAAATAAACTTTAAGGATAAAGGCCGCGTACTTCCCGTGCCTCGAGAATACGGGTACAGGCTACAATAAATGCAGCGGTACGCAAACTGACGCCATGATGTTTTGCTACATCTGAGACGGCGCGGTAGGCATCGCGCATGAGACGCTCTAGGCGCTGATTGATTTCATCTTCACTCCAGAAGAAACTGGAGAAATCCTGTACCCATTCAAAATAACTAACCGTTACCCCACCCGCGTTTGAAATAACATCAGGAACGATATATACCCCTTTTTGGGTAAGAATATCGTCTGCTTCAGGAGTGGTTGGCCCATTGGCACCCTCTACGAGGATTTTCGTCTTGATCTGGTCAGCATTTTTAATTGTGATTTGGTTCTCAAGGGCCGCAGGAATAAGGAAGTCGGTTGAAACACCCCAGAAGTCCTCATTTGAAATTGCTGTTGCCTCTGAAAAACCCATGACACCCGCATGATTTTCTACATGATTTAACAAATCGAGGATATTGATACCGTTTTCATTGAAAATAGTCCCGGTATGATCTTGAATGGCGATAACTTTGGCGCCCGCTTCGTGAAACAGGCGGGCTGCAGTGCCCCCCACATTTCCAAAACCCTGCACCACCACTTTGGATCCGGAAACACCAAGCCCCAAATCTTTTGCCGCTTCACAGGCCGCAACAAATACGCCCCGCCCGGTAGCCTCTATGCGTCCAAGACTACCGCCAAGCGCAATAGGCTTGCCAGTAACCACGCCAGTTGCGGTGGACCCCTCGTTCATGGAATAAGTATCCATCATCCAGGCCATGGTTTGCGAATTGGTGTTTACATCAGGCGCAGGAATATCTTTGGTTGGGCCGATGATAATGCCGATTTCGCTGGTATAACGGCGCGTAACCCGTTCAAGTTCTTTTTTGGAATACTTGCGTGCATCAATCCGAATTCCACCTTTGGCACCGCCAAAAGGCAAATTTACGGCAGCATTCTTGATAGACATCCAGGCTGCCAGTGCCATTACTTCTGAAAGGCAAACATCCTGGTGAAAACGTACGCCACCCTTGCCCGGACCACGTGATGTGTTGTGTTGTACACGGTAACCCTCAAAGTGGGCGATGGTACCGTTATCCAGTTCAACGGGAACGTCAACAATCAACGAGCGCTTTGGTCTTTTCAGTGTTTCTACCCAACGGCCAAGGGAACCCAAATAAGGGGTCACCCGATCAATTTGTTGAAGGTAGATGCCCCATGCGCCCAGGTCATTTGGATTCAAATATGAAGGGACCGTGTGCGAAGGTGCAATTTCTGAAGTCATTAAAGCTCTCCCGTGAAATAAACTGTCTTATTCACTTTTGGAGATTGTACTTGTTCTATTTCTAATTATTAATACGTCCCCATTAAATTAAGAATTTTTTTAAATAGGGACGGATTGGATGTTGTTTAATTGATATTTGTTACTGCGACGGTATAAGTCGAATTGCCGCTTTTTATATCCATCTTCATGGTCAGGCCCTTTGCGGGGCAATACCACTCGGTAACTGTTATTGGTTTATTACGTGCAGACTTGCCAGAGGAAATAAGGCTTGATTGAATTTGGCCACTGGAAATGGTGCCGTCATAGGTAATTGGCTGGCAGCTCATGAGGCCCATATGGGTATGAAGCTGCTGTGCTTTACCGATCTTTCGTTGGGTGGACTGCAAAAAGGCATTTTCGACATTGACCTGGCTAATGGGTACCGAGGAAGGTAAAGACATTGAAGCCTGGGCATCCGCCCGGTAGGTTTGGGCAGGCAAAGAACCCGTTTGCTCATTGATGATATTGGCCGGCTTTAGAAAATAACCATTAACCCGGCTGGTAATGACCGACCGCATTACGGTGCCCAACATGCCCGCCGAGTCAAATGAGCCACTCAATACTGAACCTCCACTGTTAACCATGAGACGAAAATTGCCTGAACCGTTGATCTGCTGCCCGGCAATCGGGGCATTCGCCTGGATATGCAAATCGGCATGACAATCATTGCCAGCCGCTTTGCTGACCTGTTTTATCCTGATTGTAAAATGTCCCTTTCCGCCATTGATATTGCCTTCAATTTTACCGTTCGGCTTTAGCCAGGGACTTTGGCAATAAACCTGTTCGGCGTGAGCATTGGTTCCGGCACCCAACAAAAGCAGGAAACACAGGACATTAAGACGAGTAATGGGGGAATAGGCTTTCATGGTGAGGTCCGTTTATCTAAGCATGATTTCAACAAGAGCGGGCAATTTCAACTCTTTGGCCAGGTCTATGGCACTTTTACCCAACTGGTTTACTGCTTTAGGATCAGCGCCTGCAGCCATCAAGGCCTTGACTACCTCGGAGTTTTTTGAGGTTACCGCCATATAAATGGGTGAACTTCCTTCTGCCGCCGGCGCATTCGGAAATGCGCCATTGGCCAGCAGCATCTTGACCATGTCAACATGGCCCATTGAAGCCGCATAATGCAGGGGCGACCAGCCCAAGCGGTTAACTTCGGCCCCCTTGAAGATCAGTCCTTCAGCACGGCGCACATCACCAATAATTGCCAAGTACATTAAAGGTGTTTCACCATTAATGTTTTCAATATTCAGATTAACATTGGGGTCTCTGGCCAGGACATCAAACACACCCATGGATTTGTCACGAATAGCCTGCATGATGGGCGGTTGCCCTCCCTGGTTAAGCGCATTAACGTCTTGACCTTTTTGGATGGCCTTCTGGACCGAAGACGCCCGATTATTCTTAATATCATTCCACCAGGCACCCGATGTATTAGCGAGTGCCGACACGGAAAAAACCATCGCACCCACCAACAAAGCAGACTTGAGTTTAATATTGCGCATTACAGACCTTTTCAATTAATTGGATCATTTTAAGCATAGAAACATTTAGTATACAAAATGTTAATACACCCAAGGCAAATAAAACCAGCATCTTTACCCTGATTTACGGTTTTGCTTTTTGGAATAACCGGAAAAAATTGTCTGTACTGGCTTGCTCGATCTCCTTTAATGTCACTCCCCTGAGATCGGCAATTTTCTCGGCAACATGAATGACTTTGGAAGGATCATTTAATTTCCCCCTGAATGGGACCGGCGCCAGATAAGGAGAATCGGTTTCAATCAGCAGACGTTCCAACGGTAATTTTTGCGCAACCTCATGCAATTGGTGCGCATTCTTGAATGTAACAATACCGGACAGCGAAATATAAAAGTCCTGCTCAAGGGCTGCCTGGGCCACTTCCCAAGTTTCAGTAAAACAATGCATGACACCGCCACATCGGTTCGCACCCTCTTCTTTCATGATTTGAATCGTGTCTTCGGCTGAAGATCGGGTATGAATGATCAGGGGCAATCCACTTTGAACCGCTGCCTTGATATGCACCCGAAAACGTGCTCTTTGCCAGTCAAGCGGCTCACTAAGACGATAATAATCAAGTCCGGTTTCGCCAATCGCCACTATTTTGGGGTGGCGCGCGTGCTCACACAACATATCAACGGTTGGTTCTGGCGTATCCTCATAGTCAGGATGAACACCAACCGAACCAAGCAGATGGGGGTATTTTTCGATCAGCCCAATGATCCTGGGCCAATCGGGCAAATTGACACTGACACACAAGGCGCGTCCAACATTATTCTGTTTCATTTTATCCAGAATATTATCCAGGTCCTGGCTTAATTCAGGAAAATCCAAATGACAGTGTGAATCAACAAACATGATTTATTACTTATGAAAAATTAATTACGATTTAGAAATACAATTCAAGGCCACACGCTGTAATGTAGACATAATAAACAAGCGGGCATTTAGCGGATGATCGGCAATACGCTGCTGTTCTGTCAGCCATTTAAGCAACTGGACAATTTTATCCGCCGCCATGTTACCAGCAATGATTGACGCATTTTTGCCCAGGGTCGGAAAGTAACGTGATGCCTGTCCGTAACGGTTAAGGCTTACATCAAAAACAAATCGCTGAAGACTGTCCAACCACTGTTTAGCGGGAATTTTTTCCAATAATTCCGCCAGTTTATCAAGATTGGGCATTTCTCGATGTGCCAGTTTGTCACCAAACGCCGACAGCCAGTATTTGACAGGCTCATAATCAGATTGGCTAAAAGCAAGAGCACTGAGCGGTGCCCCACCGGTAGACGCCAACCACACCAGGCCATCCTCAAGCCCGTTTTTCTGTAGCCAGGATAACGCCATTGCCGTTTCAGGAACCGGCAGCGCCAAACGGCGGCAACGCGATAGCAAGGTAGGCAATAAACGCTGGATTGAATGTGTGACCAAAAGAAAAATGGTATTTTCCGGTGGCTCTTCGAGTACTTTAAGCAAAGCATTCGAAGAAGCGGCATTCAGGCTTTCTGCCGGATACAGCACAACGACACGGTAACCGCCCCGATGAGTGGAAACCGTAAACAATTTTTCAAGCTGGCGAACCTGTTCTATCCTGATATCCTGGGACAGGTTTTTTTTGGCGCCACTTTCTTCATCTGCTTCAGGTGCCGTAACAAACCCTTCTTTAACCGCAATGGCATCGGGCAATACCATTCTTAAATCAGGGTGATTTCCTGATTTGATCCAACCACAAGATTCACAGTGCCCGCAGGCTATCCCGTTATGGGATGACTCGCACAATAAACCGGCAGCGGCCGCATGGGCAAATCTGAGCTTGCCTATACCTGGGATACCGTGAATGATCCAGGCATGTGAAAATCGCTCTTTATTGCCCAACCATTGACTGGCAATATCCGTTTGCCATGGCAGAAACTCAGGTATGTGCATTGATTCTCTGCCTGATAAACTTCAGCAAGCCAGCTTCTACAAATTCCTTGACCTGGTCAAAAGGCTGGGTGGAATCGACTACCATGAAGCGCGCTGGGTCGTTGGCTGCACGCTGCAGATAAGCATTGCGAACAGCCTCGAAAAACGTATCGTTTTCCTGCTCAAACCGGTCAAGGCTAGCACCGTGTCGGCCCAAACGCTCACGTGAAACGGCAAGGGGCACATCAAACAGCAGCGTCAAGTCAGGATTCAGCCCCGCTTGTACCCAGTTTTCCAGTGCAGCAATCTTGCCAGTATCAAAATGACGACCACCTCCCTGATAGGCATAGGTGCTGTCGGTAAAACGGTCACAAAGTAACAGCTTGCCTGCCGCCAGTGCTGGCTTGATCACGCGGTTAAGGTTTTCCTGACGCGAGGCAAACATCAACAAGGCCTCGGTTTCCTGACTCATGGATTCATGCAACAGGATTTCACGCAACTTCTCACCTACCGGTGTGCCACCTGGCTCCCGGGTCATCACCACTTCCAACCCCTGCTGCGCGAAAAAATCAGGCAACCATTGCATATGGCTGCTCTTGCCGGCGCCATCAACGCCTTCCAGTGTAATAAAAAGCCCAGACATTACTGATCCCTTTTCAAGATATATTTTTGTACGTTTTGATTATGTTTTCTTAGGTTTTCGGCAAACTCACTGGTTCCGTCACCACGGGCAACAAAATAATAATACCCATGCTTTTCAGGATGCAGGGCTGCCTGGATGGACAATGCGCCTGGAATAGCGATGGGCGTAGGCGGCAATCCCTGTCGGGTATAGGTATTCCAGGGCGTATCGGTTTGCAAATCTTTCTTTGTAATTTTGCCTTTGTAATTGTCACCCATGCCATATATTACCGTGGGGTCGGTTTGCAAAAGCATATTTGCCTTGAGTCGATTGGCAAAAACCCCAGCCACACGATCACGGTCCTCTCCATGGCCTGTTTCTTTCTCTACAATCGAAGCTAAAATCAAGGCCTCGTAGGGGGTTTTCAATGGACTGTCGGGGTCACGGTTTTCCCAGGCCTGCAATAATCGTTTCTGCCCTTCATCATAGGCACGTTTTAAAATCTGGAAATCAGAGTCTCCCGGCACAAACACATAGGTTTCGGGAAAAAAAAGGCCCTCAGGGTGCGTATGGACTGCGCCCAGTTTTTTTAACAATTCCTCGTCAGTAACATCATCCAGTGTTTGCTTGATATCCTTATTGGCCTTCAATGCCTGACGAATTTGTTTGTAAGTCCAGCCCTCGATCAGGGCAATTTGCCGCTTGATCATGTCGCCACTGGAAAGCTTGTTCAGAACGTCTACGGGTGTCATTCCTTGGGTAACTTCATAAGCACCTGCCTTCAACTGGACATCCTGCCCGGTATAGCGTGCATATAGAATAAAAAGTTGCGGCTCGATATCCAATCCGGCTTTGGCTAGGGTTTCTGCCACCGTGCGTATGTTACTGCCTTTGGGAACATTGAATTCCACTGCCGGGGAAGACATGGGAATGGGGCTGGTAGACCAGTGCCAGACTTTACCGCCCAAGCCGATTGCCAGCAACAGGGTGCAAATAACAAAAGCCAGGACAAGGGACTTGAATAGTTTCATGCGTACAAGCGTAGTGGAGTAATTTAACAAGGCTCAATTGTATCAGGCAACAAGGCAATAACCATGCATTCAAAGGCGCCAGCCAAAAGGCCGGCATGGCTGCGTTAAAACGGCATGCCATTTACAATTAACCTTCACCGGGATCGGGAAATATGGCTGATCCGGCTAATATGGCGTACTATTAAAACATTCAAGTTTGTATTAGTAAGACAGGATAATATCCATGATTTCAGCCCCTCAAGAACCTATCGCAGATACTTTATTTCAAAGTGACCTTCCTCATTTTACCGTTTTCTCTGTCACCGGAGCCGATGCAAGCAATTTTCTGCAGGGACAGTTAACCCAGGATATGACACTGGCCTCTGAAAATCACGCCGTGCTTTCCGCCTATTGTTCACCCAAAGGACGTGTACTGGGCAGTTTCCTGATCTGGAAAACCGCAACAACCGATAACGAACCGGCTTTCAAATTCCTGGTTCGCACTGACATTGCCGAAATGCTGATCAAGCGCTTGCGCATGTATGTCATGCGATCAAAAGTAGTCTTTACCCCTGAAACCCTTGTCATCAAGGGCATATGGTCACCCTCAATCAATGAATTGGGTAAGCGGCTTGAGCTGGATCTGGAAAAAACACCGGCATGGAATGTGGTAACCAAGAACGAATGCACCTGGATTGCCCTGCCTGATGTAGCCGGCAATAAACGCTTCTTCTGCATGTATGACCCTCAGGCCGGTAGTCAAGCGTGCTTCTGTTCCTTGTTAAACCATAAGGACACCGCGCAATGGGATGCCATGGAAATATTAAGTGGTACGCCGTGGATCGAAAAGAACAACCAGGAACTGTTCATCGCACAAAGCATCAATTTTGATGTAATTCATGGCATTAGTTTTACCAAGGGATGCTACCCGGGCCAAGAGGTGGTTGCCCGCAGTCACTACCGCGGCACCTTAAAGCGTCGTATGGCCATTGGCATTGTCAGTAATGCCACCGACCCCGAAACCTGGATGCCTGGCAAAGACGTATTCGATGCCCAGGATACCAATGAGCCGTGTGGCCAAATCGTCAACAGTACCGCTTGCGATGGCAAGGTATATCTTCTGTTTGAAACCAAATTGACCGCGCTTGAACATAAGCAGCTCCACCTTGGCAACCCCGAGGGGCCCCAAGTGGAATTGGTTGAAATCCCCTATTCGCTTGAAAAGCCTGAGATCCGGAAATAATTCAATCGAACCATTTCCGGTTCGCCCTTAAGCCAGATCAGACAAGGGATGCTTGTCTGATGCTGGCCAGGGAGCTGCAAGATAAGACGCCAGCAATGCTTCACTGACATCATCAATACCAGAAGGTGTCCATTGGGGATTCTTGTCCTTGTCCACCAGCAGGGCACGTATTCCTTCCTGCAACTGGCCATCGGCACAACAATGCAGCGCCACAATATATTCCATACGAAAAACATCAGCCAATGACAGGTGCAAAGCCTTACGTTGCAAGACTATGCCCAAGGCCATGGATAAGGGGGCACCTTTTAACATCGTGGCAGCGGCACGGGATAGCCAGGCATCTTCACTGTCTTTCAGCAAGGCGATATTGCGATAAATGGCCTTGATATCAGCCGGTGCGCAAATTTCATTGATCAAGCCATAGTGCTGCTGCAATGGCCCAGCTTCAGCCGGTTTTCCTTTGTGGGCAGATAAAACGGCATGGACAATATCATCATTAAATGTACGATGCTGCGGTGCTTGCCAGTCTGAAGCCTGCAGCGCATTAACGACAGACGTCCAGCTTGCATGATCTACCTGATAATTGGCAAGTCCGGAAAAAAGGGCATCAGATGTATTCAGAATGGCACCGGTACTGGCCAGGAACGCACCTGTTTTACCAGGCAGGTGATTGAGTACCCAGCTACCGCCCACATCGGGAAAAAGACCAATACTGACTTCTGGCATGGCCAGTCGCGAGCTTTCGCTTACCACCCGGTGACTGGCACCAATCATCAGGCCAATGCCGCCACCCATTACAATGCCATGACCCCAGCAAATAATCGGTTTGACACTGGTATGTATTTGATAGTCCAGTTTATATTCAACCTCAAAGAATTCGCGTGAATATGTATTTGCCCACGCGTCCTGCCCCTGATGGATTTGCATGCTTTGGTACAAGCCGTGCAAATCACCACCGGCACAAAATGCCTTATCACCGGCCCCTTGCATGATAACCAACACCACGTCAGGATCAGCCTCCCACTGGGCAAGCCGTTCACTTAGCAGGCGGCACATTTCAAGCGAAAGCCCGTTCAGTACCTTTGGCTGGTTAAGCGTGGCAACACCAATACGGTAGCCATTATGGGTGTTAAGTTCAGTAAATAAAACAGGTGACGACATTGTTCCTCCTTGAGTCGCATGAATTTATTATGTGTTATCCCGATGTTCGGTATAGTTGTTGATACGTGATTTTTTTTGCCTGAGATGCTTCTTGGTTAATATGCCGGCCTTGCGGTGTTCTGCCCGGCGTCTTCTGGACTCTTTGGGGTCAAACACAAGCTTGCGATACAGTTCAATCCGGTCACCATCTTGCACCATTTGCCGTGATGAGCATTTGATTCCATAAATACCTTTGCCAAGACTGACAAGATCCAGTGACGGAAAAGCATCCGCAACACCGCTTAGGGCAATGGCATCCGCAACCGTACTTCCGGCGGGCACACAAAATATTTTGTGCCAGATATGGCTGGCCGTAGCCGGAAAACTAAGGGAAACATGAAGATCAGCGGTCGCCATAAATCACCTGCGCCCGTTTGGTAAAGGAATCGATAAAACTGTTGGCGATGCGATTGAAGACCGGACCCACCAGCATTTCAAGCGTTTTACTGTTGAAAGCATAATCAAGGGTGAAAACTACCTTACAGGCTTCCTCATCAAGTTCAATGAACTCCCAAGTGCCATTTAATGCCGAAAACGGACCATCCACCAGTTCGAGCTCTATTTTGCCAGGGTAAGCATGTTTGTTGCGGGTAGTAAATGTTTGCCTGATTTTAGCAAGACTGATAGTAACCGATGCAACCACACCATCTTCGAGCTGTTCCTTGATGGCTGAACCGCCGCACCAAGGCATGAATTCGGGGTATTTTTCAACATCGGAAACCAGGTCAAACATCTGGCTGGCCTTATAAGGAAGAAGTACGGATCTTTGGACAGTATGCATTAAATATCTTTTACAGGGTTAAATCAATTAGCCAATGGCAAATGTAGACGTTTAAAGGCAATCTTGCCATAAATTTCATTTTCATGTGGTGTATTCATTTACAATAACGACTTAAGCCGACAATCATAAAAATACAGTTCATAAAAGGTCCTATTTTAACGGCTGTAGCATTTTTATAATATAAATCATGAGCATTGTAGAAAATCGAAAAGCCCGCCACGACTATTTTATTGAAGAGAACTTTGAAGCAGGCATCGTGCTTGAGGGCTGGGAAGTCAAAGCCATACGGGCTGGCAGGGTTCAATTAGGTGAAAGCTACGTTATTGTACGTGATGGCGAACTCTGGTTGCTGAACATGCACGTTAGTCCGCTAGCCACCGCTTCCACCCACATACATCCAAATGCAACACGCACACGCAAGTTGCTAATGAATAAAAATGAAATCAACAAGTTAATTGGCAAGGTTGAAATCCGGGGCTATACCTTGGTACCCCTTAACCTGCATTTTAAAAATGGTCGGATCAAGCTTGACTTTGGCCTGGGCAAAGGCAAGAAGCTTCATGATAAACGTGACACCGCCCGCGACAAAGACTGGCAGCGTGAAAAGGAACGGATCATGAAGCACGACACACGTCGCCAGTAAATGACGTAACTGTCATTAATAAATTAATTTGGCCGCTTATCAGATAAATTTCTGCAAGCGACCATAAAAAAAGGAGACGCTAGGTCTCCTTTTTTATTGATATCAGAAAGTACTACCCGGCATTTTCACGATGCCTCTTTGGGTTTTTCAGTGGTGTTTTTAATAATGGTCATGGCCGAAGCTACCAGGCCACCCATATCAGACAAATTGCCAGGCAGAATAAGGGTATTGCCCTGCTTGGCCAGATTGCCGAATGCTGCCACATAGTTTTCTGCCACTTGCAAATTAACCGCCTCAAGACCACCAGGCTGCTGAATGGCATGTGCAACCATACCGATGGCCTCAGCGGTTGCCGAAGCAATCGTGGTAACCGCCTTGGCCTCACCTTCAGCGTTATTGATTTGCGCTTGTTTTTCACCTTCGGAGCGGGCAATGGCAGCCTCACGCTCACCGGTTGCAATATTGATCTGTTCCTGGCGACGACCTTCGGAGGCGGCAATCAAGGCCCGTTTTTCACGTTCTGCGGTGATCTGTGCCTGCATGGCGCGTAAAATTTCACTGGGCGGGGTAAGGTCTTTGATTTCATACCGCAATACTTTTACACCCCAGTTTGTGGCAGCCTCATCAAGAGAAGACACGATCGTACTGTTGATGGCATCCCGCTCTTCAAAAGTCCGGTCCAGTTCCATTCGACCAATCACTGAACGCAAAGTGGTTTGTGCAAGCTGCGTGATGGCAACAATATAGTTTGAAGAACCGTATGAGGCCCGCATTGGATCGGTAACCTGAAAGAAAATAACCCCATCAACCTGTAATTGGGTGTTGTCCCGGGTAATACAAACCTGACTGGGAACATCAAGGGGTATTTCTTTTAAAGAATGCTTGTAGGCAATTTTTTCAATGAAGGGAATGACAAACTTTGCCCCCGGTGACAGTGTCCTGTCAAATTTACCAAGCCGCTCTACCACCCAGGCATGTTGCTGTGGAACAATGGCAATAGTCTTGATGAAGATAATCAGGGCTAATACAAAGACAATTAACCAAAAAATAATTGAAGTATCAAATTCCACAGTAATGCTCCTATGGTTTGGCTGGAAATCAGGACGATTTAAGTACCGGTTTTAAAATAAGGGTAACGCTTTGGATATCGACAATGACATATTGTCCGGGCGAAGGTGTTTCTGAAACCGATGGATCAAGTTTTACCTGCCACTGGGCTCCTCTGTAATAAACAGTCGCCGTACGTTGGCCTGTCCATGATTTCACTTCCACCAGCTGTCCAATATCAAGATTGACATTGCTATCACTGGTTGCCTTGAGATGTCCTTTTTTTAAAAGCACCCCTGTTTTTTTAAGAATTAGCAAGCCGGCAATACCAATGATGCTGCAAGTAGCCACCTGTACTGCCAGACTAAAACCAAAATAGGCAACAATACCCGAAGCGGCTAGTCCAAGCGCTACAAGCAGCATGTAAAATGTGCCTGAAAGCAGTTCGGCAATCAGGGCCACAACCGCAAGACCAAACCAGACCCATCCCATATTGTCACCTATTAAAAAACATTAACCGTATATTAAGACAGCTCTAGCAACTCAACCTCAAATACCAGGGTTGCATTAGGTGGAATCACGCCACCGGCACCCCTGCTGCCATAACCCAAAGAGGCTGGAATGGTTAATTTGCGTTTTCCGCCAATTTTCATGCCTGCCACGCCCTGATCCCATCCTTTAATAACATGACCAGCACCCAGCGGGAAAGAAAATGGTTGGTTGCGATCTTTGCTGGAATCAAATTTCTTGCCATTATCCAGCAACCAGCCAGTATAGTGAACGGTTACATGCTGACCGCTTTTTGCTTCCTCGCCAGTCCCTGCTTCAATATCTTCAATAATCAATTCACTCATTATCATATCCTTAAATTCAAATGTTTGTTGAGTAAGTGTAACTTAATTCATCCGGCGTTTTAGTAAAAAAACAAGATGTTCATCGTTATAAAAAATAAAGCATGAGTCATTTGCATTTTTTCACTGAAGCCGGATAAAAAAACAGGCCCTTTGAAGAGCCTGTTTTAATTACAGCATTACCAGTTACTGGGCTGCAGCCAGTTTTTGCCATGTATCAACCACAGTATCGGGGTTAAGAGACATTGACAAAATACCCTGCTCTTTCAGCCAAACTGCCAGATCTGGGTGGTCGCTAGGGCCTTGGCCGCAAATGCCAACATACTTGCCTGCTTTAAGGCAAGCCTGGATTGCACGTGAAAGCATGAATTGAACAGCCTCATCACGCTCATCGAAATCAGCAGCCAAAAGTTCCATGCCAGAGTCACGGTCAAGACCCAGGGTTAACTGAGTCATGTCATTTGAGCCGATAGAGAAACCATCAAAATGCTCAAGGAATTTTTCCGCAAGAATGGCGTTGGAAGGCACTTCACACATCATGACCACACGAAGACCATTCTCACCACGCTTCAGGCCGTTTTCAGCCAGCAAGCCAATAACGCGCTCGGCCTGATTGAGGGTACGCACGAATGGAATCATGATTTCAACGTTAGTCAGACCCATTTCTTCACGTACAAAGCGCAATGCCTCGCATTCCATGCGAAAACATTCTGCGAAGTCGTCAGCAATATAACGTGCTGCACCACGGAAGCCCAACATTGGGTTCTCTTCCTCGGGCTCATAGCGGGAGCCACCAACCAGCTTACGGTATTCGTTGGACTTAAAGTCTGACATACGAACGATAACGGGTTTTGGATAGAACGCAGCTGCAATAGTAGCAACACCTTCAGCCAGCTTTTCAACAAAGAAAGCACGTGGGCTTGCATAGCCACGGGCAGCGGACTCTACCGCTTTTTTCAGGCCAGCATCAACATTCGGATAATCAAGTACTGCTTTAGGGTGAATGTTGATATTGTTGTTGATAATGAACTCAAGACGCGCCAGACCAACACCACCGTTGGGGATTTGTGAGAAATCAAAAGCCAATTGGGGATTACCAACGTTCATCATGATCTTCACATCAATTTCAGGCATTTCACCGCGACGGATTTCTTCAATTTCGGTTTCCAGCAGGCCTTCATAAATACGGCCTTCATCACCTTCCGCGCAAGAAACGGTTACTTCCGTGCCGTCGGTCAATACTTCAGTGGCTTCACCACATCCAACAACAGCAGGAATACCCAGTTCACGGGCAATAATCGCGGCGTGGCAAGTCCTTCCACCACGATTGGTCACAATGGCCGATGCACGCTTCATGACGGGTTCCCAGTTAGGGTCGGTCATGTCGGTTACCAAAATATCACCGGTTTCAACCTGATCCATTTGGGCAATATCGTTAATGATGCGAACTTTACCTGAACCAATTTTTTGACCGATAGCACGGCCGGTAATCAGGACTTGTCCAGTTGCCTTCAATTTGTAGCGTTGCTGTACGTCGTGTGCACCTTGCTGTGACTTGACAGTTTCAGGGCGGGCTTGCAGGATATACAACTTGCCATCGATACCGTCACGACCCCATTCGATATCCATGGGGCGCTGATAGTGTTTTTCGATAATAACTGCGTAACGAGCCAGCTCGATAACTTCATCATCGGTCAGGGAGTAACGGTTTCGTTCTGAAACAGGAACATCCAGCGTCAGTACGGCGTTCTCGCCGGGACGACGTTCTGGGTTAAATTCCATTTTGATCAGTTTGGAACCAATACGACGGCTAACAATGGGGTATTTGCCAGACGCCAGTGTAGGCTTGAATACATAGAATTCGTCAGGGTTAACAGCACCCTGCACAACGGTCTCACCCAGGCCGTATGAAGAGGTGATGAATACGACATCATCAAAACCGGATTCGGTATCCAGGGTGAACATGACACCGGCACTGCCTTTGTCTGAACGAACCATGCGCTGAATACCGGCAGACAAGGCCACTTCAGCGTGGGCATAGCCTTTATGGACGCGGTAGGAAATGGCGCGGTCATTGTACAAAGAAGCAAAAACGTGACGGATTTTATCAAGCACGTCATCAATGCCAGCTACGTTCAGGAAAGTTTCCTGTTGACCAGCAAATGATGCATCGGGCAAGTCTTCTGCGGTTGCTGAAGAACGGACGGCAAAAGAACCATTGCCATCGGCATCCAGTTTTGCATAAGCTTGGCGGATCTCATTTTCAAACTCGGCAGAAAATGGCTCGTCAATAATCCATTGACGGATTTCGGCACCGGCCTCGGCCAAGGCGCGAACATCCTCAGGATTCAGTGTGCTAAGGCGATTGGCAATACGGTCATCAAGACCGGAAATTTTCAGAAAATCCCGGAAGGCTTCTGCTGTGGTAGCAAAACCACCAGGTACACGAACACCAGCTGTAGACAGTTGGCTAATCATTTCACCCAGTGAGGCATTTTTACCACCTACCGAGTCAACATCCGTCATGCGGAGATTTTCAAATGGAACGACATACGACATTAAAGTCACCCTTAGAATAAAAAAAATGAAAGCTTATTTGTTTGAAAAACAACTAAATTCTTCAAACAAATAGGCCTTTACATGACAAGTTGATGATGTCGTTTACAATCATGGACTGAATTGTACCGTTTTACGGTTTTTTTTGGGTGTTTTTTAGGCAATTACAATGCAACTTAATCAAAGAACTGTATTTATTGTATCGGACAGTACCGGTATTACTGCAGAAACCTTCAGTCACTCAGTACTTTCCCAGTTCAATAAGTCTTTTGAATTCCAGCAAATACGCGAACCTTTTATCACCACCGAGGAAAAAGCCAAAGCTGTCGCAAAAAAAATCAATGAAATTGCCGAACGAGAGCAAAACCCGCCCATCGTCTTCAGTACATTGGTTACGCAAAATATTCTTACCCATGTCAAAGAAGCCAATTGTATATTTCTGGACATCTTTGGCACTTGTGTAAGTCAACTTGAATCAGCCTTGGGAACCAAATCAGAACCCACCATTGGCATGTCGCATTTAAGTGCCAGCTCTGAAGCTTATCGCAACCGCATAGAAGCCATCAACTTCAGCCTGGCCCATGATGATGGTCAATTCATTCATGGCCTCAAAGAGGCTGACGTCATTCTGGTAGGTGTTTCCCGCTGTGGCAAAACGCCAACCAGTCTTTACCTTGCCATGCAATATGCCATCAAGGCCGCCAATTTCCCCTTGATCCCCGAGGACTTTGAGCGAGGCAGCCTGCCTAAAACACTTCAGCCTTTCCGCAATAAACTGTTTGGCCTGTCAATCCAGCCAGATCGCTTAAGTGAAGTACGTAACGAACGTCGCCCCAACAGCCGTTATGCAACGCTTGAGCAATGTTTATATGAAGTGGCTGAAGCCGAAAGACTAATGCGACGGGAAGGAATCGAGTGGCTATCAACCACCACAAAATCCATTGAGGAAATTTCCACTACTGTTTTGCATATACTTGGATTGGACAAATCCAGCTACTAAGAAACGTTTATTAAGTTATTTACCAATACCTGCCCGTGATGATTCATATTTGCGGACAGGTATTTTTTTATTCAAATACTCGTATTTATACAATTTCAGGCGTTATAAAGTCGCTGGCGCCGGTGTTCAAACAAAACGATGCCTGCAGCAACCCCTACATTCAGCGACTCAACCAGATCTGTTTGAGGTATAAACACCTGATGAGTAGCCCGGGCCAATAAATCGGGGTGTACGCCCTGCCCTTCATGCCCCATTAGCCAGATGCATTGTTCAGGCAAGCGGATCTCATACAGGTTTTGCGCTTTTTCCGACAGCGCCGTCGCCAAGACAGGCACAGAAGCCTGATTGATTAACGCTGACAAATCCTGCTGCTCATATATGTTCAAGGCAAAATGAGCACCTTGTGCACTGCGTAACACTTTGGACGACCAGGCTGAAACACTGCCTTTGGAAAGGTAAACATGGCGAATCCCGGCAGCCGCAGCTGAACGCAGGATCGTTCCGGCATTACCCGGATCTTGCAATCTGTCCAGAAAAAGCGAGTTTTCGTTAATGGCAGGGGGGGCTTTACATACAGGAATGCTTACCAGAAAAAGCACCCCCTGCGGTGCATCAACATGTGTCAAAGCACGAAATAGCTTATCCGGCACCACAATGCGGTTGGCAGTATCCAATAAACTGAATAACTCTCCGACTTCATTACTTGATGACTGCAGCAATGGCTCGCTTTGCTGTGCCCGTATATTTGCCGCATAAGCATCTGCATCGTGTTCAGTAAAACCGGTCTGCGCGCGGTCAAGTACTGCAGCGTTAAAAACCGCCATTAACGGGGCGGAAAAATGCGCCAGCCATGAATGACACAGATGAACGCCTTCAATAAGGACATGTCCCTTGATTTTGCCAAGATGTGTTTTCAGTAACTGCTTATAAAGGGGATTATCTTTAGAGGTAATGGTTTTCATATAAAAAAATTATCCCGCATAAGCGGGATAATATCAAAGCCTAATAATTGCTCATGCCGGACAGATTACAACACCTGTAAGGTAGGTTTGCCGTTGAAATCAAGCCATTGCTTGTTTTCATAATCATACAGTTTGGTTGCCTTGGCTGTTTTGAAATACCATCTCCAGCTGAATTTCTGCACCACGATTCGCTCTGGCAGCATTTCTTCCAGACGTGCCTGGGCGGCTTTCAGCTTGTAAAGCGGGATACTCATGTCAACATGGTGGGCAGTATGCTCAAGAATATGATGCATCAACGCGCCAAAATGAAAGTTAAAGGTCAGGTGCACGGTTGTAGACACAAACGGCTGAGCCTTTGCCCATTCAACTTTGTTGTCATGCCAAACCACTTTAGTATGCGTATGCTGGACATACACCACCCATCCGATCATGTAAAACCAGAAAAGCAGTGGCACAAACCAGGCAAAAAACAACAAGCCAAGAATTGACTGGTTGGTTTGGATTGCGGAAACAATAACAATTAGTGCCCATGAAATGCCAAATACACTCACCAGCAAACCGTCCCAGAAAAACACCTTGCGTTGCGTACCCATGTAAGCTTTAGTCGGGAACATCATGCGGTTCCACCAGATCTCAACTAGATAATAGATACCTGCGCCCCATCCGCTACGATAAAAACGCTCCATCAGCTGGCGTCCTTTGGACATTGCCGCATACTCTTCTTGTGTATGGGGGCACCAGACAAAATCCATGCCTTTCAGGTTGGTATAGCCATGATGTACTACATTATGGCCAACATCCCACAGGCTGTAAGGTGATACAGAGGGTAAAAAGGCAATTCGACCCAGCCATTTATTCAATTTTCTGTGAGGCGTCAGGCTTTGGTGGCAGGCGTCATGCCCGATAATGAACAGGCGACCAATGACAAAACCGCAAACCAGCGCGCAAATTAATTTTGCCCACCATGGTTCAAAAATAATTGCTCCTGCGATAAGTGCAAAAAACAGGGCAATATCAATAGTCATCAAAACAATCGCACGAAGCGTGTTTTTTTCTGATAAAGGTGTTAACCAGCTCCGAATAACTTTACGATGGGGCAGTTCATTACTCGGTGGAATTGGCGATAAAGGTGTGGTCATAAATAATATCTATCTAATAACAAAAGGCTGTAATTCTTTACAATGAAAGCAAGTCATTGTACTTTCTTTTCAATACAAATCAATTTCAAAACTTAAAAATAGCTTAATTAATAAAAAAATAATGAATCCTCTTACTTTTAAGCCAGTGTTTTTCTTACCGGAGCAAAACTGCGCCTATGCGCCGGGCATGCTCCATGCAAACGCAAACGTTCAAGATGCAGAGCAGTACCATATCCTTTGTGCTGATCAAAGCCGTATTCAGGATATTGCTCATGGAGCTCTTTCAAAGAGGCATCCCGTGCAGTTTTTGCAAGAATAGAAGCCGCGGAAATACAAGGCTCAAGGGCATCCCCTTTGATTATTGCCCTGCATGCAACCGACATATCAGCAGGAACACGGTTACCGTCAATAAGTACCAAACCTGGTGTTATGGATAAGCCCAAAAACGCTCTTTTCATGGCCAGCATGGTTGCCTGCAATATGTTAATGCTATCAATTTCTTCCACATTAGCACAAGCAATTGACCAAGACAGCGCGTTTTCCCTGATTTCAAGGGCAAGTTGATCTCGTTTTTTTTCGGATAGTTTTTTTGAGTCCATCAAACCGCCAATGGGTTTTAACGGATCAAGTATGACGGCAGCCGCATAGACAGAACCTGCTAACGGCCCTCTGCCCGCCTCATCTATACCCGCGACCAGCAAACCGCTGTGAGGGCTTTCAAATAAATCAAGATTATCGTTCATGGCCTTATGCGGGTGACTGTGCCGCATTTAAAATGGCTTCCGCAGCCAGTCCGGCCGTATCTTGGCATAAGGACTCGTGAAGCAGCAGGAATTTTTTTTGTATATCCTGGATATATTCAGTATTTTCCAGGGCATTGATACAGGCAGCCGCTAGGTTTTCAGGGGTTGCCTCATCTTGCAGGATTTCAGGCACGGCAAACTCTTGTAAAAGTATATTTGGCAATCCTACCCAGGGAACATAAGGTTTAAGTTGCCCAGACTTCCACTCCATCAGTTTTTTCATCAAAGGAGAAATCACATATGAAATAACCATGGGTTTTTTAAACAACGCAGTTTCAAGTGAAGCAGTACCACTAGCCACCAAGGCTGCATCACAAGCCTCCATGACATCCCAGGCAATGGGACGCCCGGTATCCGTCGCAGAAAAAGTTTTCAGGTTATTAACCGGAATACCGGCAAAAATTTCATTAAAATCTTTCTGACGTTTTTCATTGACGATCGGAACAATAAACTGCAAAATCGGATCGTGCTTTAATAACCGTTGTGCCGTTTGCAAGAACCGCGGAGCCAGCAGTTTAACTTCAGAGGCCCGGCTACCTGGCAAGACAGCCAGGATTCGACTGTCAGGATCCAGACCCAAACGCAGCCTTGCTGCCAACTTGTCAGGATTAAAAGGAATCTGGCTAGCCAAAGGATGACCCACAAAAGTCACGGGAATACCTTCTTTACGATAGATATCCACTTCGAAAGGAAACAAGACCAGCATGTGGGAAACTGCTTTTTTGATGGTGTGAATACGCTCATAACGCCAAGCCCAAATTGAAGGACCTACAAAATGAACCGTGGGAATACTCTTTTCACGCAGTTTCTGCTCAAGACGCAAATTAAAATCTGGCGCATCAACCCCCACAAAGACATCCGGTTTGTGGGTTAACAAATTATTTTTAAGACTGGTATAAGTCCTGATTAAAGAAGGAAGCTGCTTAAGGGCATCGGCATAACCAAAAACGCTTAATTTGTCCATGGGATGCTGGATATGCATACCCCTTGACTGCATATTTGGCCCACCGATTCCCGTAAAACGAACGTCAGGCTGTACCAGTTTGATACCATCAATAATTCGCGAAGCCAAAAGGTCACCGGAAGGCTCACCGGCAACCATTGCAATATCCAGGCCCATTAACGGCCAATCCCTCGAGAGTGATTTTGGAAAAAATCAACAAACGGTTGAAGTACTGCGCGCGTATCAGGATACTGATCCTGATATAGTTTGATTTCCTCAAGCGCTTGCTCGATAGACAGCCCGCGCATATAAATCATCTTGTATGCTTCTTTAATGGCAGATATTTGCTCAGGCGAATATCCACGGCGCTTGAGGCCTTCAGAGTTGATGCCTGCCGGGCGATAAGGCTGGCCTGCACCCAATACATAGGGGGGGACGTCCTGGCGAATAGCGCTCATACCACCTGTCATGGAATGTTCACCAATACGGATGAACTGATGCGCAGCAGTACCGCCACCCACAATAGCCCAGTCTCCAATATGTATATGCCCGGCCAATTGCACCGAGTTAGCTATAATGGTGTGGTTGCCAATTTGGCAATCGTGAGCAATATGCACATAAGCCATGATCCAGTTGTCATCGCCTATGCGGGTTGTTCCTACATCTTGTACGGTACCTGTATTGATGGTGACATACTCACGGATGGTATTGTTGTCGCCAATCTCAAGCCTGGTGGGCTCTCCACCATATTTTTTGTCTTGGGGCATGCCACCAATCGAGGCAAAGCGATAGAAATTATTATTCTTGCCAATCGTGGTACATCCATCAATAATACAATGGGCACCCACCGTTGTTCCCTCATCAATACGAACATCCTTATGGATAATCGCGTAAGGACCAACAATAACGCTGGGATGGAGCTCTGCCCCATCATAAATAATTGCTGTTGGATGGATGTTATTTGACATTATTAGCCTAAATCCCTAATTGCGCACATAATTTTTGCTTCAGCGACAACTTCGCCATCGACAGTAGCCTTGGCTTTATATTTGCAGATAACCTTGCTAATACGCTCTGCTTCGGCGTGCAACATTAGTTGATCACCAGGTACGACAGGTTTGCGAAAACGCGCGCCATCCACGCCTACCAGGTAGTAAGCCGTTTTTGAGCTGTCCAGCATAGTGCCATCTTCATTTGAAAATGAAAATATTGCCGCAGCCTGGGCTAATGCTTCAATAATAAGCACCCCTGGCATAACGGGCAAATGTGGAAAATGACCTTGAAAAAAGGGTTCATTAATAGTTACGTTTTTGACAGCAACAATACTTTTTCCTGGAACCATTTCAAGGACACGATCTACCAGCAGCATTGGATAACGATGAGGGATGCGATCCATAATGCCTTGAATATCGATTACCATAAATCTTCCTGTTATTAATATTAAAAACTTGCAAACCAAAACGGGCTTGCATTGAACCCGCCCATTTGGTTCATTTGAATTATTTTTTTTCCAATTGCTGGATACGCCTTCTTAGCTGGGCCAGTTGCTGAAGAACAGCGGCGTTTTTTTGCCAGACGCTGTGGGAGGCAATTGGAAAGACCCCCGTATAACGACCCGGCACAAGAATATCCGAAGTAACAGCCGATCCGCCAGAAATGTGGACATCATCACCAATGGTAATATGACCTGAAACCATTCCTGCTCCGGCAATCGTGCAACGGGTCCCTATTTGTGTGGAGCCTGCTACACCTACGCACGCAGCCATGGCAGTATGATCACCAACCTTAACGTTATGACCAATCATGATCTGGTTGTCGAGTTTGACACCATTGCCAATAACCGTATCTTCAATGGCCCCTCTGTCTACTGTTGTGCATGCACCAATTTCAACATCATTACCAAGAATGACACGCCCAAGTTGGGAGATCTTGCACCACGCGCCTTTTTCTTGCGTGTTATCGGGTGCGAAACCGAAACCGTCTGCACCAATCACTGCACCACTATGTAAAATACAGCGCTCACCAATAATCACATCATGATAGAGGATTACATTAGCGTACAAAATACTGTTTTTGCCAATGACCGAATTTTTGCCAACAACACAGGAAGCACCGATAATGCTTCCTGATGCAATTTTAACATTGGATTCTATAACGGCCAGTGGCCCAATAGATACCCCTTCTTCAATAATGGCATCAGGAGCCACTATGGCCGACGGATGAATCTGTTTGGGTATGGCATTTAGCCTGAAGCTGTCAAACCATTGAGCAATGCGGGCGTACATCAGATAGGGGTTTTCACACACCACTATCGCAAATGAAACTGAATCCGGCAGATGATCAACTGCTTTTTGGGGAAGAATAACAGCCGCAGCATCAGTTTTTAACAAATGCGGAAAAAATTTTGCATTTGAAAGAAAACTGATTTCAGACTGCCCGGCATTACTTAAGGAACCCAAACCCCGAATAAACGGAAAGGTTTGATTGGAACTGTTTTTTAACTGCCAATCCAGACCTTGCGTATCAACCTGATCAAGCAGTTTGTCAAGCGTAACTGCCTGATCCGGATTTAATACAATTGCCATGCTTATTTTTTATCCAATTCTTTAATAACAGTATCGGTAATGTCAATTCGTGTACTTACCGTTACTGCATCCTGAACGATAAGGTCATAGTCTTCTTTTTCAGCAATTTCACGAATCGCAGCATTGGCTTTGTCTACAATTCCTGAAAAGGCCTCATTGCGACGACGATTGAAGTCTTCTTGAAACTCACGGCGTTTACGCTGAAGATCGGTATCAAGATCAGCCAGTTCACGCTGGGCCTTGGCACGATCAGCATCTGTCATTACTGGTGCGTCTTTATCAAATTTTTCGGCTTTGGTACGCAAGGTATTAGCCAATTTTTGCAGCTCTTCGTCCCTTTTCTTGAATTCGGTTTCAATTTTTTCCTGGGCTTCTTTAGCTGGCGCAGAATCACGAAGGATTTTCTCGGTGTTTACAAACCCGATTTTCAATGGGCTGTTGCTGGAAGTTTCTGCAGCAGCTTCAGTCTTTTTTTCAGATCCTTCAGCGGCTTTTTTTGCTTGCGCAAATACGGTTGGTGCAGTCAATGAAAGACCAATTACTGATGCTACAAGCAACGTGCCAACTTTACGTTTGCCGAAAGTATTTTTTGCCAAACTTGAACTCATGAAAATAACCTTATAATAAAAAAGGAATTATATAAAAATTCGTTAGTCAGGACAGTTTCATGACACGCCTGACACGTAAACACCCGTTAAAGTTCGTGTACAACCTTAGAATGCAGTACCAATCTGGAACTGGAAGGATTCTTTGTTGTCTCCTGGTTTTGCACTAATTGGGCGGGCATATGAAATTTGCAATGGACCCAAAGGTGACTGCCATGACAAACCAACACCAGCAGAATAACGCCAGCCACATGGTTTATCAACCAGGCCACCGTTATCTATATTACCGTTAGTACATGCAGTTTTTCCTGAAACACTAACCTTGCCGGCATCGGCAAATACAAACCAGCGTAAAGTACGGTCATTTTGTGTGCCAGGGAATGGGAGAAATAGTTGCAAATTGGCAATAACCCGGGTTGAACCACCCAAGTAGTCGCCAGAAAGCCGGTCGCGCGGGCCTAAAGAAGCACCCTCATAACCACGAACGGAACCAATACCACCGGCATAAAGGTTTTTAATGACGGGGAAAGGTTTCTTGCTGTCAAGGCTTTTGCCATAATCGGCACTTAGATTCATCGCAAGAGTGTAATCCTTGCCCAATGGCAAATAATATTGTTGCTGGGCACTAAGCATGTAGTACTTCAGGTCGCCCACCCCTACCGATGCATTAAGTGAAGTGTAGTAACCTTTGGAGGGTGCCAGAGCACTATCACGGGTATCTTTTGCCCAACCAAGGTTGAACATGAATAGATTGGTTGACTCACCATAAACATCCACAAAATTACGATAGGCCCAAGGCACAATATAACCCGAGCTTTCACTTGGCAATTCGATCTTGTTGTTCTCATAGGTCAAGCCCATGAAAATACGATCATTTTCTGAAATTGGCACGCCAAAGTTCATGCCAAAACCGATAGAACGCGTACGGTAGTTATCTTCGTCCTGGTCTACGTTTGAGTTATATGGGCGGTCAATACGATAATACAGGGAAGTGCTACGACTTATACCGCTTGATGTCCAGTATGGATCAGTGTGGGTAATCACAGCCGCACGGTTTCGCTTGCTGGTGTTTACCTGCAGGCTCAGATCGGTACCGCTACCAAAAATATTTTCCTGGCTGATGCCACCGGTAAATGATAATTTATCGGTAGAGCCATAGCCAACACCAAGGTTGATCATACCTGTGGGCTTTTCCTTGACATCAACAACGATATCTACCTGATCATCGGTTCCGGACACAGGGGCCTGGTTAACCTGCACTTCATTAAAATATCCCAAGCGGTCAATACGCTCTTGAGAAGTGGCCAATTGCCCCGCATCATACCAGGCAGATTCTTGCTGGCGCATTTCGCGGCGAATAACCTGGTCACGCGTCCGGACGTTGCCGCCAATCTCAATACGTCGAACATAAACACGTTTACCGGGATCGACAAAGAAAGTAAGGTCAGCCTCGGTTGTGCCTGGCACAGTTACCGGATTTGGTGTGACGGTTGCAAAGGCATAACCCAACTCACCCAGACGGGTTTTAATGGCAGATACCGTATCACGTGCTTTTGAAGCATTGAACACCTCACCGGACTGAGGAATAACCAATGACTCAAGCTCGGTATTCAAGTCGAGCAAATCACCGGCAAGCTGAACTTTACGAAGAGTGTAAGGTTCGCCCTCACTGACGGTCATGTTAATGGAAATATCTTCCCGGTTAGGGGATATGGTAACTTGCGGAGGTTCCATGGTGAAATCCAGGTAACCACGATCAAGATAGAAGCCTTTAATAGCCTCTGTATCTTGCTCAAGCTTTTCACGTGAATACTTGTGGGTGCCGGTATACCAAGTCATGAAACCAGGGGTAGTCAGACTTAATTCATCAAGCAAGTCATCTTCTGAAAATGCTTTATTACCAACGATATTGATATCTTTAATACGGGAGGAAACACCCTCATCGACCGTAAAACTGATACCAACCCGGTTATTTGGTAAGGGTGTCAGGGTCGTGCTGACATCGACACCATAATGTCCCTTGACGACATATTGCTGCCGTATTTCTGTGGTGGCGCGATCCAGCAAAGCAGGATCAAGTGCCCTGCCCGTGCCAAAACCAACGTTTGCCAATGCAGTGGTAATCGCTTTATTGTCGAAAGCACGCATTCCTTCAAAGGTAATGGAAGTAATAAGCGGGCGCTCTACGACGTTAATCTGGACAATATTGTTGGCCGTATTGATTTTTACATCATTGAACAGACCGGTTGCATACAGGCGACGAATGACATCTGAGGCCTGCTCTTCGGTGAATGTGTTACCAACCTGTACCGGCATGTAACTGAATACCATTGAAGGCTCTGTACTTTCCAGGCCAGTAACCTGGATATCCTTGATGACAAAGGGAGAGAAAGCAAATACAGCTTGCGGTATCAACAGTGAAGCGATCAGACTTGGAATCGCTTTTTTTCTTATATATGTCATCGGACGAAAAGACATTCGGACTATCCTTGATTAATATTCAGTTAGAACATAACATGCGATTGTAAGGCAGAAATCTCATATTTGCCAGCAAAAACCCGCGCTTTGGCACATCAAAATACTTATAAAACACGGGCAATATCATTTACAAAGGCAAATATCATTAAAAAAAGCAACAATGAATATCCGACCATCAGGCTTTTTTCCTGAATGGTTTCGGACAAAGCTTTTTTACGAACCATTTCAATGAGGCAAAAAACCATTTGCCCACCATCAAGCCCTGGGATGGGAATTAAATTTAACACACCAATACTAACGGTAATAAGTGCAATAAATTCTATGAATTTATCCATCCCCACTTGGGCGGATTGACCCGCATAATCGGCAATGGCAATCGGACCGCTGATATTCTTCCATGAAAGTTGCCCCATGACCATTTTGCCAAGCATTTTCAGGGAAAACCAGGCTGTATCAAAAGTTTGCACGGTTGCCAGATAGATACTTTCGAAAATACCATAACGCACCGTAACTGTAGGATATTGGCCAGTAAAAGCAACACCGATTTTACCTACTGTTTTATCATTCGCATCAATTTCAGCCCGTGGCGTAATATTTACCGACAACTCTGTATTATCCCTTGCGATTAGCAAGGGAATGGTTTGGGAGGGATTATCCTGTATAAGCTTGATCAGGCCGGTAATGGTTACATCATCCTGGGTTCCCGCACGCAAAACGAGGTCTCCTTTTTTAAGACCAGCCTGTTCGCCCGCACCATCTTCCAGGACATTTGCCACAACAGGCTGTGGTGCCATTAACGCCAGACCTGCCTGTCCCATTAAATCAACGCCTTCAAGCGTACCCGTCACCTTGGGAAAATGCATGGTTATATTGCGAGTCGCACCATTTACACCCTGAAGCACTAATGTAGATTCAGCACCGGTAGCAAGCGGTTCAAGCAAGGCTAAACGAACCTCTGCCCACCCCTGGACTTCATTCCCATCAACTGCCAGCACTTTATCCCCACCCTCGATTCCTACCGTATAGGCAAGAGTATTTGCTGCTGGCTGGGACAAGTACGGCACGGGCTCAGTCGTCCCGCTTATTTTCATGCCTGAATAGATAATAATGGCCAGCAAAAAACTAAAGAAAGGACCGGCGGCAAATATCACAAACCGTTGCCACGCCGTTTTCTGGCTGATGGCCCTGGCGGCCTCTTTGATGCTGGCGCCAGCAGGAGGCTCGGCAAGCGGCTTGACGTATCCACCCAATGGCAAGGCTGAAAGAACCCATTCAGTACCATGCTTATCGGTTTTTCTAAACAGCACCTTTCCAAAGCCAAGCGAAAAACGCTCTACCCTTACATTGTAAAAACGAGCGGCCAGATAATGGCCCAGCTCATGGAAGACAACCACAACACTAATGGTAATGACAAAGAAAAGCAGATTAAAAAGCATCAAGGCCCCTAGGAGGTCAATGGGTATTATTTAACAGTTCACTGGTGTGGCTTCTGGCCATCGCATCAAGCTCGAAGACATCATCTATATGATTCAATGAACCCTTGACAGTTCCAGCAAATCCATTAAGCATTTTTTCGATTGTAACCGCGATATCAGTAAATTTAATTTTGTTTTTCAGGAAATAATCAACTGCCACCTCATTGGAGGCATTAAGCACTACACAGTCGGATTGACTGGATTTTAAGGCATCAAAGGCAAGCTTTAAACAAGGGAATCGTTTGAAGTCGGGCAACTCGAAATTCAGCTGCAACAAACGAGACAGGTCAAAATTTTCAGTATTGCTTTCAATTCTTTCAGGGTAACCAAGCGCATATGAAATCGGAATACGCATATCCGGATTGCCCAATTGCGCCAAAAATGACCCGTCTATATATTCAACCATGGAATGAATCGTGCTTTCAGGATGAACCAGCACATCAATTTTTGAAGCATCCACCTCAAACATCCATTTAGCCTCTATAACCTCTAGCCCTTTATTAAGCATGGTTGCCGAATCAATTGAAATCTTCCTTCCCATCGACCAATTGGGATGCTTGCACGCCTGTTCGGGCGTTACTGCCGACAGCTGTGAGGGATCAATGGTACGGAAAGGCCCACCCGAAGCGGTCAGCACAAGGCGCCTTACCTGTGAATTGCACTTGCCGCCTGGCAGGCATTGAAAAATCGCATTATGCTCACTATCAAGGGGCAATAAAGTAGCCTTGTTTTTTTTAACGGTTTCCATAAACAGGGAGCCCGCAGCAACCAGCGCCTCTTTGTTGGCCAACAATATTCGCTTTCCTGCCTGCGCAGCGGCAAAGGCCGATGGCAATCCGGCGGTTCCTACGATAGCAGCCACCACTGTATCAGCCTTTGGATCACAAGCAGTATCACACAAGCCTTTTGACCCTACCCGGATTTCAGGCATGGTTATTTCTGCAGGCCACAGTTGTTTGAATGTTTGCCCGGATGCCTGATCGGGAACAATAACCACCTTCGGACGATGAGTCAGGGAAAGTTCAAGCAGTTTACGTATGCGGGTATGCGCACTAAGTGCATACACTGAAAAACGGTCTGCATGTTTGCGAATAACATCCAGCGTACTATCACCGATCGAACCGGTGGCACCAAATATCGCTATGTTTTGCATAATAAGTTAATGAATAAGTAAATACCAGATCAGCATGGCAATCGGGCTAACCGATAATACTGAATCCAGTCGATCCCAGGCACCACCATGGCCAGGCAATAAGTTACTGGAATCTTTGAAACCCGCACGGCGCTTCATGAGCGACTCGTAGAGGTCTCCAAAAATGGAATAGATGGCAAGCAGCAAACCCACTAACGGAACCAATAAAATGGAAGACTGCTGCATGATGAAATAAGAAAAACTGTTCTCGATGAAAGCACTGGCCACCAACCAGATAATTGAGGCAAGAATTCCGCACAAGGCACCGGAACGGGTTTTACCCGGACTGATTTTAGGCGCCAATTTCGCACCACCAAAATATTTACCGCCAAAATAGGCGAAAATATCGGCACACCAGATCAAAATCAGATAAGAGAAAACAAACCAGGCACCATGAATCGTGTACAGGGTAATAATGGCATACCATGTTGCCACAATGGTCATAAAACCAAATAAGGCATGCAAGAAATTATTTCTATCTGGCTCCAGGCGTGCACGATAAAGCACAATGGGTATGATCAACAGCCAGACTAAAGCACTAATAGCAATAAAAAAAAGGCCTACTTCATTAAAGCGAGCGAAGTACTTTGTGCCGGCTGACATTTTTTCGGGAAGCAAAATGGACCCCGTCAAAAACAGCCCAAAAAGAATAATGGCACCTACATACGCAACGCCTTTACCACGGTATTCTTTAGGCAATGCAAGTCGCAACCACTCCCAAAACGCAGCGGCAGCAGCCAGACTGACAAAACAGTTGAAATATACCGGGTTTGGTATTGAAATAGCGACGATCAAAACCGCCAAGAGTATGATGGCAGTCGTGACTCTTTGACCGAGCATGCTGTTTGCCCCCTTGTTATTTTGTTTTAAGCTGGGCACTAGTCCGCCCAAAACGACGTTCTCGGCCTCGGTACCACTCAAAGGCCAACTCCAATTCCTTTTCCTTGAAGTCTGGCCAGTAGGTATTGGTAAAATAAAGCTCAGTATAAGCCAGCTGCCAAATCAGGAAATTTGAAATGCGGCTTTCCCCACCTGTCCTGATGAACAAGTCTGGTTCAGGCGCCCAGGACATGGCCAAGTAGCTATTAAGCAATTGCTCATTGATTAATTCTGGTATTTCTACAGCCTGAGGGTTTTCGGCCACCAGACGCTTGATTGCCTGCAAGATATCCCATCGGCCACCATAATTGGCGGCAATCGTCAGGGTCATTTTGGCATTGGCACTGGTTTTTTCTTGTGACTGAAGAATGAGTTTTTGTAATTTTGGCTCAAACCGAGACAAATTACCCACAATTTTCAGGCGTATTCCATTTTCATTGAGGCGCTTGACTTCCCGCTCTAGCGTACGAATAAAAAGCCGCATAAGCAAGGAAACCTCATCTTCAGGGCGACGCCAGTTTTCTGAACTAAAGGCAAACAAAGTCAGGTAGCTGACGCCGCTTCTGGCACAGTGCTCAACGACTTTACGTACAGCTTGCACACCACGGATATGCCCTGCTGTTCGCGGCATTCTCCGCTCGGTGGCCCATCGACCATTACCATCCATGATAATGGCAATATGTTTTGGGACATCGTGTGTTTCTGGTATATCAAGTGTCGAGCTTTCGATCATTGGCAAATTTCAATAAATGTAAAAGGAATAAGCCAATGCTTAAACCTTCATGATTTCAGCTTCTTTTTGAGAAACCAGGGCGTCAATTTCAGAAACAAATTTATCCGTCATTTTCTGGATATCGTCCTGACCACGACGCTCATCATCTTCGGAAATCTCTTTGTCCTTGACCATTTTTTTGAATGTGTCATTGGCATCCCGGCGCAAATTACGTATAGCAATTTTAGCATCTTCACCTTCATTTTTGACCACTTTGGTCAAATCACGGCGACGCTCTTCAGTTAAGGCCGGCATAGGCACACGGATACTTTCACCCAAAGCAACTGGATTCAGGCCAAGATCCGATTCACGAATGGCTTTTTCCAAAGGTGCAGCCATTTGCTTTTCCCAGGGTTGTACACTCAGCGTGCGGGCATCAATCACATTAACCGCAGCAACCTGGCTGACAGGAACCATGGAACCGTAGTAATCAACCAGAACGTGGTCAAGCAAGCCAGCCGAAGCACGCCCGGTGCGAATTTTTGACAAATTGTTTTTAAGCGTTTCAATGGATTTGTTCATCCTGGTTTCAGCTGATTTTTTTACTTCTGAAATACTCATTGCTTATCCTTTATACGTGAACTAAGGTGCCTTCGTCTTCACCGCAGACCGCTCTTTTCAGGGCACCCGGCTTGTTAATTGAAAAAACCATGATTGGAAGTTTCTGGTCACGGCACAAGGCAAATGCCGTTGCATCCATGACCTCAAGTCGACGTGTGATTGCCTCATCAAAACTGATGCGTGAATATTTTGTGGCAGTGGGATCTTTATTTGGGTCAGCAGAATAAATGCCATCCACTTTGGTGGCTTTCATGACAATTTCAACGCCCATTTCAGCACCACGCAAGGCAGCAGCCGTATCGGTAGTAAAGAATGGATTACCTGTACCTGCCGCAAAGATAACCACTTTTTTCTCTTCCAGGTAACGCAATGCCTTGGGTCGGATATAAGGCTCAACCACCTGATCGATATTCAAGGCAGACTGCACCCGTGCAACCACACCGTGATTTTTAAGCGCGTCTTGTAGAGCCAAGGCATTCATTACCGTGGCCATCATGCCCATATAGTCAGCTGTTGCCCTGTCCATGCCTTGTGCGCCTGGTGCCACACCACGGAAAATATTACCGCCACCAATAACGATGGAGAGTTCTATACCCAATTTTGCAACTTCAGCAATTTCTTCGGTCATGCGTATAATCGTTGCTCGATTAATACCGTACGCATCATCTCCCATTAAGGCTTCACCAGAAAGCTTTAAAAGAACGCGTTTAAATTTATTGCCACTCATGCCAAGGCATCCTTAAAAAAAATAACATGCTATTGTAACAAGTCCGGAACAAGACTTTTGCCGTTTTCAAAAATAATCCCCTTAAAAGGGGATTATTTTCATTAGGCGAAAATGCTTGAATTAGTTACCGGTTGCGGCAGCAACCTCAGCAGCAAAATCAGTTACTTGTTTCTCAATGCCTTCACCAACCACAAACATCGCAAAGCTAGAGATAGAAGCTTTTTTCTCTTTCAGCATTTGCTCAACGGTTTGCTTGTCATTTTTAACAAATGGCTGGGTCAACAAGGTAACTTCCTTGAGGAACTTGGCAACAGAACCTTCGACCATTTTGGTAACGATATCAGCAGGCTTGCCAGATTCTGATGCTTTTTGCTCGGCCACTGAACGCTCTTTCTCAATTTCCTCAGCAGGCACACCAGATGCATCAATAGCCTTAGGCTTGGTAGCAGCAATATGCATGGCCAAGTCTTTACCAACTTCCTGGTCGCCAGAGAACTCAACTAGCACACCAATACGTCCACCATGAACATAACTGGACAGCAAGTTTTCGGTTGCAATGCGCTGGAAGCGGCGAATCGACATGTTCTCACCGATTTTGCCAATCAGGGCTGAACGTGTAGATTCGACGGTACCTTCAGCAAATGGCAATGCAGACAATGCTTCGACGTCGGCTGGGTTTTGTTTGGCAATAAGCTCAGCCATTTGATTGACGAAGTTGATAAAGTCGTCATTTTTCGCAACGAAGTCGGTTTCGCAGTTGATCTCAACCACGGCGCCGGTTTTGCCATCTTCAGCAATGTACAAACCAACCAGGCCTTCAGCAGTAACGCGTGAAGCAGCCTTGCTGGCTTTGCTACCCAATTTGACACGCAAAATTTCTTCAGCGCGAGCCATGTCACCATCGGCTTCTGTCAGCGCTTTTTTGCACTCCATCATGGGCGCATCTGTTTTTTCGCGCAGTTCCTTTACCATCGCAGCAGTAATCGCAGCCATTTTTACTCCAGTATTTTTAAAGTCGCCCCGACTGGGCGGGGCGAATTGAATTTACAAATATGATTGATCAGCCTTGCGGGATCAATCGACAACATACCCGGTTTTCATGACAAATGAATATCGGGCAAGATGCTGTCATATTAGTTGTTGTCGTCTTCCTGAACTTCTTCAACAAACTCTTCTTCGCCTTCGACGATGGTTTCAACAAGACCATTCAGGTTTTGTTCGCGACCTTCAAGAACGGCATCAGCTACGCCTTTTGCATACAGGGCGATTGCTTTTGCAGAGTCATCGTTACCAGGAATAACGTAGTCGATGCCATCAGGTGAGTGATTGGTATCAACAATAGCAACAACAGGGATACCCAATGTACGGGCTTCCTGAATGGCAATTTTGTGGTAGCCAACGTCAATAATGAACAATACATCAGGAAGTGTATTCATATCCTTGATACCACCGATGGATTTGTTCAGTTTTTCCAGTTCGCGTTCGAACATCAGGGCTTCTTTCTTGCTCATGCGTTCTGTGCTGCCATCAGCAACAGCGGCTTCCATTTCTTTCAGACGCTTGATAGAACTTTTGACAGTTTTGAAGTTGGTCATCATGCCGCCCAACCAACGACTGTCTACATAAGGCATGCCTGCGCGTGTAGCTTCTGCTGCAATGGTTTCACGAGCAGCACGTTTTGTACCAACAAACAGGACTTTACCGCCACGGGCTGTAGTCTGGCGAATGAACTTCATTGCTTCCAGGTAATTGCCAACGGTTTTTTCCAGGTTGATGATGTGAATTTTGTTACGGCTACCAAAAATGTACTGAGACATTTTAGGATTCCAGTAACGGGTTTGGTGACCAAAGTGTACACCGGCTTCCAGCATTTCACGCATTAATGACATGATATAAAAACTCCAAAGGGTTAGTTCCTGTGTATTTTCAGCATTGATTTGTCTTTTAAAATCAACACCCTAGGAAAAAATACACGCGATTTACTGCTTAATCTAAAATGAAAATAAATGGTACAATCTGTACTTTTATTGCTTCCCTACTTAAGTAATTTCAAGTAAGCCAGCTATTCTACTATTTTTTTTATAACTTACTCAAGCAGTTATGCCAATTTTAACAAATCAAAATGACATCGACCAAATGAGGGACGCCTGCCAAACAGCCGCCTCTGTTCTGGATTATATTGCACCTTTCATCAAGCCAGGTGTAACCACCGGTGAAATCGACCGCCTATGCCTGGCCTACATGACTGATGTCCTCAAGGTTAAATCAGCCACCATTGGCTACGCACCACCAGGACACCCGCCCTACCCTGGAAGTGTCTGCGTTTCGGTCAATCATGTCATTTGTCATGGAATTCCTGGCGACAAAAAACTCAAAAATGGCGACATCCTTAATATTGATGTCACGACCATTAAAAACGGCTGGTTTGGCGATACCAGCCGCATGTTTTATGTAGGCTCTCCCACCATTTTGGCCAAACGCCTGGTAGAAAATGCCTATGAATGCCTGTGGCTGGGCATCCAGCAAGTCAAACCTGGCGCAACATTGGGCGATATCGGACATGCCATTCAAAAACATGCCGAATCCAACGTATTTTCTGTGGTGCGCGAATATTGCGGTCACGGTGTAGGCCGTAACTTTCATGAAGAACCCCAAGTATTGCATTTTGGCAAGCCAGGCGAAGGCCAAAAACTTGAAAAAGGGATGGTTTTTACCATAGAACCCATGATTAATGCGGGCCGCAAAGAATCACGGATTCTAGCCGATCAATGGACGGTGGTTACCCGAGACCATAGTCTATCCGCCCAATGGGAACACACCATCATCGTAACCGAGACCGGTTATGAAGTCCTTACCACCTCTCCGGGCATGCCTGCGCCACCCGCGTTTATCAAGCAGTAAAAACATGAATATTGCCAGCAAAGCATTACTAGTCAAACAACAGTTGAACGAACAGCAAAAACATTTGTTCAATTTATACAGGCAACAAAAAATAAGACCAGACACTTTGCTGGTATCACTTCGTAAAATTATTGACCAAGCCCTCAAAAGCCTGGTCGAATTCCATCCGCTCCCCCAAAATGCCGCATTTTGTGCGGTTGGCGGATACGGGCGCGGTGAACTCTACCCCTTTTCCGATATTGATATCCTTATCCTCCTCAAACAGGAGCCCTCGCGAGAAGAGCAAATCCGTCTTGAATCCTTTATTGCCATGCTATGGGATCTTGGTCTTGAAATTGGCCATAGCGTGCGAACGATTGATCAATGCCTTCAAGTTTCCAAAACAGACATAACCATAGAAACCTCGCTTCTTGAGTTGCGGTTTGTGCTGGGCAACCGAAAACTGGCACATGAACTGGAAAAGCAGTTCCGTGAAACCCTCAACCCGCGTGAGTTTTTCCTGGCAAAAAAACTGGAACTGCAGCAGCGCCATGCCCGTTTCAGTGATACCCCCTACTCACTTGAGCCTAACTGCAAGGAATCCCCCGGAGGCCACAGGGATCTACAACAAATCCATTGGCTGGCAAAGACGGCAGGCATGGGAACAAGCTGGCGCAACCTGGTCATGGCCGGCCTCATGACCGGCGATGAATCCAGCAAACTCAAAAAAGCGGAACAAGAATTCAAGCGCCTGCGAATCGAGCTTCATCTGCTGGCCAACAAACGGGAAGATCGCCTGCTGTTTCACATGCAACCCACATTGGCAGAAACTTACAAGATCAAACCCCAAGGTAGCAAGCGCCCAAGCGAGGTGCTGATGCAGCGATATTACAACTCGGCGCGTGTTGTTTATCAGCTTACCCAGTTTATGATGCAAAATTTTCAGGATTATTTTTTTCCTGTCACCAACGCCATGAAAATGGATATTGATGAAGATTTTTGCAGCATTCAACAAAGGCTGGACATCAAGGCGGATGACGCTTTTGAACGCAAACCACAGTTACTGTTAAAGTCATTTCTGGTGCTGCAACAGCACCCTGAACTAACAGATATGACTGTGCGCACACAGCGGGCCATTTGGAGCTCACGCTTCAGGATTGACGCTCAATTCAGGCGCAACCCGGTCAACCGTCGCCTGTTTTTGCAAATACTGCAGTACCCTACAGGCATTGTTCATAATCTGCGACGGATGACCATGCTGAACGTGCTTCCCATGTACATTCCCGCTTTTAAAAACGTTGTCGGGCAGATGCAACATGATTTATTTCACGTCTACACCGTAGACCAGCACACTTTAATGGTCATTCGCAACCTGCGACGCTTTACCATGCCTGAACATGCACGCGAATACCCCCTGGCCAGCCACCTGATTGCTTACTTTGAAAACCACTGGTTACTGTATGTGGCCGCCCTGTTTCACGATATAGCCAAAGGACGTGGAGGAGATCATTCAGAACTGGGCGCTATTGAAGTAAGAAAATTCGCTAAAGAACACAAGCTTCAGCAGGAAGATGCCAGCCTGGTTGAGTTTCTGGTTGAAAACCACCTTGTCATGTCCCAGGTTGCTCAAAAACAGGACTTATCAGACCCGCAAGTTATCCGTAACTTTATCGACCTGGTCAAAACAGAACGCAACCTGAGCGCCCTTTACCTGCTAACCGTTGCAGATATCCGGGGCACCAGCCCTAAAGTCTGGAGTGCCTGGAAAGGCAAGCTGCTGGAAGATTTATACAATCATGCACTGGCTGCCCTGGGTGGCGCACAACTGGATCGAAGCAGCATTTTGGCCCAACGCAAGAATGAAGCCATGGCATTAATCAGCCTTGCCGGCCTGGATGATGAAGACCGGGAGGCCTTCTGGTCAAAAATGGATGTAGCTTACTTCCTGCGTCATGAACCACAGGAAATTGCCTGGCACACCCGGCAATTGTACAAAACCGTATCAACTGAACAAACCGTTGTCAAAGCCCGTCCAACCGATAAAAACGAAGGTATTCAGTTGCTGGTATATACCAGGGACAAGGAAAACCTGTTCGAACTGATCTGTTCCTATTTCTACGAAAACCAGATTAATATTCTTGATGCACGCATCCATACCAGTAATGATGGTTACGCGCTTGATAGTTTTATCATTGAAAGCCTGGCATTCGGTGATGACACCCGTTCTTATGCAACCATTATTGAACATGGCCTTGTAAACAAAATCAAAAAAAAACAGCTGGAAGACTTTCAGTGCGTACTGAACCGAAGAAGCCGATTCAGCATGACGCCCGGTGTACGGCGATCACGCACTTTTCCAATTGTTCCCAGTATAGAATTGCAGCCAGACGAGCAAAGCAAATCCTGGCGACTTTCAATTACAGCCACCGATACGCCAGGTATACTTTATAGTCTTGCCGCCACTTTCAGCAGGCATAAAATCAACCTTCAAATGGCTAAAGTCATGACCTTGGGAGAACGTGTGGAAGATGTTTTTATAGTAGACGGCATTACCCTCGAAAACCCCCGCACGCAACTCCAATTTGAGCGCGACCTGCTTGAAACCCTGAAAACCCTTACCTTTCCTGATACCGGCATAAAGCAATGATTAACGAATACCTTTATTTTGCAGGACGCAGTTTCCTGTTTGTTGTGGGCACTCTGTTGCCCATCGTGAATCCACCTGCGGTCACTCCCATCTTTTGGACCATGACCAGCGGAGCCAGCACTGCCACCCGTACCCTTCTGGCCAAAAGAATTGCCATCAACGTGCTTATTATGCTTGCTTTTGCCACCGTGGCAGGCAATGTCATCCTGAGTTTTTTTGGTATTTCTTTGCCTATTGTGCGGGTAGCGGGCGGGATTCTGGTGGTAGCCAGTGCATGGCAATTGCTGAATGCCAAAGATAATGACACCGTTCACGCAGAGAAACTGGCAGAAAAATTCACAATGGAAAAAGTCAAGGCACATGCTTTTTTTCCATTGACCTTTCCCATTACTTGTGGGCCCGGCAGCATTTCCGCCGCAATCACGATTGGCGCCACCCTGCAAAGCGCCAGTCCAACTTACAGCCTGCTCAATTTAACGGGCACCATGGCTGGTATTTTTGTTGTGGCAATTATTGTATACCTTTGCCTTCGCTATGCCGCCCAACTCCTTTACAGGCTTGGATCAACCGGAACAGCCGTGTTCATGCGCCTTTCAGCTTTTATCCTGCTTTGCATCGGCGTGCAAATTGTCTGGAATGGTGCTTACGAGCTTATAATGTCCCTTTCGGGCGATATTGCCAAACTTCATTCCTGAAATAAAAACCCATATGACACAAAAAATACTTAATCTCATTGCATTTCTCTGTCTGGCTGCAGTTGGTATCGCCCTGTTTTCGCAACATGTCCTTGATATGGCTCCTTGTGCCTGGTGTGTGTTGCAGCGTCTTATATTCTTGTGCATTGCAGCGGTTTGCCTGCTGGCTAATTTTTTCAGTTCCGCCGTCGCCAAGAAAATACTTGCCCTTGCCAGTGCCGGACTTGGCGTAAGCGGCGTACTGGCTGCCTGGTATCAATATAGCGTCGCCGCCGAGATGTTTTCCTGTGACATGACTTTTGCCGACCGCTTTATCGCACGAACAACCGGGCTGGATGCTGCAGTGCCATGGCTATTTGGGATATATGCCTCTTGCATGGATGCCCGTGTTATATTCTTTGGCGTTGAATACGCCATCTGGAGCCTGATTTTGTTTGTGGTAATTATAATGATGTCTTTGGCAGTGTTATTCACAAAAAACAACACCGCCAAATAAAGCAGGATTAGTAGTTAGTGCCGTTATTGGCCGCATAACCCATATTGAATTGCAAGCCACCCTGTGGCTCTGATCTGCTGCCTTCCTGATAACGGCTGTCATGAAGGCGCTTCAGATAGGCTTCATCAATATCACCCGTGACATATTTTCCGTCAAAGCAAGAAGCCTCGTACTGGTTAATATTCGGGTTCAGGTCATGAATTGCCCGTTTAAGATCCTCCAGATCCTGATAAACCAAACCGTCAGCACCTATTTCCTTGGCCACTTCTTCAGGCGTTCTGCCGGTTGCAATCAAATCTTGCTGTGAAGGCATATCAATACCATACACGTTAGGATAGCGCACCGCAGGCGCAGCAGAGGCAAAATATACTTTATTCGCACCCGCTGCCTTGGCCATGTCGACAATCTCACGACTTGTCGTGCCACGCACAATAGAATCATCAACCAATAAAATATTCTTGCCCTTGAACTCCATGCTCATGGCATTCAGTTTTTGGCGCACGGATTTTTTACGGACGGCTTGGCCAGGCATAATAAACGTACGGCCAACATAGCGGTTTTTGATAAATCCTTCGCGGTATTCCAGTTTCAGATGGGATGCCAATTCCATTGCAGCGGGCCGGGATGAGTCAGGAATAGGCATGACCACGTCAATATCACTTAAACGCAGTTGCTTGGCTACCTTGTTGGCCAAATATTCACCCATTTTAAGACGGGCGTTGTAAACGTTTATCCCATCGATCGTAGAGTCTGGACGGGCAAAATAAACATACTCAAACAAACAGGGCGTTAACACGGGATTGTCCGCACATTGTTGCGAGGCAACATTACCGTCCAGATCGATAAACACCGCCTCACCAGGCTGAATGTCACGCAGAAAATCGAATCCGATACCTTCTATAGCAACAGATTCGGAGGCAACAATCCATTCAGTTCCCTGCTCTGTTTCAGAGCGACCCAGGCACAAAGGACGAATACCAAACGGATCACGGAATGCCAGCATGCCATAACCCGAAATATGGGCAATGACGGTATAAGCACCCTTAACCCGCTTATGGACTGCAGCCACTGCCTTGAAAATAGTAGCCGTATCCAGTGAAATGCCTTGTGCCGCATTTTGCAACTCGTTGGCAAGCACGTTTAGCAGGACTTCAGAGTCGGAATTAGTATTGATATGACGGCGGTCCACCTTGAACAACGATTCGCGCAATTCACGCCAGTTAGTCAGGTTGCCATTATGGGCAAAAGTAATGCCAAATGGTGCATTTACATAAAACGGCTGCGCTTCTTCAAGGCTGTCACTGGAGCCTGCCGTAGGGTAACGAACTTGTCCGATGCCCGAATTACCCGGCAATGAACGCATGTTACGCGTTCTGAATACGTCCCTGACCAGACCATGCGCCTTGAACATATTAAAGTTGTTGCCATTTGCCGTTGCGATGCCCGCAGCATCCTGGCCGCGATGCTGCAACAAAAGCAGGCTGTCATATATCAATTGATTAACAGGAGAGCGACCGACGATCCCGACTATTCCACACATATTGTGTATACCTATTTTTAACGATGAAAACTACTGATAAGGCAGGTAAGATCCCACATTTTCGGGCAAAAACAACGTAACCTGTTTAATCAGGTTGACTGCAGGCTCTGAAAAATGCGCATTTACCCACCATTGTTCCTGAGGAAATGGAGTGTATCCCGCAATAACAACAAGCACAAGAACAATAAGAACGCCCCGTGCCAAACCAAATAAAATACCAAGACCCTGATCTGCCGGCCCAAGGCCGGTTTTATCTATCAGCGTTCCCAGTGTTAGGTTAAGCAAACCCACCACCAGCAAAACACCGATAAAAGTCAAGGCATAACCTATTCCCATACTCAATAGGGAATTATCAATAAATTCCTGGAACCAGGGATAAACATGTGGTCCCCACCATGCAGCACCAACAAATGCAACAACATAAGCAATTAATGAGAAGAACTCCTTCAGGAATCCTCTCATTAGTCCCAGCAAGCCGGACACGGCAATAATGCCCAACGCGACATAATCAAATTCGGTCACAATGGCCTAGTTGGATGAAATGAATCCGTTGTCATAACCCAAGGTGCGCAAACGTGTCTGAGCTGCCTGAGCCGCTTCACGTGAGTTGAAGGGGCCTACCCGAAGGCGGTATTGCTGTTTGCCATTAACCATGGCACTTTGCACATAGGTGTTGGAAACACCTGATGCGATTAATTTTTCACGCCGCTCCTGGGCATCTTTGGATGAGGAATAAGAGGCAATCTGCAAAGAGTAATTTCCACTGGTTACTTTGGTTGAGCTTTTAGGCTTGACAGAAGGACTACGCCCTTCAAGCAAGGCCAAGGCGCGTGAACCATCATCGGTACGCTCTGCCTCTTTAATCGTAATTCGATTGTCAGGCCTTTTGATTTCAACCGGTTTTGAACGCTCCGTCTCCTGCTTTTTGATTGCATCTTTGGATTCAGATGTTTGAGCCTGTGTTTGGGCTTCTTGTCCAGCCAGGCTTGGGTTTTGGCTACCAGGTACTGTTGCCGTACCAGAGGCGACAGACTCAACCGGCATTTCCTGGGTTTGCTCGGGAATAATCGCTGTGTCGGATGCAACAGAACCGGTTACCTGAACGTCACCGGAAACGGTACCGTCTGTATTGACAAGCTGGGAAGTTGAAACACCGCCATTGGACTCAACACCGGGGGCAGTTGTTACCGATAACGTGCCTGCCACATTGGCATCATTATTTCTGCCAGCCACCAATGGGGCCATGGGTGGCTGCTGCTGGATAATGGGGGCATCATCATTGTTATCAAGAATAACAGGCACCACGATAATTGCCAAAAGAATCAATACAATTGCACCAATCAAGCGATTTCGGGCCTTGGCCTTGAGCGCCTGCTGCTCGGACTCACTCATTCTGGTCCGCGACCGATGATATTGATTCTGGTTATTTTGTGAATTGAACAATCCCATAAAAATCCTTGTTGAGCGTTAACGTTAGCGCTAACTTACCCTTTATTTAGCTTTTGCATAACGGCTGCCACCGTTACAAATGAACCAAAAACCACAATTCTATCATTGTCAGCCATTTTTTCCCGTGCGGCCTCATATGCGCTTACAGGTGTATCATAGACCGCAACAGTTGGCAATCCATCTTTGTCGGCAGGAAAAAGTGCCGTGATTTTATCGGCAATATCCTGGCCCGAACGAGCACGGTCGCCAGGCAAGCTTGCACAATACCAATGATCTATACGCCTGCCCATTTTTTTCAGGACTTCATCACAATCCTTGTCATTCAGCATGCCAATAACACCATGGGTATATGGAAAATAAGCCATGCCATCAAGATTGTGCGCCAGTACCGCAGCAGCGTGTGGATTATGGGCTACATCAAGAATAACGGTAGGCTGACCGGGCAAAATCTGGAAACGGCCTGGCAATGAAGCCTGCAACAACCCTTCACGAATGGCCTGAATGGGTACCGCCAGACGGCCACGAAGCGCTTCTATGGCAGCCAATGCCGCAGAAGCATTTAACAACTGGTTGGCGCCACGCAAGGCAGGATAAGCCAAGGCATTGCGGCGCTGGGTGCGTCCGGCAAAAGCCCATTGCTGTTTGTCGCCAGAATAATTGAAATCTTTACCGAACAGCCACAGGTCTGCACCAATACTGTTGGCATAATCAAGCAGCGATTGAGGCGGCTCAGGGTCACTGCAAATCGCGGGCTTCCCTGCCCTGAATATATGCGCCTTTTCAAAGCCGATTTCTTCGCGCGTATTGCCCAGCCACTGGGTATGATCAATATTGACGCTGGTTACAATAGAGCAATCTGCATCAACAATATTGACTGCATCAAGCCGGCCACCAAGCCCTACTTCAAGTACGGCCACATCAACATTATGCTGCTTGAACAACAGCAAGGCTGCCAGCGTTGTATATTCGAAGTAAGTAAGGGAAATTTCACCGCGGGCTTTCTCTATCAGGACAAGTTGCGCGACAATATCCGCGTCCTGAATAATGCTGCCATCCAACCTGATACGCTCATTGAAATGAATCAAATGCGGTGATGTGTACATGCCAACAGAATATCCGGCAGCCAGGTAGATGGATTCCAGCATGGCACAGGTAGAGCCCTTGCCATTGGTGCCACCTACGATGATTTTGACACCAGACCAATTGATATCCATGCGTCTGGCAACTTCTCTAACGCGATCCAGGCCCATATCAATGGAAGTTGAATGAATGGATTCAAGATAAGCCAGCCATTCATCCAGAGAATGCTGTTCAGTAGGTACGGCAGTCATTTCAATATATTTAAATACTTAACGGTTAATCGACTATTTTAAGCGACACCAAGAAAAAACTCTCTTGATTTTCCGGAAAACCGGAAAATAAGAGAGTTTTAATCCTGAAACAAAAACGCTATTATTTGCGTCTGCTTGGGGGTAAATCGGTGCAACTGCCATGGGCAGCTTCTGCCGCCATGCCAATCGACTCACCTAATGTTGGATGCGGATGGATGGTTTTGCCTATATCCACCATGTCAGCCCCCATTTCAATAGCCAGAGCCACTTCACTGATCAAGTCGCCAGCGTGCGTTCCCACAATACCGCCACCTAAAATACGATGGGTTTCCGCATCAAAAATCAGCTTGGTGAAACCTTCATCACGACCATTGGCAATAGCTCTACCAGAAGCTGCCCAAGGGAAAAGACCTTTTTCAATCTTGATACCCTCTTTTTTGGCCTGTTCTTCGGTAAGCCCAACCCATGCCACCTCAGGATCCGTATAAGCCACGGAAGGGATAACCCTGGCATCAAAGAAGCTTTTCTGGCCGGCAATCACTTCGGCTGCCACATGGGCCTCATGAACCGCCTTATGCGCCAACATGGGTTGCCCCACCAGATCCCCGATAGCAAAAATATGGGGAACGTTAGTACGCATTTGTTGGTCAACCGCAATAAAGCCGCGCTCACTAACCTGTACACCCGCCTTTTCCGCACCGATTTTTTTGCCATTGGGGGAACGACCTACAGCCTGCAGTACCAAATCGTAGCGTTGCGGTTCTTTGGGCGCGCCTTCACCTTCAAAAGTCACCCAAATACCATCCTCTTTCGCTTCGGCAGCAACCGTTTTCGTGTTTAACATGATATTGTCAAAGCGAGGCGCATTCATTTTTTGCCAAACCTTGACCAAATCACGATCAGCACCTTGCATCAGGCCGTCTTGCATTTCAACCACATCAAGACGGGCACCCAAAGCAGAATAGACGGTTCCCATTTCCAGTCCGATAATGCCTCCACCAACAATCAGCATCTTTTTGGGAATGGACTTAAGCGCCAAGGCACCGGTTGAGTCAACAATGCGATCATCCTCGGGCAAAAACGGTAATTTTACCGACTGGCTTCCTGCCGCAATAATGGCATTTTTGAAGGCCAGTGTTTCAGTCGTGCCATCAGCTTTGGCAACGGCTAGATGATGACTGTCTGTAAACTCGCCAACACCTGTTACCACCATAACCTTGCGGGCCTTGGCCATGCCAGCCAGGCCACCGGTAAGCTTGCCAATAACACTGTCTTTGTAACCGCGCAACTTATCCAAATCTATAACGGGTTCACCAAACACAATCCCATTAGCGGCCAGATGCTTGGCTTCTTCCAGAACCGCCACATTGTGCAGCAGGGCCTTAGATGGAATGCATCCGACATTAAGGCAAACACCGCCAAGGGTAGCGTAACGCTCAACCAGCACTACCTTCAGGCCAAGATCGGCAGCACGGAAGGCAGCCGAGTATCCGCCCGGACCGGCACCAAGCACCAGCACATCATAGGCATTTTCTGAAATACCTGCTGAGGCAACTGGCGTAGATACAGTAGGGGTTGCTGCAACTACCTGCCCAACAGGCGGAGTGGTAGCAGCCGGTGTCACTTTGGGATCGGCCTGGTTGCTATCCAGCGTTAAAATCACGCTGCCTTGAGCTACCTTATCACCCAGCTTGATGTTAAGCGACACCACTTTTCCGGCAGCAGATGAAGGAATTTCCATGGAGGCCTTGTCAGACTCCACGGTAATCAGGCTTTGCTCCTCGGCAACCACATCACCAGGTGATACCAGGATTTCAATAACCTCAACGCTATCAAAATCACCAATATCAGGTACTTTAACTTCGATTTGACTCATTTTTGACCTCTGCCCTTAGATTAATACCCGGCGGAAGTCCGCCAGCAATGAACCCAAATAGGCATTGAAACGCGCAGCAAGCGCACCATCAATAACCCTGTGATCATAGGACAATGACAGAGGTATGGTCAGGCGTGGCTCAAAAGCCTGGCCATTCCAAACCGGTTTATAAGAAGAACGGCAAACACCCAGGATTGCCACTTCAGGCGCATTGATAATGGGCGTAAATGAAGTACCGCCAATCCCGCCTAATGAAGAAATGGTAAAACAGCCGCCCTGCATTTGTGATGGAGAAAGTTTTCCATCACGGGCCAGCTTGGCCAGTTCAGCCGTTTCTTTGGCAATGTCGGTAATCGACTTTTTGTCCGCATCTTTAAGCACTGGCACAACCAACCCATTTGGCGTATCAGCGGCAAAACCAATGTGAAAATATTTTTTCAAGACCAATTGGTCGCCATCGAGCGATGCATTGAATTCAGGGAATTTTTTCAGGGCAGCAACCACTGCCTTGATAATGAAAGCCAACATGGTGAACTTGATACCGGCTTTCTCATTCTCTTTGTTCAGTTTTACCCGAAGTGCTTCCAAATCGGTAATATCCGCCTCATCATTATTGGTAACATGAGGAATCATGACCCAGTTACGATGCAGGTTGGCACCTGAAATTTTCTTGATACGCGACAAGGGTTTGGCTTCGATCGGGCCAAACTTGGCAAAATCAATTTTTGGCCAATCAAGTACCGACAAACCGCCAGCCCCAACACTAGTGCTGGTGGTAGTGGAATGTGCGCTCATGGCAGCAGTGAGGGTTGCCTTCACATATTTGCGCACATCATCCTGTGTAATCCGGTTCTTTTCACCAGTCCCTTTCACTTGGGCAAGATCCACACCCAGTTCACGTGCAAACTTGCGCACAGAAGGAGAGGCATGCGGCAAGTTACGACTTGGCAATGCAGTAGGTGCAAAAGAAGCGGTAGGCGAAACCCTGAACTCAGAAGGAACCGTGGCCGTTTCATCAATGCGGTCGGAACTAGGCAGCTTCACCATGGTTTGCGTAGCTTGCGCCGCCTGCTGAGGTTGTGCTGGTACTGGCGCAGCGCTGGCATTAGCACCGTTAGTGCTAAGCTCCAACACCAAAGATCCCTTGGCGACCTTATCTCCAACCTTTACTGCTATTGCGGTCACTGTCCCTGCATGGGATGATGGAATTTCCATGGAGGCCTTATCAGACTCCACGGTTATCAGGCTAGACTCTGCCTCTACGGTATCGCCAACCGCCACCAAGAGTTCAATTACCTCAACCTCACTAAAGTCGCCGATATCAGGTACAACAACGCTTACCGTCCCACCCGCGACCGCTGGTGCTGGCTGCACAGCCGCTGGCGCTTCTGCAGCCGCTTGGCTAACAGCAACCGCGGTCTCCTCAGCCGCTGCAGGAGCAGCCTGCACGCTGGCCTCACCAGCGGCCTCCAGCTCAAGAATCACGCTGCCTTCTTTAACCTTGTCACCCAATTTCACTTTCAGGCTTTTCACAACGCCGGCTTCTGAAGACGGGATTTCCATAGAGGCCTTATCAGACTCAACGGTAATCAGACTTTGTTCCGCCTTAACATGATCTCCAACAGCAACCAGTAATTCGATGACCTCAACCTCACTGAAATCTCCGATATCCGGCACTTTAATTTCTAACAATTTACTCATATCGAAAGACCTTATGCGTGATGTGGGTTGGATTTAGCTGGATTTACATCATATTTTTTAATGGCTTCGGCAAGCTTGGCGGCAGGAATCTTGCCTTCATCAGCAAGCGCCTTCAAGGCTGCCAACACCACAAAGTGACGGTCAACTTCAAAGTGCTCCCTTAACTTGAAGCGGAAGTCGGAACGCCCAAAACCATCAGTACCCAAAACTTTGTATTCACGACCAGCAGGAATAAATTCACGAATCTGGTCAGCAAAAAGCTTCATATAGTCAGTAGAGGCAATAATCGGACCTTCTGACTCCTGCAGTTTGCTGGTGACATAAGGAACTTTTTGTTTTTTCGCGGTAGGGTTCAGCAAGTTGTAGCGGTTGCAGTCAAGGCCATCACGACGAAGTTCCGTGAAACTGGTCACACTCCAGACATCAGAAGCAATACCCCAATCCTGTTCAAGCAGTTTCTGCGCCTCAAGCACTTCAAGCAAAATCGTGCCAGAACCCAACAATTGAACGCGAAGGTCGCCCTTGTCAGTAGAACGGAATTTGTAAATCCCCTTGATAATGCCCTCTTCATCACCCGCTTTCAGTCCCGGTTGAGCATAGTTCTCGTTCATGACTGTCAGGTAGTAATAAACGTTTTCCTGGTTCTCTACCATGCGCTTCAGGCCGTCCTGCATGATCACAACCAGTTCGTGTGCAAAAGCCGGATCATAAGAAACGCAATTAGGGATGGTGGAAGCCATGATATGGCTATGGCCGTCTTCGTGTTGCAAACCCTCACCATTCAGCGTAGTGCGACCGGCAGTACCACCCAGGAGGAAACCTCGTGCCTGCATATCGCCGGCAGCCCAGGCAAGATCACCAATACGCTGGAATCCAAACATCGAGTAATAGATGAAGAATGGAATCATGATGCGGTTGTTGGTGGAATAAGAGGTGGCCGCGGCAATCCAGGACGCAAATGCTCCCGCCTCGTTAATACCCTCTTGCAACAGCTGACCGTTGGCAGTTTCCTTGTAGTACATGACCTGGTTTTTATCAACCGGGGTATATTTCTGCCCTTCAGGCGCGTAAATACCGATCTGGCGGAACAGGCCTTCCATACCAAAAGTACGCGACTCGTCAGCCAGAATAGGCACAATGCGGTCACTGATATTCTTGTCACGAAGCAACTGGTTCAGGAAGCGCACAAAAGCCTGAGTAGTGGATATTTCACGCCCTTCTGCCGTCGGCTCAAGAACGGCATTGAATTTATCCAGGCTGGGTACTTTCAGTTTTTCTTCTGCAATTTCCCTGCGGGCAGGCAAATAACCACCCAACTTCTGGCGTTGCTCCCTTAGGTACTTCATTTCTGCCGAATCTTCAGAAGGCTTGAAGTATGGCAAATCTGATAGCTTGTCATCAGGAATTGGAATATTGAAACGATCACGGAATTCGCGAATGGTATCCAGATCCAGTTTTTTCTGCTGGTGAGCCGGGTTTTTACCCTGCGCCACATGACCCAAGCCATAACCTTTAATGGTTTTAGCCAGGATAACTGTTGGCTGGCCTTTGGTTTTTACAGCAGCATCAAAAGCGGCATATACTTTGTTGGGATCATGACCACCACGGTTCAGGCGCCAAATTTCCTGGTCGCTCATGCGGCTGACCATCTCAAGCAACTTGGGATGTTTGCCAAAAAAGTGTTCACGCACATAGGCACCGTCATTAGCCTTATAAGCCTGGTATTCGCCATCAACGGTCTCTTCCATGACCCGGCGCAAAATACCCTCTTTATCGCGGGCCAGCAGCGGATCCCAGTAACTGCCCCAAATCAACTTGATGACATTCCAGCCACTGCCACGGAAATCACCCTCAAGTTCCTGAATGATTTTGCCGTTACCGCGAACAGGACCATCAAGACGCTGCAGGTTGCAGTTAATCACAAAAATCAAGTTATCCAGTTTTTCACGGGAAGCCAGGCTTATCGCACCCAGGGATTCGGGCTCATCCATTTCGCCGTCACCACAAAAGACCCATACTTTACGATTGCTGGTATCTGCGATACCGCGTGCATGCAGGTACTTGAGGAAACGGGCCTGGTAAATGGCCATTAACGGGCCAAGGCCCATTGAAACTGTTGGAAACTGCCAGAAATTTGGCATTAACTTGGGGTGAGGATAAGATGACAAACCTTTGCCACCTACTTCCTGGCGGAAGTTATCCAGTTGCTCTTCAGTAAGACGGCCTTCAAGGTAAGCACGACCATAAACACCGGGTGAAGAGTGCCCCTGGAAATAAACCAGATCACCGCCATGCTCGGCGGTTTCACCATGCCAGAAATGGTTCTGGCCACATCCAATCATGGTGGCAAGAGAAGCAAACGATGCAATATGTCCGCCCAAATCACCGCCATCAACCGGATTATGGCTATTAGCCTTTACAACCATCGCCATGGCGTTCCAGCGCACATAAGAACGAATCCGCTCTTCAAGGGCAAGATTACCGGGATTTGGCGGCTCAAGGCCGGGAGGAATGGTATTTACATAGGCAGTATGTGGAGAAAACGGAATATTCGATCCTGAACGACGGGCCAAATCAATCAATTTTTCCAGTATAAAATGCGCTCTTTCGGGACCTTCCCGATCCAGTACTGCCTCAAGCGCTTCAAGCCATTCTTGTGTTTCAACTGCATCAACATCGGTGAGTTGTGCAATTTGTTGTTTGAGATCAGGCGATGACATCGTTTTCTCCTGTTAAGATTTGCTTTGAGCAAATCGCTTATTTTTTAATCTTGTTCTGCTCCAATTAAAGCACACTGTACCTTAAAAACAGAATACGGCAAGGCTTGCCACCGGCACACCGGCAGCTAAATGCTAATAATGCATTACCTATTCTATGAGACAGAAAGCGTTCGCACAAGCAAAATTTTATATAATGATATATCTTTTCATATTGTGAAATAATAAAGATATCTCACCAGGAACATTAAAAATTTACCTGCTGGCATAAAACCAGTATCATAGGTAAATGTCTCAATTACAATACCCTTTTACTTTCAAGAATTTTTTGTAACATCAATGTCTGACTTACCCAATAAATCCCTGCTGGCTTCGTCGTTTTATGACAATGCAAAAATAACAAAAAAAGGCCTTTATTGGATTACGCCCGTATTTGTACTTGTGCTGTACCTGCTCGTCATGACCGGTTTTTTCTGGCTGCAGCAAATACATAAAGAAAGCGTGATGTTTGTTACTGTCGACGAAGAAACCAAACAGCAACGCCTGATGTTTTTCGTCATGGCACTTTCCTTCATTATTATTATCAGCCTGCTCGCTTTGTGGCGATATACGCGTTTTCGCTCAAACGCCGAAGCCGCTTTGCTCGCAGAAACCAGCTTCCGGCGTGCCATGGAAAACTCCATGTCCACAGGTATGCGCGTCCTTGACATGCAAGGCCGCATTGCTTATGTAAACCCGGCTTTTTGCCGCATGATGGGCTGGAATGAAGCGGATTTATTAGGTAAAAGCATTCCCTATCCTTACTGGGTTCCTGGCAAATATGACGAACACCAGCGTATTCTTGACACGCTCATGTCAGGAAAAACACCCAGCACCGGACTCGAGGTTGAAGCCCAACGTCGTGATGGCTCACGATTTACCTCACGCATGTATGTCTCTCCTTTGCGGGACCCCAACGGAGAACAAATTGGCTGGATGACCTCCATGACAGACATTACAGAACCCAAAAGGGTTCGCGAAGCCTTGACTGCCGCTCATGAACGCTTCATGACCGTGCTTGAAGGGCTGGATGATGCGATTTCCGTTGTGGCAGATACGCCTGCCGGCCTGGAACTGCTTTTTGCAAACCGCACCTACCGCCGCCTTTTTGGTTCCCAGCCCAACGGACACAGTGAACTGATGGGTGGACGACGCGGCCGCTTCAGTGGCATGACCATTGAACAATATGCCCCTTCAGCAGATTGCTGGTTCGAAGTGCACCACCGCATGTTAATTTGGACAGATGGCCGAAAGGTACGCATGCAGGTAGCCAGGGATATTACGGAAAGACGCAAGCACGAAGAAGACTCCCGGATCCAGCAGGAAAAAATCCAGCTAACCAGCCGGCTTACCACTATGGGAGAAATGGCTTCTTCCCTGGCTCACGAATTGAACCAGCCACTAACAGCTATTGCCAATTACAATATGGCGATTGTGGCAATGATCAAGTCAGGCAATATATCCCAGGAAAAACTCCTGTCTGCCCTTGAGAAATCAGCAAACCAGGCAGAGCGGGCCGGAAAAATCATTAGTCGTATCCGCGAGTTTGTCAAACGAAGCGAGCCACGCCGCCAAAGCACACCTATCGCTAAAATTATAGACAACACATTGGATCTAGCCGAAATCGATGCCCGCAAGCGCCGCATCAAAATCGAGGCTAACGTGCCTGATGACCTGCCCAATGTGTTGGCCGACCCCATTCTTATCGAACAAGTATTGCTTAATCTGGTAAAAAATGGTCTTGAAGCCATGTCTAACAGTGAAGCCGACACGCTTTGCGTAAACGCCTACTTGCACGACAAGCAAATTGAAGTAAGGGTTATTGACCGTGGCCACGGCCTGAAAGAACCCGAACGCTTGTTTGAACCATTCTTCAGCACAAAGTCAGAGGGGCTTGGCATGGGACTCAATATTTGCAGAACAATTATTGAATCTCACCATGGAAGACTCTGGGCTGAGGCAAATCCAGAAGGCGGAACCATCTTCCGCTTTTTGCTTCCCTGTGCTCCAAAAGAGCAACTCCAAGAACAATGATTAAAGGAAACAAAATATGACAACAGATAATTGCACAATTTTTATCGTGGACGATGACGAAGCCGTAAGAGATTCGCTTCGTTGGTTGCTAGAAGCCAATGGCTACCAGGTTCAATCATTCGAGAGCGGAGAACAGTTTCTCGAAAGCTATGACCCTTCAATGATCAGCGTGCTGATTGCGGATGTCCGTATGCCTGGCATGACAGGACTGGAACTCCAGGAAGAGCTGATCAAGCGCAACGCCCCTCTCCCCATTGTCTTCATTACTGGCCACGGTGATGTGCCAATGGCCGTATCAACCATGAAAAAAGGTGCGGTCGACTTCCTTGAAAAACCTTTCAATGAAGCCGATTTACGCGAAGTGATCGCCCATATGGTTGTACAGGCGCAAGACAAGGCTTCAATTGCTGAACAGCAAAAAAACCATCAGGAACTTCTTTCACGGCTGACATCACGTGAACAACAGGTACTGGGCCGTATTGTAGCCGGTCGGCTTAACAAACAAATCGCCGATGACCTGAACATCAGCATTAAAACCGTTGAGGCCCATCGGGCCAATATCATGGAAAAACTCGAAGTAACCACTGTCGCTGACTTAATGAAAGTGGCACTGGCTAAGTAATTAAATCGCAAGGACATTTGAATGACTGCTCGCATTATTGACGGAAAAAAACTCGCCGAAACAATTAAACTGAATCTGGCGGATCGCATCAACGCACTTAAGGAAAAGGATATCATTCCCGGACTCACAGTGATTCTGGTAGGTGATGATCCGGCATCCCAGGTTTATGTCAGGAACAAGGCCAATACATTTACCAAACTTGGCCTTAATTCTTCGGTAGAGCAATACCCGGCCAGCTTAAGCGAAGAAGCGCTGTGCGACCGAATTCGCGAACTCAATAATGACCCCTCCGTTCACGGCATATTGGTTCAATTGCCCTTGCCCGCCAACCTTGACGCAAACAAAGTTATTGAAACCATCAGCCCTGAAAAAGACGTTGACGGATTTCATATCAGTAATGCCGGTGCATTAATGACCGGCCGGCCCTTGTTCATTCCATGCACACCTTATGGGGTCATGAAAATGCTTGAGTCAGAAAATGTTGAACTTCGCGGTGCCGAGGCGGTCGTAATAGGGGCCAGCAATATTGTTGGCAAGCCCATGGCACTGTTGTTGCAAAAAGCAGGCGCAACCGTCACTATTTGCAACTCCAAAACCAAAGACCTGTCTGCACACACCAAGCGTGCCGATGTCCTCGTTGTCGCAACCGGACGCCCCGAAATGATTACCGGTGACATGATCAAACCGGGCGCTATCGTCATTGATGTCGGCATTAACCGTGGTGCAGATGGTAAACTCAAAGGCGATGTAGAATTTTCTTCTGCCAAAGAGGTCGCCGGTGCCATCACGCCGGTTCCTGGTGGCGTTGGCCCCATGACCATTGTCATGCTGCTGGTCAACACTATCGAAGCCGCAGAACGTAAACTTTAATTTAGAAGAGTCCATGAATAGCAATCCCTTATTAGCCCCCTTATCCGAACTCATTGATTACAGTGCCATCAAACCAGATCACCTAGCGCCCGCACTCAACAGCCTGCTGGATGATACACGGCAAGCCATTAATGAAATAGTTGAAAAGGTTAAAGAGCCAACCTGGGATTCTTTCATAGAACCTTTGGAGTACGACTCTGCCCGCTTATGGCGGGCATGGTCGGTAGCCGGTCATTTGAATTCAGTTGTTAATACACCTGAATTACGCGATGCATACAATGAAATGCTCCCCAAAATGACCGAATTCTCAACTTGGATCGGTCTTAACAAAGACCTGTACAGGCAATACCTGAAAATTTCCCAAAGCGAAGCATTCAACCGCTTTACCCCAACCCGCAAACGCATTATCGAATTGGCGTTGCAAAATTTCCGTCTTAGTGGCGTTGAACTGGAAGGTGAAGACAAAGAACGCTATGCTGAAATTAGCGAACAAATCGCATTAACTTCACAAAAATTCTCAGAAAATTCACTGGATGCCGTCGACTCCTGGGAATGTATCGTGACCGATGCGTCAGAACTAGAGGGTTTGCCGCAAGATGCCATTAATGCGGCCAAACAAACCGCCCAGGCAGAAAACAAGGAAGGCTGGAAATTCACACTTAAAATGCCTTCGTACCTGCCTGTCATGCAATATGCAAAAAACCAGGCCTTGCGTGAAAAACTCTATCGTGGCTATGCCACCATCGCCTCAGAGCAAGGTGATGCCAAGTACGACAACTCATCAAACATAGAAAAGCTGCTGGCCCTCAGAAACGAAGAGGCACAGTTGCTGGGTTATGGTGACTTTGCCGAAATGCGCCTTGAAACCCGCATGGCAGACAATGCTGGCCAAGTTGTTGATTTCCTGCGTAATCTTGCTTCGAAAGCAAAGCCCTTTGCCGAGCAAGACGTAGCCGCCCTCAAGCAATTTGCCAGCCAGTCTTTAGGCCTGAATGACCTTCAGCCTTGGGATTATGCCTATGTATCCGAACAATTGCGCCAATCCCGTTACGCTTATTCTGATGAAGAAGTAAAACAGTACTTACCGGAACCTAAAGTTATCGATGGCTTGTTTTATGTAATTGGTACCCTGTTCAAGGTTGAACTGGTTCCTTTCAAGGCACCCGTATGGCATGAAAGCGTTGCCGTTTATGCCGTTAAAGAGAATGACCAGCTTATTGGCTATCTTTATACAGACCTGTACGCACGTGCCGGAAAACAAAGCGGTGCCTGGGTTGACAGTGAACGCACCCGCCACCTGCATGGCGACAACCTGCATACACCGGTGGTTTACCTAACCTGCAACTTTCCACCACCGCAAGACAATAAACCTGCCCTACTTACCCACGATGATGTCATCACCCTGTTCCATGAGTCAGGACATGCGCTGCACGCACTGCTTTCCGAAGTCGATGAGCCAGCTGCCTCCCCATTTTCAAGCGTAGAATGGGATGCCATTGAACTGCCTTCCCAGTTCATGGAAAATTTCTGCTGGGAATGGTCGGTTCTGCAAAAACTGTCAGGACACTGGGAAACCGGGGAACCCATGCCTGAATCGCTTTACCAGAAAATGCTGGCCGCAAAAAATTATCAAAGTGGCATGCAAACCGTACGCCAGATTGAATTTGCCCTGTTTGACATGCTTTTGCACCTGCGTACCAGCCAGACCTCTATTGAAGATGTCCTGTCCCTGCTTAATGAAGTACGCAAAGAAGTGGCCGTTATCATTCCACCGTCATGGCATCGCTTCCCGCATAATTTCTCCCACTTGTTTGCTGGTGGTTATGGTGCCGGCTATTACAGTTATAAATGGGCAGAAGTGCTTTCATCTGATGCTTATGGCCTATTTGAAGAGCACCCCCTTGATAATCAGGGTACGCTTAACCCCGCGATTGGCCACAAATTCCGGCAAGAAATCCTGGCTGTTGGGGGCTCCCGTCCCGCTGCAGAATCCTTCAAGGCTTTTCGTGGCCGTGAACCCAGCCCCGAAGCACTGCTGCGACATTGTGGCATGACAGAGGCTGCCTGATATATTTTTGGTACCAAGCGTGATGATCAAGAAAACCCTGCTTTGCTCTATATTGGCTGCGGCTTTATTGCATTCTGTTCCTGCTGCAGCGCAAGAACCGGAAGTTACCAAGCCAAGTGTTATTTATAAAATTACAGGACGTCTTCCCGATTTAAAATTCAGTTTGAATGGTGCACAAAACAAAACCATTACAGAAAAAGACGTCAAGGGCAAAGTTGTGCTTTTGTTTTTTGGCTATGCCAGTTGTCCTGACATCTGCCCCACAACCATGGCACAATTATCTGCCCTCAAAAGCATGCTCGGTAACAAGGCCAACAGTATACAAATACTGTTTCTTAGCGTAGATCCTCATCGGGACACTCCCGAAATTTTACAGGCTTACGTTGATGCCTTCGATAATGGTGCCATTGGCCTGACTGGCACCGAAAAACAAATTGCAGATATTGCACGTCGTTATCGTGTCGCCTACCAAATAGAAAAACCCCAACCCGGCAGCGACCCCAATAATTATGAAGTCATGCACGCGCGTGGAATCTATGTGTTTGATGCCAATGGTAAAGTCCAGTTTTTGGCTTCAGATAGCGAAGAACCGGAAATGCTGCTGGCTAAAATTCGCGATATTCTGCCCCCTTCCCCTTAACTTTCTAAACCGGAGTCTATTATGATTACAATCCATCTCCTGGAGTCTTCAAGATCTTTTCGCATTGTCTGGCTTTTGGAAGAGTTGGGGCTTTCATATCAAATAAAGCATCATCGCAGAACCCCGGAAACCTTCGAAGCAGAAAGTTCCCTGCATGATATTCACCAGCTTGGCGTGGCCCCCATACTCGACGATAATGGACTAACCCTGATAGAATCAGGCGCAATTATCGAATACCTGCTTAATCACTATGACCGCCGTGGACTGCGTCCACCTATCGCCTCTGCTGATTACAATCAATATGCCCTATGGATGCATTTTGCCGAGGGCTCGCTGATGCCTGTATTATCCAAGTATCAGGCCATGCTGAAAATGGGTACAACCCGCGTGCCGTTTTTTGCCCGCTCCATCCTCAAGAAAGCGGTTAATGGCACCATCAATTCAAGTGTCATCCCCGAACTTGAAAAAAAACTCAAATTCATTGATGCAGAATTGGGCCAACACGGCTGGTTCTGTGGAAGCCAGTTTACCGCTGCGGACATCCAGATGTGTTACCCACTTGAACTGGCCGAAGCACGTGGATGCATCACAGCAGAAATGCAAAACATTCAATCCTTTCTAAGTGCGGTCAAGGAAAGGCCTGCTTATAAAATGGCCCAAGATAAATCCGGTAATGCTATCGTGTCATTGGAAGATACTTTAAACGGAAATGATGAAACCGATGAGCATATCGATTCCAGGCAAGAATATGCAGCCAACAGCAATCCAGACAATGACGATCAGGAATACACGAGTGATCCGCACAACCCAAAAATACAAAACGACACCAAAAACTAAATATTTAATTTTTTGATGCAAATACACCGTACTGGCGTATTGTTTTTGTTTCGTGCAATATCGTCCTGAAACTACCTAGTTTGAATGTAGTTGCTTGCTTTATAAAAAAACCTGGTTACCGCAAAAACGGCACCAGGTTTTTTTTAACCTAAATTGAAAAATGACCTAGATACGAAAATATTGGTAGGCTAGTGACCTAAATAAGCCTTACGCACGTCATCATTAATCAGCAGGTTGGCACCCGTATCAGACAGCACCACCTTACCCGTTTCAAGCACATAACCCCGATCGGCAAGCTGCAATGCCTTATTGGCATTTTGCTCTACTAAAAACACGGTTACCCCTTCATCACGAATGGTCCTGATAATTTCAAAAATCTGGGCAATAACCAAGGGCGCCAGGCCAAGCGTAGGCTCATCAAGCAGCAACAGGCGTGGCTTGCTCATCAGTGCCCGGCCAATCGCCAGCATTTGCTGCTCCCCCCCAGACATTGTGCCTGAACGCTGATTGACACGTTCTTTCAGGCGCGGAAACAACTTGAATACATGCTCAAGGCCTTCCTCAATTTCCTGCGGCTTCAGATAAAAGCCACCCATTTTCAGGTTTTCGACGACGGTCATGTCAGGAAACACGCGCCTTCCCTCTGGCGAAACGGCAATACCCTTTTGCATGATTTTATGGGTAGACTCTTCAGTAATATCTTCACCAAGAAAAGTAATGGCGCCACTTCTGGCGCGGGGATTGCCGCAAACCGTCATGAGCAATGTTGTTTTGCCAGCACCGTTTGCCCCAATCAAGGTTACGATTTCCCCTTGATTGACCTCGACACTTACCTCATCCAATGCCTGGATAGCCCCGTAATAGGTACTCACCTTTTCCAGTTTTAACACTTACTCTTCTCCCAGATAGGCTTTAATAACACGAGGGTCAGCCCTGACGATTTCGGGTTTGTCCGTGACAATAGGTTTGCCATGCTCCATGACCAGAATACGGTCTGAAATACCCATTATCAGGCTCATATCATGTTCAATTAACAAGACTGACATGTCAAACTCATTGCGCAACTGATTGATCAATTCAGCCAGATCTTTTTTCTCTTGCGGGTTCAATCCGGCAGCAGGCTCATCAAGCAAAAGCAAGCAAGGATTGGTAATCATGCAGCGTGCAATTTCCAGTCGACGCTGGTGTCCATAGGCCAAATTACCGGCTTCACGGTTGGCAAACTGGCGCAAACCCATGAAATCGAGCCATTTGACCGCATTGTCCAAAGCTTCCTTTTCAGAGCGGCGATAGGAGCGCAAATTAAGCAAGCCTGGTAACAGACCGGATTTTATTTGTGTGTGCTGAGCGACCAGCAGGTTTTCAAGAACGGTAAGATTCTTGAACAAGCGCACGTTCTGGAAAGTACGCACTACGCCATGCTGGGCAACTTTATGGCTTGGATAACCGGCAATTGACTTGCCATTTAGCGTGATGCTGCCGGCAGTTGGCTTGTAAAAACCGCTAACGCAATTGAAAACCGTTGTTTTACCCGCCCCATTAGGACCAATAATAGCAAAAATCTCATTTTTGCTTACATCAAAACTTACCGAATCAACCGCCAGCAATCCGCCAAACTGCATCATCAAGCCATCAACGCTTAATATTTTTTTACTCATTGGGAATCTCCACTTGCGGACGTTTTACCGGCAGCAAGCCTTGCGGACGCCATACCATCATCAACACCATTACCAGGCCAAAAATCAACATCCGGTACTCGGCAAACTGTCTTGCCAGCTCAGGCAGTACCGTCAAGATAATAGCCGCCAGAATCACGCCTATTTGAGAGCCCATCCCGCCCAATACCACAATCGCCAGAATAAGCGCCGACTCGATAAAGGTAAATGATTCGGGATTAACCAAGCCTTGGCGGGCAGCAAAAAACGCACCACCCAGACCGGCAAAAGTCGCACCTAAAGTAAAAGCAGACAATTTGATTCGCGTAGGATTAAGGCCCAATGAACGGCAGGCAATTTCATCTTCACGCAGCGCTTCCCAAGCGCGCCCGATTGGCATGCGAACCAGCCGATTAGATACGATAAGGGTAATAAATGCCAAGACCAATGCCATTAAATACAAATAAATAACGACATCCATCGTGCTAAATTTCCATCCCATTAACTGGTGAAAAGTTTGGGCACCTTCTACCGAAGCCTTACGTGTCATTTCATAACCGAAGACAGTTGGCTTGGGGATACCCGAAATCCCATCAGGGCCACCGGTAAATTGATAGAGGTTAATCAACAGCAAACGGATGATTTCACCAAACCCTAACGTCACAATGGCGAGATAATCGCCCCGTAAGCGCAAGACAGGAAAGCCCAGCAAAAACCCGAAGAGTGCCGACATGACGCCTGCCACTGGCAGGGCCTCCCAAAACCCCCAGCCAGCCCAGTGATATAACAAGGCATAAGTGTAAGCACCTACTGCATAAAAACCCACAAAACCCAAGTCCAGAAGGCCGGCAAAACCCACTACAATATTCAGGCCAAGCGCAAGCATGACGTAAATAAGTACTAACGTTGCAATATCAACCTGGCTGCGGCCACTGAAAAATGGCCAGATAACGGCCGCTACAAAGACCAAGCCCAACAGCATAGTGCTGGTTTTTGGATTGAGCGAAGGGACCCTTGGCAAGGTAAAACGCACACCCGGTCTTTTTTTGAATATATAAGGCTTTAACAACTGCACCACAAACACAAGAGCCATACCCCATAGGGAAATGCTCCAGTGCGGAATGATCTCTGTGTTGATGCCTTTTCGTTCAAGTTGCAACCCAAAAATGGGAACAATCATGATGCCCGTTAACAGGGCTGCAAAAAATGCACTTTTTATATTTTTCATTACACTTTTTCCACTTCAGGTTTACCCAACAGACCACTGGGCCTGAACAGCAAAATGAAAATCAGCAAGCCAAAGGCAACGATATCCTTATACTGGGAAGACAAATAAGCTGCCGCAAGTGTTTCGGCCACCCCAAGCAAAAGCCCGCCGAGAATGGCGCCCGGAATACTGCCGATGCCCCCCAGCACAGCAGCCGTAAATGCCTTGATGCCGGCAATAAACCCGATAAACGGATTCAGCTTGCCAATCGTCAAGGCTATCAGGACACCGCCGACGGCTGCCAACATGGCACCCAGAATAAAAGTAAAGGAAATGACTTTATTCGTATCAATGCCCAACAGGTTGGCCATATGCATATCCTGGGAACAAGCCCGTGATGCCCTGCCCATTTTGGAATTCTTGATATAAAAAGTCAGCCCAACCATCAGGAAGAATACCACCGTGATGATCATTAACCGTGCATAGGTAATCGTTACGGTAAAGTCGGAGGCGCCAACGGTAAACTGCAAAGCCCCGGGAATAAGGTTGGGAACAGCCATATCACGCGAGCCCTGGCCAATCGCTACCCAGTTTTGCAAAAAAATGGACATACCGATGGCACTGATAAGTGCTACCAGCCGTGGCCCACCTCGTACCGGCCGATAGGCGATTTTTTCTACCGAATAACCATAAACCGCCGTTACCGCCACAGCGATGAGGATCATGCAAAGAATCGTAATGGGAATGGGAACACCACTGTTAACGCCAATCGCAGATAAAGTAACCAACCCTACGTAGCCGCCAAGCATGTAAATCTCACCATGGGCAAAGTTAATCATGCCAATAATCCCGTACACCATGGTGTAGCCAATCGCAATTAATGCATAAATGGCGCCCAGTGACAAGCCGTTAAACAGCTGCTGGATAAATTGAGGTAAGAACTCTTGCATTTTTTTCTCGTTATACCAATTAATGTAAATCCCAAAAGCATAGACAAAATCCGATTTTGGGTAAAGCCTTGAAAACCATTAGGCCGGCATCAAATCGTGCAATTTTTCGGTTTTCCGATATTCCACATGAGCATTCTGAAAGGCAGCAGCAAACAAGTGCTAACCAGCAATTTAACTACCATATCACCCAACGCCAAAGAGACCCATGGAACGGGAGTACCGGCAAACGCAAGGGCAAAAAACAGGAAAGTGTCAATAACAGATGCCAAAGCACCCGCTATAAATGGCGCTTTCCACCAGCTTAGTGATCGCATTTTGTCAAAAATGAAAATATCGCCAAGCTGGGCAACCAAAAAAGCACTGCCTGAAGCGATGGCAATCCGGGCATCCGCCAATAAATAAGAAACGATAATGGCGGCTACAAAACCAACCAGCACTATTTTTCTTGCGACTTGCGGACCAAAGCGTCGATTAAGCAAATCGGTAACCAGAAAAGACACCGGGTACGTTAAGGCGCCCCAAGTCAGCCATTCATTAATATGAAACTGTGGCTGGACCAGAACGTTGGAAGCCACCACAATCAGGCCCATTAGCACAATTGCCAACAACGCCTGAGCGGATGATATCTGATCAAAATAACCTTTTGATTTCATTAAGTTTTACCCAATTCCCTGGACATTTCAACCGCCCTGTCAGAAGCAGCTTTCATAGCCTGTTTAACCGTATCCCTGAATGCATGCTGCTCAAATACAGCCAGCGCTGCAGCCGTTGTGCCCCCTTTGGAGGTTACATTTTCACGCAGGGTTCCTGGTTCCAGATCTGATGCCGCAGCCAACCCGGCAGAACCCAATACCGTTTCAATGGCCAGTTTCTTGGCCTGATTGTACTCAAGCCCCAGGGCCTTGGCACCATCAATCAGGGATTCGATCAATAAAAACACATAGGCTGGACCGCTGCCTGAAAGTGCAGTAACCGCATCAAGCAGGTTTTCATCCTGCACCCGAACAACTGAACCAATTGAGGACAGGATTTGCTCTGCCAGCAAAATGTCTTTTTCAGCCAGTGATGGCATAGCATATAAACCAGTCACGCCCTTGCCAATTAAGGCCGGCGTATTAGGCATCACACGGACCAGTCCAGGCGATGGGCTTTGCCATGAACCCAACCAGGTTGACAAAGATTGTGTATTCAGTCCCGCTGCAATGCTGATAACCAGGGTATCTGGCTGCAAATGGGTTTTGCTGCTTTCAATGGCCTCATGCATGTTTTGTGGCTTGACAGCGTAAATCCATACCTTGCATTGTGCAAGATCAGCAGTAACCTGTGCGCTTGTCTTAACTCCTTTTTCATGCCAGCGTGCATGCCCTGCCGTGTTGATATCAATAACCAGGATATCCCCGGCCTGGCAAACCGTGCCAATCATGCCACTGGCCATTGCCATGGCCATATTACCGCCGCCAATAAAGGCGATTTTTATATTTTGTTTCATGGAAAAATTTACTCTAGGAGAAAAGCCCGGCTTATAAAGGCATAAAACCAAAACCATACACTGGACAGGCATTTAAAAGATTGCGTAATTTTATTACCAATTCAGGATGGATTTAACAATCCTGCCATTTTAGTTTGATTTTATAAGGCATGCAAAACTTCCATATTGGTTATATAAATTCACCATATCGTAATAAACGGGTCATATTATCTTTGCTTTACTTCTGAAGTAACTATTCCAAAAGAATGCTGTTATTAATTAACCGGAGCAAGTAATATGCAAATCAAAAAATCTGCAATCATCCTGGGTAGTGTTTTTGCCCTAGCCAGCTTCAGTACCCATGCTGCCACAGAAATCACTTTCTGGCATTCCATGGAAGGCCCTTTGGGTGAACGGGTTAACGAAATTGTCAGTGATTTCAACAAAAAACAATCCGACTACAAAATCAACCCTACTTATAAAGGAGCCTATGGCGAATCCATGAATGCAGGTATTGCCGCATTCCGTGCAGGTCAGGCACCAGACATCATCCAGGTTTTTGAAGTAGGAACGGCAACCATGATGTTCTCCAAAGGAGCCATCAAGCCAATCCAGGAAATGTCAGAAGAAGCGGGTAACCCGATAGACCCGAAAAAATTTGTCCCGGGCATTGCAGGCTATTACTCCGAACCCAATGGCAAACTGGCTTCCATGCCTTTCAATAGCTCTACCCCCGTTTTCTATTACAACAAGGACATGTTTGAAAAAGCAGGCCTTGATCCCAATACCCCACCTAAAACCTACGCACAGATCAACGAAGCCGCCAAAAAACTTAAAGAGGCTGGAATCGAATGCGGTTACACAACCGCTTGGCCTTCTTGGGTGTTGGTTGAAAACTTCTCTGCCTTGCATAATTTGCCCTATGCCAGTAAAAATAACGGTTTCGATGGCCTTGATGCCCGTATTGAATTGAACAAGGAAGGCTTTGTCAAACATTTCAATTACCTGAACCAAATGGCCAAAGACGGTACATTTACATACGGTGGCCGTGGTGATGCCGCCAACGCCCTGTTTTCTTCAGGAAAATGCGCTATGTTTACCGGTTCAAGCGGATCACGCGCCAACTTTGCCAAAAACGCCCCGTTCAAATTTGGCATTTCAACCCTGCCCTACTATGATGACGTTCCTGGCGCACCGCAAAACAGCGTCATTGGCGGTGCTTCTTTATGGGTATTCAATAATAAATCCCCCGAAGTCAATAAAGGCATTACCGAGTTCTTCCAATATATTGCCTCACCCGAAGTGGCTGCCAAATGGCACCAGGACACCGGCTATGTGCCTGTGGTCAAAGAGGCTTATGAACTCACCAAGGCATCAGGCTTCTATGACAAGAACCCGGGTACCGATGTTCCTTTCATTCAGCTAAACGTTGAAACCACCGATGAATCCCGTGGTGTGCGCCTTGGCTTCCTGCCACAAATTCGTGACATTCAAGACGCTGAAATGGAAAACATTTTTGCCCAGAAAGTTTCTGTAGAGCAAGGCCTGGAAAACATGCAAAAACAGGCTAATGAATTGCTGCAGCGTTTCGAAAACAGCAATAAATAAACATTAATCATAAGCATAAACAGCGAGCAAAATATCTAGGCTGCTCGCTGTTTTTTTTACTATTTATCATCAAGAGGCATAATGGAAAAGCGCGTCGTTTTCAACCATAAGTTACTGCCCTATCTCTTGCTTGCACCACAACTTCTGATTACGGTGATCTTCTTTTTCCTGCCGGCCGGTCAGGCAATATGGCAATCTTTTTTCATAGAATCCGCTTTTGGCGGTGACGAACAGTTTGTTGGGCTGGACAACTATACGGCCCTGTTCAATAACCCTTACTATTTTGACTCTTTCACGGTCACTTTTGTTTTTTCAATAGCGGTTGCTGTCATTGGCCTTTCCATCTCATTGCTGCTGGCCGTCATGGCCGACAGGGTAATAAAAGGGGCCATGCTTTATAAGACCATGCTAATCTGGCCTTATGCCGTAGCACCCGCCGTAGTGGGTGTGCTCTGGGCCTTCCTGTTTTCTCCGGCAGTCGGAACCCTGGCCGTTTACCTTACCCAAATGGGCATGGACTGGAATCCCCGACTGGACTCTTCCGATGCCATGATTTTGGTCGTCATGGCTGCCGTCTGGAAACAAATATCCTATAACTTCCTGTTCTTTCTGGCAGGCTTGCAATCCATTCCCAAATCACTCATTGAAGCCGCCGCAATTGATGGCGCCTCGCCGGCACGCCGCTTCTGGACCATCGTTTTTCCATTATTATCACCAACCACTTTTTTTCTGCTGGTCATTAACATGGTGTATGCCTTTTTTGAAACCTTCGCCATTATTGACACCACGACACAAGGTGGCCCCGGCAGCTCAACCAACATCCTGGTTTACAACGTCTATAAAACCGCCTTCAAGTCATTTGATTACGGTTCTTCCGGTGCCCAATCCGTCATCCTGATGTTTATCGTCATTTTGTTAACCATTGTCCAATTCCGGTATGTTGACCGTAAAGTGCAATACTGAACCAGACCCAAAAGGAGTTCATCATGATTGAACGTCGCCCCTTGCTTGATTTACTGGCACACCTGATCCTGATTTTCGGTTTGATTATTGTTGCCTTCCCGCTTTACATCGCATTTGTTGCGTCTACCCAAACCGCCAGGGAAGTAGCCAATGCCCCCATTTCCCTGCTTCCTGGCACGCACTTCCTTGAAAACTACGCGCAGGTACTCTTTACCGGCAGTTCAGTGCAAACCACACCAGTAGGCAATATGCTATGGGTGTCTTTTGTCATTGCTATGATCATCTCTATTGGCAAAATCAGCATTTCCATGCTGTCGGCATTCGCCGTGGTGTATTTCCGCTTTCCTTTTCGCATGCTTTGCTTCTGGATGATTTTCATCACCCTGATGTTACCGGTAGAGGTCCGCATTTCTCCTACCTTCGAAGTTGTCGCCGGATTGGGCCTGACCAATTCTTATGCTGGCCTTACCCTGCCTCTTATTGCTTCGGCAACGGCCACCTTCCTGTTCCGGCAGTTTTTCCTTACGGTTCCCGATGAGCTGGTAGAAGCGGCCCGCATAGACGGCGCCGGACCCATCCGCTTTTTCAAGGACATTTTGTTCCCCCTTTCCAAAACCAGTATCGCGGCCCTTTTCGTGATCCAGTTTACTTACGGCTGGAACCAGTATTTATGGCCATTAGTCATGAAAACATCAGAAAACATGACACCGATTGTCGTGGGTATTAAAACCATGATTGGTGGTGGCGACAGCGTAACCGAATGGAACCTGGTCATGGCAACCGCCCTGCTTGCGATGATTCCTCCCGGGCTGGTCGTTGTACTGATGCAAAAATGGTTCGTCAAAGGCCTGGTAGATTCAGAAAAATAAATAAGGATTATTCATAATGGCAACACTCAGCTTTAAAAACGTCAAGAAAACATACCCTGGCAATGTTGCGGTTATCCACGGCATTAGCATGGATATCAAAGACGGGGAGTTTATTGTTATTGTTGGCCCGTCAGGCTGCGGCAAGTCTACCCTGATGCGCATGGTTGCAGGCCTCGAGACCGTTACCGAAGGCGAAATACAGATAGATGCACACAGCATCAATCATCTTGAGCCCGCACAGCGGGATATCGCGATGGTGTTCCAAAACTACGCACTTTACCCGCATATGTCTGTCTTTGACAATATGGCCTATGGCTTGAAAATACGAAAAATGTCCAAGGAGCAAATCAAGGAACGGGTACAACAAACCGCAGAAATACTTGAACTCTCCCATTTGCTTGAGCGCCGGCCCAAGCAATTGTCTGGCGGGCAGCGGCAACGGGTCGCCATGGGCAGGGCCATTGTACGCGAACCAAAAGTATTCCTGTTTGATGAACCGCTGTCCAACCTGGATGCCAAGCTTCGCGTGCAAATGAGGCTTGAAATACAAAAGTTGCACCGCCGGCTGGCAACCACCAGCTTATATGTCACTCATGACCAGGTGGAAGCCATGACCCTGGCACAACGCATGATTGTCATGAATAAGGGGATTGCAGAACAAATCGGCACCCCCATGGAAGTGTTCGAGCGGCCTGCCTCTACCTTTGTCGCCAGTTTTATTGGTTCCCCACCCATGAACCTGCTTAATGTGAATATTGGCATTGAAGGGAAAATAACCACTGAAGACGGTACCGTATTACCTATCAATCACAGCCAAATCGCAGAACAGGCTAAAAATAAAAAACAGGCCATTATGGGATTCAGGCCTGAAAACTGCGCACTCCATGATACAGGCATACCGGTAAAAATTGAAATGGTGGAAATACTGGGGTCTGAGCAACTGATTCATGGCCAGGTTGGCAATACAAATATTGTGATCAGGCAAAACATTCACGCCAATGCCCAAGGCCAAGAACAGCTGAAACCTGGCAATACGATTTATGTGGTACCAGATGGAAGCCACGCCCTGCATTGGTTTGACGCTGAAACCACCCTTCGCCTGGATTGATAAAGCCAGATTTATCCTATACAAACAAAGAGTTATCTAATATATCCACTTAACAAAACCCTTTAAAAAATCGCGTCATTAAATAAAAAAACGCTGCCTTGATAAGCAGCGTTTTTTATTCACATTTAAAGCAATAAACCGATATTATTTAACAGCGGTTTTACTGCCATCTTTATGCCAGGTGTAAATATCAAATTTAAAATCTTTCAGGTCACCCTGATCATTCCAACTTAAATCACCAATAACGGTTGGCACTGAATTAGCATGCAAGTACTCGGCAACTTTTTCTGGATCAGTGCTTTTGGTTGCGTTCATGGCATTGATAATAGCCTGAGTAGCAGCGTAAGAAGTCAGCTGAAACGCACCGGATGCATTACGACCCTTTTCCTTGAAAGCTTTAACAATATCCTGGTTTTCTGGCAGGCTAGAGTAATCAGCAGGCAAAGTCAGCAACATGCCTTCAACCGCATCACCGGCAATGGCATTAATTTCCGGGTTACCTGTACCTTCAGGCCCCATGAATTTAACTTTCAGGCCCTGCTCTGCAGCCTGACGCATTAACAGACCCATTTCCGGATGGTAACCACCGTAATACACAAAATCAACCCCTTGGGATTTCAATTTGGTAATAATAGAAGAATAATCGGATTCACCGGCATTAATACCTTCAAACAAAGCCACTTCAACATTGGCTTTTTTCAGGTTATCCTGAACCGCACTGGCGATACCCTGGCCGTATGATTGCTTGTCATGCAAAACGGCCACTTTTTGTGGTTTGACCGAATCAATAATATATTTGGCAGCAGCAGGACCCTGCTGGTCATCGCGTCCGATGGTACGGAAAATAAAGGTAAAGTTTTTGCCATCGGTCACGTTGGGCGATGTGGCTGAAGGCGTTACCATAACCACGCCCTGCTCATCATAAACCGCGGCTCCGCCTACGGTTGCACCCGAACAAACCGGACCAACCACAAAACCGATTTTCTGATTGACGACACTGTTTGCCGCGATAGGACCCTGCTTGGGTTCGCATGCATCATCAACTTCAACCAATTCAATTTGCTGACCATTAACACCACCAGCCGCATTGGTAAGTTCAACGGCGGTTTTTACGCCCTCACGCACCATGTCACCGTATTGCGTAACAGGACCGGTTAGCGGGCCCACAACTGCAATCTTGACATTTTCTGCCTGAGCCACGCCCATGCCCATTGAAATACCCATGGCAGCTGCCAACAAAGTAAAGCGGAATGATTTATTCATTTCTTCAATCTCCAATTAGTAGAATAATCACTTGGCTAGCATACACTGAACAGGACTGCTTTGTATACGGCATTAACCCGAAAATTCGGGATAAAAACCAGCAGATAAAAAAACCACTCCCGGCACAGGCAGGGAGTGGTTTAAATATGCGCAACTAAAACGGTAGCTTAAGCGTCAAGCACCTACCACGCCACCATCCTCACGCCAAATCACCACGGTTGCGGCACGGGGACGGCCACCGCTTCCCTCCGGGTCATCATTATCACCCATGGGCCATTTGGAAAACGCCAAGGGATCCTCCTGAGGAGTCACTTTAGGCGCACGCGGATGTTTACCATATTCACCAGGATGCTGAATATTGACAAAAACGGTTTTGTAATCTGGTGTCCAGGTAATGCCAGTCACCTCACTTCCGGAAGGACCAACCAGGAAACGACGGATCTCGCCTTTACCGGTTTCTGTCTCGGGAATGGCAACCAGCATCTGGTTGTTTCCATTACCGGCAAAATTACCCTGATCTGAAAAGTTGCCGTCTGTCTGGATCCACAAGCGGCCGTCTTTATCAAAAGCCAGGCCATCAGGACTGTTAAACAGGTTCTTCGCAGAAACGTTTTGTGTACCTGCCATCAAATTACCGGGTTCTTTATGAACCTCAGGATTTCCGGCTAATACAAACACATCCCAGTCGAATTCGCCAGCCGCCGCATCCTTGCCTGACTCATTCCAGCGAACAATCTGGCCATAAGGATTTTTGGCACGTGGATTGGCATCATCAATGCCGGGATGTTTAAGGCCATTGGTGCCTTTGCGTTCCTTATCGCTACCACGATCAGAGTTATTGGTTAGGGTTACATAAACTTCCTGGGTATGAGGATTAACCGCAATCCACTCCGGGCGATCCATGGGGGTTGCACCCACGGCATCCGCTGCCAGGCGGGTTTTTACCAGCAACTCACCTTGGTCCTTGAACAACTCACCCAGTTTTTTTCCATCCTGGCCAACAGTATCAAGCGTCAAGGGAATCCATTTACCTTTACCTTTCAGGTCACCCGCCTGTTCGCCATCAGCAAACTGGGCGACATACAAGGTACCTTTATCCAGCAAAGTACGGTTAGCCTCTTTGTTGGCCGGGTCAAACTTGCCATCAGAGACGAATTTATAAATATATTCACTGCGCTGGTCATCACCCATATACACCACAACACGCTTGTCGGCAGCCAAGGTCATGGCGGCATTCTCATGCTTGAAATGACCCAGGGCCGTCAGTTTGCTGGGCTTGGATTCAGGATCAAACGGATCAATTTCAACAATCCAGCCGTGGCGCATCCACTCATTAGGTTCTTCGGCCACATCAAAGCGCTTGTCATGGGTTTCCCAACGATAGCTGTCGTCAGACGCTTTGGTTGCGACACCATAGCGCTTCATCAAGGTATTGCTTTCAACGCCTTCTTTCAGGCTACCAAAGTAATCCGTTACGTTTTCCTCACAGGTCAGGTAGGTATCCCACAAGGTATAACCATTACCACAGTTGCCAAAAGTACCAAAAACAACGGTACCGCTTGGATCTGCCTTGGTTTTCAGCAAATCATGGCCTGCTGATGGTCCGGTAAGAACCATTTCTGTATCCAGGGCATTAATGCTACGGTTATATTTGGAATCAAGAACTGTTTTCCAGTTCTGGCCATCATAACGAATATGTTTAACGCAAACGCCTTGTGCGCGTTGTGATTTTTTAACCCAGTCTGCATTCCAGTTTTCACCCGCAACGCGAACATTGGCAGGAAAGAAATAATCAGGATTAATGTACTCATGGTTGGTAACCATCAAGCCTTCAGTGCTACTGCCATTAATAGGAAAATAATGAATCCCGTCATGGTTGTCACCAATTTGCATGGTTTGTGCAGCAGAATCATCGGTAGCGTCACCTTTCCATTTGGGAGAATCGGTAAACAGTGGGTCCCCCCAACGATTGATCACGGCATAACGGTACCCTTCAGGGACCACGATTTTATCAGCGGTGCTGGCTTCAACAGCCTTAAAGCTCATGGAAGGAACTGGCGCGGCCAAGCTTGTTGCCGCTGTCTGCGCAAAGGCAGCAGACTTGTTCAGTGAAAAGCCAAAAAACGCCAGTGTACTGGCACCCGCACTTGCTTTTAAAAAGCCACGGCGGGCCAGCTGTTTTCCAAGCAATTCATTAAATGACTCAGCTTGGCTGTGATTGCTTGGAATATCGTCACGATCCAGATCGCTCATGGGGTATCCTTCATTAACAGGTTGCATAAAAATATGCAAAGGATAATAAAGGACTATGTCAGGAGTTTTACAAACCCCACAATCGTTGGTAAATAGCCTTTATTATGCTGAAAATGCAGGCAAGGTTAAGGATTTTTCATTGGGAAGCATATGCACGCCAGGCAAATGACATGAAAAAACGGCCTGGGCCAAGGCTTCGATAGCGGCGCTTCTGGTAAAGCTGCGACGCCACGCCAAAACAATACGACGGTTTGGAACCGGTTTTTTGATTGGAATATACTTAACCAGATCATTCTCTGATGCCTGCTGCTCCAAAACCGCACTTGTGGGCAATAGCGTAATACCCAGACCAGCCGCAACCATATGGCGGATTGTTTCTAACGAAGATCCCTCAAAAGAACGCTGGATGCCATCATCGGCAGCCGAAAAACGGGACATTTCGGGACAAACTTCCAGAACCTGATCACGAAAGCAATGGCCAGAGCCCAGTAAAAGCATGGTTTCCTGTTTAAGATCATCGGTACTTAGCGACTTTTCATTGGCCCAGCGATGATTGGTTGGTACGGCAACCACGAAATCCTCATCATATAAAGGTTTCATTTCAAGCCCGGCATCAGGCAAAGGCAATGCCATAATAGCGCAATCAAGCTCTCCCTGGCGTAACAGTTCAAGCAGGCGAACCGTAAAATTTTCCTGCAATATCAGGGGCATTTGCGGAGTTTGCTGGATTTGTACCGGAATAAGCTTGGGTAACAGATAAGGGCCAATGGTATGAATAATGCCCACTTTTAGCGGGCCAGCCAAAGGGTCATGACCCTGTCTGGCAATTTCTTTTAGATTGGCGCTTTCCTCGAGCACTTTTTGTGCCTGGGAGATGATACGCATGCCAATAGGCGTTACCCCTACTTCACTGCCACCTCGCTCGAAAATAGTTACACCCAGTTCCTCTTCCAGCTTTTTAATGGCGACTGAAAGTGTTGGCTGACTTACAAAGCAAGCTTCTGCGGCACGGCCAAAATGCCGCTCTCTTGCTACGGCAATAATGTATTTAAGTTCAGTAAGTGTCACACGCAAATTCCTGATAATAGATTTTCTCTATTATTTTAACAAAATAAAACTATCGAAATATACATGAACCTGTAATCTTGGCAATATAAAAGTTAAATTACGTCAATTCAACATAAAAAACGGCTAAATGTCAGGTGCGAATATAATCTTCTTTTCCTCGCATCCAGCGATGAAGGTGCTTTGCTACTGCGTCAGGATAGTTTTCCCGCAATTCTTGCGCAGCCTCTCTTGCCTGTTCCACAATCGGGTAATCCGCTTCAATATCGGCAAAACGCAACAAGGCTAAGCCCGATTGGCGTACCCCCAGAAACTCGCCGGGCCCTCTTTGATCCAGGTCACGCCGGGCAATTTCAAATCCGTCGGTTGTTTCATACATGGCTTTAAGGCGCTGCGAAGCCACCTTCGATAAGGGCTGTTGATAAAGCAGGACACAAACGGAATTGGCCTGCCCCCTTCCCACCCTGCCACGCAGCTGGTGAAGCTGGGCCAAGCCAAAACGCTCGGCATGCTCTATGATCATGAGCGATGCATTGGGCACATCAACCCCCACCTCAATAACCGTTGTGGCCACCAGCAAGTCCAGATCATGCCGTACAAAGGCATCCATAACCGCAGCTTTTTCATGAGTATTAAGCCTTCCATGCAACAGGCCACTGCGAACATCAGGCAGCTCTTCCTGCAAACGGGCATGTGTATCTACTGCCGTTTGCAACTGTAACGCCTCGCTTTCTTCCACCAGCGGGCAAACCCAATAAACCTGGCGGCCGTTTTTAACTTCTTGCCTTACATGCGCAAGCAATTCGTCACGCCGGTTATCGGAAAAAAGCTTGGTGACGACAGGGATACGGCCAGGCGGAAGCTCATCAATCACCGAAACTTCCAGATCGGCAAGAAAAGTCATTGCCAATGATCGGGGAATGGGTGTCGCACTCATATTAAGCTGATGGGGTACCATATACTGGTTTTGCAGCAGATGCTCACCTTTACGGCTTAAACTTAGCCGCTGCCCTACCCCGAAGCGGTGCTGCTCATCCACAATCATCAAGCCCAGGCGGTGAAACTCGATATTTTTTTGAATCAGGGCTTGGGTGCCAATAATAAGTTGCGCCTTACCACAGGCAATCGCATTGGTCGTTTCCTGTTTCACTTTAGCCCGTAAGCTGCCACTTAGCCATGCCACCTCGACGCCCATAGGCTCGAACCATTGTTTCATCTTGATGAAATGCTGCTCGGCCAGGATTTCGGTAGGTGCCATAATCGCAACCTGAAAGCCATTTTCCAGTACGGTTGCCGCCACCATCGCGGCCACAATGGTTTTTCCGCTACCAACATCCCCCTGCAGCAAGCGATGCATGGGGTACTCCCGCTGTAAGTCATGGTTGATTTCGTCAATAACCCTTTTTTGTGCCGCGGTTAATGAGAAAGCCAACCCTGCCAGCAAGCTGTCCGCCAGTTTGTGTGGTTGAAGCTGCATGGGAAATGATTTTTTCTGCTGTCTGGCCGCTCTTGCCGCAGCCAGGGCCAACTGCTGCGCCAACAACTCATCAAACTTGATTCTTAACCACGCAGGATGCAGTTTTTGCGTTAATTGCCAGGGATCTGTACCAACAGGCGGTTGATGCAGTTGCTTTATGGAGTCTGCAAAATCAGGAAGTTGATACTTTTTCTGGATAACTTCGGGCAACGTGTCATCAAGCACCGTACGTGACAATGCAGCCAACACTGCCTTCCTGATACTTGGCTGGGCCAGCCCTTCTGTCGTTGGATACACAGGTGTCAGGGTTTTGGGTAAAGCTTCTCCGGCCTTGCTCATTTTTGGGTGGATTAACTCAAATCCCCACATGCTGCTGCCGCGCACCTCTCCGCGAAGGCGAACCAGCCCCCCTTTCTCAAGCATTTTTTGCTGACTCGGATAAAAATGAATCCAGCGCAGGGAAATTTGCCCGGTATCATCTTTAAAAGTAGCAACAAGCTGCTTTCTGGGCTTAAAAACCACTTCAGAATGGATAACCACCCCTTCAAGCTGGACACTCATGCCAGGATAAATCTGGCTAATTTTGTGAATCTCGGTCTCATCTTCATAGCGCAATGGCAAATGAAGCACAAAATCAAAATCAACCTCCAGGCCCAATGATTGGAATTTTTTATCCAACAGTCCGGGCCTGGATGATTGTGGAACTACGTTTTCAGGCACCTTGAAAATTTACCCATAAAAAAAGCTGGATTACACAATAATAATGGCTTCAACTTCAAACTGGGCATTTTTAGGCAAGGCACTGACTTCTACGGTTGAACGTGCGGGAAAAGGCTGAGGAATAATCTCGGACATAACCGCATTGACAATACCGAAGTTACGGATATCCGTCACAAACAGGGTTAGTTTGACAATACTGTTCAATGAACCGCCTGCCGCATGAATAATTGCCGTCATATTGGCAAATGCCTGCCGAACCTGTTCTTCGAAATTTTCAGAAACCAGCTCACCCGTTACAGGATCAAGACCGATTTGACCAGATAAATAAACTGTGCTGCCAACCGGCACAACAACCGCCTGTGAGTATGGACCAATGGCTGCAGGCGCTTTATCTGTTTGAATAGTTTTCTTATTCATGGGAATCCCTTTTTATTAAACCAAGACTTATTTGTTACTGAATCAGATACCAATAAATAATACTGTAAATATATTAGCAAGGATAGAAAATATTTACTTTAAAAAAAATTGATTATGTGGTTTAATTCTTTGGTATTAGATTTAATAATCATTCTCATTCAACAATTAAGGATTATCTCTCATGATTTCCGGAAAGACCCTGTTCAAAAAAGGTTTGTTTACATTAAGTGCACTAACAATTAGTACTTCCGCACTTGCCGCTGGTGAAGTCAATCTTTATACAACCCGTGAACCCCGCCTTATACAACCTATTCTGGAAGCCTTTGAAAAAGACACAGGCATCAAGGCAAACACCGTATTCATCAAAGACGGTTTACCCGAGCGCATCAAGTCCGAGGGTGAACGCTCTCCTGCTGACGTCTTGATGACCGTAGACATTGGCAAACTACTGGATGTCGTCGACCAGGACCTTGTGCAACCGGTTGACTCAAAAGTCTTGAAAGAAATCATCCCCGAGAATCTGCGTTCCCCTGACAATAAATGGTTTGCCTTTTCCCTGCGCGACCGGGTTCTGTATGTCGCCAAAGAACTTGACCTGGACACCTTCACCTATGAAGATCTGGCTGATCCCAAATGGAAAAACAAAGTCTGCATCCGTTCTGGCCAGCATCCATACAACACCAGCCTGATCGCTGCCATGATTGCCCATAACGGCACGGAAAAAACAGAAGAATGGCTTAAAGGCGTCAAAAACAACCTGGCCCGCAAGGCAGCCGGTGGCGACCGCGAAGTGGCCCGTGACATTCTGGGAGGCATTTGCGATATTGGTATCGGCAATGCCTATTACGTAGGACGCATGAAAAATGCTGAACCTGGCAGTGAACAATACAAATGGGGTGAAGCCATCAAGGTCATTCGTCCAACATTTGCCAACCCTAAAGACAGCGGTACCCATGTAAACATTACTGGTGCAGCCATTGCCAAACACTCACCCAACCATGAAAACGCCGTCAAATTTTTAGAATACCTGGTTTCCGACCAGGCCCAACAGCTTTACTCAAAAACCAATTACGAATACCCTATTCGCAAAGGCGTTGAAATGGATCCGGTCATGACCGCGATTGGCGAACTTCAGGTTGACGACCTGCCAGTGACTGAAATTGCCAAATTCCGTAAACAAGCCAGTGAACTTGTTGACAAAGTGGGTTTTGACAACTAAGTCCATAACTGTTTTACAATAAGGGCGGTACGTTTAATGCGTATCGCCCTTAACTATTACTAAAAGCATGTTAGAAAACACCTTGCAACAGCCACCATTAAAAAAAACACAATCGCTTAATGCTTCAACCTATCTAGTTCTTGGTGTGGCCTTCTGCGTGCTCGCTCCCGTACTCACGCTGTTGTGGCACGCTTTTACCGGTGACTTCCAGCATTGGATTGGCCTGCTGCAAAATGTCATTCCAAACTCTCTGGGCAACACGCTGATTCTGCTGGTTGGCGTCGCCATTGTGGTTGCTTGCCTGGGCACCGGCAGTGCATGGCTAACAACCGCCTACCAGTTTCCAACCCGATCCATATTAATGTGGGCATTACTGTTGCCCCTGGCTGTTCCCACCTACATCATGGCTTTTGCTTATCTTGATGTCATGCACCCGCTGGGGCCTATCCAGTCTGTTATTCGTGATCTGCTTGGCTACACATCACCACGCCAATTCCGGCTCCCGGATATCCGCTCCATGGGTGGTGCAATTGTTCTGCTGGGTTTTGTACTGTACCCCTATGTTTATTTAAGTACCCGTGTCATGTTCATGACGCAAGCCGCCAATCTAATAGAAGCCGCACGTACGCTGGGCTGCACCCGTCGCGAGGCATTTTTTCGTGTCGTTATTCCAATGGCCCGTCCCGCCATTGCCGTTGGCATTAGCCTGGCACTGCTTGAAACCCTGAATGATATCGGGGCCTCGGAATTCCTGGGTATCCAAACCCTGACCGTTTCGGTATACACTACCTGGATATCCCGCTCCAACCTGGCAGGCGCGGCACAAATTGCCATTTTCATGCTGATTGTCGTCACCACCTTAATCTGGCTGGAACGTCATGGACGGCAGCGCCAGCGTTATGCAAACACACAACGCATGCATCCCATACAGCCTCAAAAACTGCACGGCATACAGGCACTTATTGCCATGGCCTTAGGCTGGTTTCCGGTTATCTGCGGCTTCATCATACCTGCCATTTATCTGGTTTCGGAAAGCATAAAACGCCTGGAAGCCGTTGGTACGGTTTCCGATGACCTGATCAGGGGAACATTCAACACCATTACCGTTGCAGCCGTTGCCACGCTCATTACCGTTATGTGTGGCTTGTTAATTGTATGGGTGGTACGCAACCCCCGTTTTACCATGGGTAAATTCATCGTACGTGCAAGCAGCCTGGGATATGCCATACCCGGCACGGTGCTGGCAATTGGCCTGCTTACTCCCTATGCGCTTATAGATACCCTTATTTCCGACAGCATGTCTTTCCTGTTCCAGCTGCCTCCCCAGCTTTATATCATGGGCAGCATGAGCGGCATTATCATTGCCTATGTCATTCGCTTTATGGCCATTTCCGTAGGCGGCATAGAGGCTGGGCTGGCGCGCATCCCACCCTCACTTGAAAATGCTTCCCGCATTCTGGGCCAATCTTCACGGCAAACTTTCTACAAAATTCACCTGCCCTTGCTGAAACCGGCCATTGGAGCCGCCTCACTGCTTATTTTTGTGGATGCCATGAAAGAACTTTCCGCAACTTTATTGTTGCGCCCACTGAACTTTGAAACCCTGTCTACCTGGCTTTATGCCGAAGCAGCCCGTGGCACTTATGAAGAAGGCGCCATTGCCGCACTTATCATTGTTCTGGCGGGGCTATTACCTGTCATCATACTGGCCAAATCACAACTGAAATCCAACTATTAAACCCATGAATCAGCTTCTCATACTGGATAAAATCAAACTGGCCTACCCTCAGCAAAAACAGCTGAAAGTCGTGGTTGAAAATTTTTCCCTTTCATTGCAAGAAGGTGAAATTGGTTGCCTGCTCGGCCCCTCGGGCTGTGGCAAAACCACGGTATTAAGATCTATTGCCGGGTTTGAGCCGGTGTATTCCGGTGAAATCAAGCTGGCCAATATAGTGCTATCCGCTCCCGGAAAAATGGTAGAACCGGAAAACCGGCATATCGGCATGATGTTTCAGGATTACGCCCTGTTTCCCCACTTGACCATAGAACAAAACATTGCATTTGGCCTGAAGAAAAAAGACAAGTCTTACATTAAAAGCCGAACGGCAGAAATGCTCAGCTTGATCAACCTTTCTGATACCCGCAAACGTTACCCGCATGAATTGTCAGGTGGCCAGCAACAACGGGTTGCGCTGGCACGTGCCATCGCCCCCTCACCCAAAATACTGTTGCTTGACGAGCCGTTTTCCAACCTGGACACCGACAGCCGCGAAAGGCTGGCCTTTGAGGTGCGCGAAATTCTTAAAGAAAACAAGCTTAGCGCCATCCTGGTTACCCATAACCAGGCCGAAGCCTTTGCGATTGCCGATAAAATAGGCATCATGAGTCACGGCAAACTGCTGCAATGGTCAAGCCCCAACGAAATCATCAATAACCCCAATAGCCAGGAAGTCAGTGATTTCATTCGTCGCGACAGCCTTTCCAGCCTGCGTGAGCAAGCTTTCATGCGCTAGACCGCGTGATTAATCGTCATCCAGCCCCAGGGCTTTCAGCTTGCGGGTAATCGTATTGCGGCCAATTCCCAAACGATTGGCTGCCTCGGTACGGTGTCCGCGGCAATAGGCAAGTGTGATCCCGAGTATGGTCTTTTCAAACTCGGCAGTCAGATTATCCATAATGCCCGAAGTATCCTGTGCCAGTTGGGCCTGCACTTCTTTTTCCAATAATTGTTGCCAGCTTGCGCCAGCCAAATCCGGGCGATATTCAGCACTGATGCTTTCTGTTGGCACCATATACCCGGATACATTTTCCGTCTCAGGGCAAGAAACCGCGTTATTTAACAGCTCGGGCGGTAAATCCTGTTTTTCAATAAGATTGGCAGCCGACATCACCGTAAGCCAGTGACAGAAATTTTCCAGTTGCCTGACGTTACCCGGAAAATCAAACTCCTGTAATACCTGCATGGCTTCCGGGCTTAGACGCTTGGCACTCACCCCCAAACTGACCGCAGAAAGCTGAAGAAAATGCCTGACCAAACGCGGGATATCTTCTTTACGTTCCCGCAAAGGCGGCACACGCAGGCGAATAACATTCAGGCGATGGAAAAGATCCTCACGAAAACTGCCCTGTGCCACCCTGGTTTCCAGTGGCTGGTGGGTAGCGGCAATAATGCGCACATCAACATTCACAGGCTGGGTACCCCCAATCCGGTAAAAGCTGCCTTCAGCAAGGACCCGCAACAGGCGGGTTTGCAAATCCAGTGGCATATCCCCGATCTCGTCCAAGAACAGGGTTCCACCATTAGCCTCTTCAAAACGCCCCCTGCGCAATTGGCCTGCTCCGGTAAATGCCCCCCGTTCATGGCCGAACAATTCAGCTTCCAGTAAATCCTTGGGGATCGCCGCCGCATTCAACGCCACAAACGGTTTATTTGCACGCGCCCCATGCTTATGTAAAGCACGGGCGATCAACTCTTTACCGGTACCTGACTCTCCGGTAATTAAGACCGTTACTTTAGATGGTGCCAACCTGCCGATGGCCCGAAAAATATCCTGCATTGCACGGGACGATGATTTACTCATCATCTTGTCAACGGAATCATTGTCGATGGCCGAAACGGCAATATCGGCACTAGCTGTATTTGACGCGGCCTGCTCTACCGCCCGGGCAATCAGGGCCAAGGCCTCATTGATATCAAACGGCTTGACCAGATAATCAAAAGCACCTTCCTGAAACGCACTGACCGTACTTTCCAAGTCAGTGAAGGCCGTCATGACAATCACGATAAGCTCAGGGTATTGGTGCTTGACCTGCTTTAGCAATTCAAGCCCAGACATATCTGGCATGCGGATATCGGTAAGCAGGACATCTGGACGTTCAGCTTGCAGGGCTTGCAACAAATCACCCACCCGCTCAAAGCAACGTGGCTGCATGCCTGCCTTTTGCAAAGCTTTGTCCAGTACCCAACGAATGGCCTGGTCATCATCAACGACCCATATTTTTTTCATACGGTTTCCAATGGTAGCAATATTCTGAATTCCGTTCTTCCCGGCACCGAATCAAACTCGATGAGTCCACCATGCTGGCGCACATACTCCTGGGCCAAACTAAGCCCCAAGCCCGTCCCATCTGGCCTTCCTGTTACCAAAGGATGAAAAACACGATCATGCAACGCTTCAGGCACGCCCGCACCATTGTCTATCACAGACACTACCACCACCAGTCGATACAATTTATTCAGCAGTAAATGCCGGTTAAGGACGCGGGTCCTTAAGGTAATAGTAGGCTTGTCCTTGATGTTGCCGGACAGCAATGACTGGGCGGCATTCCGGCCAATATTAAGATATGCCTGCAGCAATTTATCCCTATCCGCCTGCATCTCGGGAACTGACGCATCGTAATCGCGCACAATCGTAATATCATCCCGGTATTCTGCCTTGAGCAAGGCATACACACGCTCACAAATTTCGTGAATATTAATGGCAGACAATTCCAGATTTCCCTGGCCCGGCCTGATCAGGCGATCAACCAGTTCTTGCAAACGGTCGGCCTCGGCAATAATTACCTGGGTATACTCTCGCAAGGCAGGATCAGACAACTCCATCTCGAGTAATTGCGCAGCCCCTCTTAATCCACCCAAGGGGTTTTTAACCTCATGACCCAGATTACGAAAGGTTTCCTGATGAATTTCCAGTTCTTTGATCAGCCGTTCATTGCGTTGGGCCAGCGTATGCTGTTCAATTTCACGCACTTCCAGAATCACGCTCCAGGGCTGCTGGTACAACCGTTGCAACGTGGCACTCACCAGCAACTTGTCTTGCCCCTGGTTTTTAACCAGACTGTCCATTAATCCAAATGAACTGGATTCACCATGCAAAATGGCCGAAAAAGCGTGCTCAAACGCACTTTCATCTTCAAACAGTTTTTTGGCGTCCAAACCCTCCAAAGAGCGGCTTGAACGTTCAAGCAGATTTTGCGCCGCATTGTTCACCCACCGTATTATGCCATCCTGGTCTAACAAGAAAACGGCCGTGGAAAGCAGCTCAAATGCCTTGCAATCCTGAAGAGTGACAGGAGAAAGCCCGTTCATGTGCATTTTCTTCTCCTGTCATGTCATGTCATGTTAGCTACTGTCAGCTTACAGTGAATAATACAAATCGTATTCAACCGGGTGGGTTGTCATACGCAAACGGGTTACTTCCTGCATTTTCAATTCAAGATAGGCATCCAGCATTTCATTGCTGAATACGCCACCACGTGTCAGGAACTCGCGGTCTGCATCCAGTGCTGCCAGGGCTTCTTCCAGTGAAGCGGCCACGGTTGGGATTTTTTTATCCTCTTCCGGGGGCAAATCGTACAGGTTTTTATCAGCAGGATCACCAGGATGGATCTTGTTCTGGACCCCATCCAGACCAGCCATCATAAGGGCGGAAAATGCCAGGTACGGGTTAGCCAGAGGATCGGGGAAACGGGCTTCTACACGACGCGCTTTTGGATTCCCGACATAAGGAATACGAATGGAAGCAGAACGGTTGCGTGCGGAATAAGCCAGTTTTACCGGTGCTTCATAATGAGGCACAAGGCGTTTGTAAGAGTTGGTGCCAGGATTGGTAATCGCATTCAGGGCACGGGCATGCTTGATGATACCGCCAATATAGTACAGGGCAAATTCAGACAAGCCTGCATAACCGTTACCGGCAAACAGGTTTTGGCCATCTTTCCAGATAGACTGGTGAACGTGCATGCCTGAGCCGTTATCACCCACCACAGGTTTTGGCATGAAGGTGGCTGTTTTACCATAAACGTGGGCAACGTTATGGATAGTGTATTTCATGATCTGGTTCCAGTCGGCACGCTCTACCAGGGTGCTGAATTTGGTACCAATCTCCAGCTGGCCGGCACCGGCCACTTCATGGTGATGGATTTCTACCGGTACGCCCTGCTGCTCAAGCAAAAGGCACATTTCAGAACGCATATCCGCAAAAGAATCCACGGGTGAAACAGGGACATAACCGCCCTTGACACGTGGGCGATGGCCATGATTGCCCTGCTCGGACTCTTCACTGCGAGACCAGTAAGCTTCATCGGATTTGATTTTATACGAGCAACCGGACATGTCATCAGACCAGGTAATGCCATCAAATACAAAGAATTCGGGCTCGGGGCCAAAATAAGCAGTATCACCCAGGCCACTGGCTTTCAGGTAAGCTTCAGCGCGTTTGGCCAAAGAACGAGGGTCACGGTCATATCCCTTGAGATCGGAAGGCTCAACCACATCACAAGTCAGGATAAGGGTTGGTTCTTCGCGAAACGGGTCAATACGGGCCGAGTTTGCGTCAGGGATCAACAGCATATCCGATGCCTCGATACCTTTCCAGCCGGCAATAGAGGACCCGTCAAAAGCCTGGCCAGACTCAAACTTGTCTTCATCAACCATTTTGGAAGGAACAGTCATATGATGCTCTTTACCAAGCGTATCGGTAAAGCGGAAATCCACAAAAGTGATTTCACGTTCACTCATCAATTTCAGGATATCTTGTGGGGTTGTCATGTTTTCTCCAGGGAAAGCGTAATTGCAAGCCAATCAGGCCGTTCAATACAAATAAAGCAATAATCGTGCCAATTATTTATGCACACTAATGAGCGATTTACATCATTATCGCAGCATCTTGATGCATAAATACAGAAAATTTTTGCACCACATTGGTGCAAATGAAACAGGATGCCTCATGCTGGTGCATTATAGAAACATCCCTTGCAAATCGTTCAGGAAACGCCAGCCAAGCGGTGAAGCCTTGATACGCATGGGGTCGGCATCCAGCAGGCCTTTTTGAAGCGCTGCCTCGAGTTGACGGCTAATACCCGCCAGGGACAGGCTGGTGCGTTCTTCGTAATACGACACCGGCACCCCATCTTTAAGGCGCAATGCATTCAGCATAAACTCGAAAGGCAATTCAGCGCTATCCAGCTGACGTTCTTCAGCCAAATGGGAACCATCACGCAGCAAGGCTTTTTCCATCCAGGAATCGGGGTTACGCACTTTGGCAGTGCGTACAATGCGGTCATGAAAACTAAGCTTGCCGTGCGCACCGGGGCCAATCCCAATGTAATCGCCAAACTCCCAATAATTTACATTATGCTTAGCCCTTGCCCCTGGACGGGCATAAGCGGATACCTCATACTGTTCAAACCCCTGTGCGGCAGTCAGTTCGATTAACATGTCCTGCAAGGCCGCGCTGGCATCGTCATCGGGCAAGCCCGAAGGCGGATATTTGGCAAAAACCGTATTGGGTTCCATCGTGAGATGGTACAAAGACAAGTGATCGGTACCAAAAGACAGGGCGGTCTCAAGATCTTTTCGACAAGACGCCAGGGTTTGGCCCGGCAAGGCATACATAAGATCCAGGTTAACGCGGCTGACAGCCTTTTGCGCCATTTCAATCGCTTCTATGGCCTGGCGGCTATCATGAATACGTCCCAATACTCCCAACGCTGTATCGTCAAAACTTTGTATGCCAAGTGAAATCCGATTAATGCCAGATTCGGCATAATGCTTGAAGCGTGTCGCCTCTGCCGTGCCGGGATTGGCTTCCAGGGTGACTTCGGTGTCTGGCCAGAGATTTAAATAATTACGCAGCATGGCCATCATGCGCTCTACCGCTTGTGCGGAAAGCAGGCTGGGCGTGCCACCGCCAATAAACACCGTATGAATTTGCCGCCCCCATATAAGCGGCAGGGTTTGTTCAAGATCGGCAGACAGGGCATCCAGATAGCGCTCTTCTGGTAACTCGCCCTTTTGCGCATGCGAATTGAAGTCGCAATACGGGCATTTTTTTACACACCAAGGCACATGAATGTACAAAGACAATGGCGGCAAGCCTTGGGTAAATGAAATGTCGCGGTTGACCATCCCACCCACCTGTTTCTTTGGGCGGGAAAGCTCGGGAAAAACAGGAATGATTTCTTTCATGATGCCTTGATTCAATCCTGCAGCTCGGCAAGCAGTTTTTTCAGGGCAATTGCCCGGTGACTTTGGCGGTTCTTCACTTCAGGCGCCAACTCGGCAGCCGTGCAACCCAATTCAGGCAAATAAAAGTAAGGATCATAGCCAAAACCATTATTACCGGCTGCCTGTGTGGCAATTTTTCCTTTCCAGATACCTTGAGCAATAATGGGACAAGGGTCAGCGGCAGACCTTACAAACACCAGCAAAGCGATATAGGCAGCAGAACGGTCAGTTTCATTTTCCAGTTGTTTTAACAAACGCAGGTTATTGTTCTGGTCTGATTTTTCCTCACCGAACAAGGTGGCATAACGGGCTGACAATACGCCTGGTGCACCACCCAGTGCATTAACGGTCAAACCAGAGTCATCGGCAATCGCAGGCAGTCCGGTACACTTGCTGGCGTGACGCGCCTTGGCCAGGGCATTTTCCACAAACGTGTCAAAAGGCTCGTCGGCCTCGGGCACGCCCAGCTCCCCTTGAGGAATCAGCGTTATGCCCAGAGGCTCGAACAATGCCTTGAACTCTTTCAGCTTACCCTGGTTATTGGAAGCCAGTACCACTTTTCCCTTGAAACTCACCACATTACGTCCTGATTGTTGTTACTTGACAATGATTAAACCGGCCATGCATCTTGCTGAACGCGCAGCAAACCGGCAATTCCCTTTTCAGCCAGCATCAGCAGGCTATCCAGCTCCTGGCGGCTGAAGGCATGCCCTTCGGCAGTACCCTGAACCTCGACAAACTGGCCACTGCCCGTCATGACCACATTCATGTCAGCGTCGCAGTTGGAATCCTCTTCGTAATCCAGATCCAGGACAGGATAGCCCCTGTACATACCCACAGAAATGGCCGCCACTCGATCTTTAAGCGGATTTTCGGTGAGTTGTCCGGTTTTGAGCAGGTGTGAAACCGCATCAGCCAGGGCAATCCAGGCACCGGTAATACTGGCGCAACGGGTGCCGCCATCGGCCTGAATCACATCACAATCCAGGTGAATGGTGCGCTCGCCCAGCTTTTCAAGATCGATAATGGCACGCAGGCTGCGGCCAATAAGACGCTGGATTTCCTGGGTGCGGCCACTTTGCTTGCCGCGAGCTGCCTCGCGATCACTGCGGGTATGGGTAGACCGGGGCAACATGCCGTACTCGGCCGTTACCCAACCTTTTCCCTGCCCTTTTAAAAAAGGTGGCACTTTCTCCAGAACGCTGGCATTGCACAGCACATGCGTATTGCCCATTTTGATTAATACTGATCCTTCTGCATAGGGTGTGTAAGAACGCTCAACCTGCACATTTCGCAAGCCGTTGGGTTCCCTGTCTGAAGGTCGTTTGAAGTCTATTGTCAGATCATTGCCGGGCATGCTTTCACCTATGTTATTTACGTTGCTAACATTGTAGTATGAGGACATTGAAAATTGGGGTTTTCCTTATTGTCCGTTGTGGATTAACATACCACAGCAACAAAATTTACCAACATATACTTTGGAAATATTTATGATTCAAAGCATGACTGCTTTTGGCAGCGCCCAGACCGAATCGGAACTGGGTAACATTACCGTAGAACTTAAAAGTGTTAACAGCCGTTATCTGGATTTGAATTTTCGCATTCCCGATGAATTGCGGCAAACGGAAAACGGCCTGCGTGAGCTGCTCACCGGCAAAATCAACCGTGGAAAACTGGAAGCACGGGTTTCCTTCATTAAAAACCAGGATGCGGGTACCCTTTCAATAGACCCGGCATTGCTGCAAGGTATTGCCACCCTGCTGGCAGACGTGCGTGCCATTATTCCTGAAACCGAAGCCCCCAAACTGATAGACCTGGTTAGCTGGCCCAGCCAGAAAGCCAAACCTGATTCAAGCACCGAATGGCAAAAACAGTGCCTGGAAACCGCACGTCTGGCCATTGAAGAATTTATTACCGCACGCAATCGCGAAGGCGAACGCCTTGCCAGCGCCATGCGCGCATACGCCTCGGCCATGACTGAAATTGTTGACAAGGTGGAAACCCTTCTGCCAGACGTGCATGCAGAATACCGCACCAAACTGGCCACCAAACTGCAGGAAACGCTTGAAGCAGCCTGCCCAAATGGTTTGCAGCACCTCAGTGGAGAAGAACTGTCTGCCCGCATTGCCAGCGAATCGGCCTTGTTTTCCTTGCGCATTGATGTGGAAGAAGAAATCACCCGCCTGCGTTCCCACATTAAAGAACTGCAATTGTTGCTGGATTGCAAAACCAACAGCAAACAAAGCACCGGCAAACGGCTTGATTTCCTGTTTCAGGAAATGAACCGTGAAGTCAATACCCTGGGTTCAAAATCCAGCTCTTTGGAAGTTACCCAGGCCGTGATTAACCTGAAACTGTATATAGAACAGCTTCGCGAGCAGTCGCAAAATATTGAATAAATAATTAGAATAAATAATTAATTTAAGGGCTGCCACACACTGGCGACTGGCTTGTTGGATTTGGCCAGCCGCTGGATTGAGGCTAACTCAAAAAATCAAATTTTCCAACCTAAAACCTGCCTGATGAGCGCCAGTTTTGCAAACCCGATTTACGTGAAACTGCGGTAAATAGCAAACCAATTCTTTTCAGCCATATACTTTTTGTTATGACAGACAATTAAATTTCATTTCAAACTGTATCGCTATTCATCCATAATGGTGCCTTATAAAACCTAGCTTAAAACAACAGGCAGACATACTCCCTATCAAGATAACCGCCCAAGCAATCTTATATTGTTATAAAGCGGCCCATAAAAAAGAAAAATGTCGCCACATTAAAAAATCCACTTTAAATACATATATCTATACATTTTGGCATCAGGAGACCCCATGTTATTTTTCAAGAAAACCACGTTAATTGCCGCTGCATTATCTTTTGCCTGCCTTGGCAATGCCGCCCAGGCCAACACCGACTTTCCACAAAAAACGGTGACCCTATACAGCGCCTTTTCAGTAGGTAGTGGCCCAGATGTTGTCTTGCGCATACTAAGCCAGGAGCTGGGTAAAATATGGGGGCAGCCGGTGATTGTGGAAAACCGTCCCGGTGGGGGTGGCTTCATTGCGCTGGAAGCCGTTAGCAAGCGGCCTGCCGATGGTTATTCTTTACTACAACTGGACAGTGAGCACGTTTCTGCCCTGCCTCACCTGTACAAGTCGCGCAACTACTACCCGCGTGAAAAATTTGAACTGGTCGCCCCCCTGTTTTACACGCCTTTCATGATTGCCGTGAGCGACAAATCTCCCTGGAAAAACATGACAGACCTTATCGAGGCTGCCAAAACCAAACCCGACAACGTCACCTATGGCTCATGGTTTGTTGGCAGCCCCGGGCACCTGGGTGGTGAATGGATAGACTCACTTACCGGCACAAAAATGTTGCACATTCCCTACAAGGAAGTCAGCCAGCTGTATACGGCCGTTGCCAACAGTGAAGTGGACTGGGCCTATGGCACAATTCCTTCCACCCGTCCGGTCTACGACAGCGGCAAACTGCGTTACCTTGCCATTGCCGCCCCCAAACGACACCCCCTATTCCCGGATGTCCCTACCGTTGCTGAAGCCGGCGGCCCAGCCGAACTGGATGTCAATTCAATTGTTTCGCTGCTGGCCCCCAAAGGCATTCCAGAAGAGGTACGTGACAAAATCCAGACCGATGTGGCCAAGGTGCTGTCTGATCCTGAAGTGATCAAACGCTTTGACTCTTTCGCTTTTGATCCGCTAACCTGGCCATTAAACGAATTGGGTCAACGCCTGGATCAGAAAGAGGAGACTTATAAGGGATTAATTCAAAAAGCGAATATCAGTTTGGATTGATACAAAGCTAAAACTGCCATCAGCCCGTTGTACATAAAATGCATGATTTCGTGAGTTGTGTGATAATGTTATACCAAATAACAGTCATGCTTATGAAAGCTTAAATCAAAGCATTTATTCAATATCGAAGCACGAAATCTGCTTAATAACAATGAGAGTGATGCCGTATGTTACGTCGATCCATGATTGCTTTAACCCTCAGTTTATGTGCTTCGCTAGGAAACAGCGCTGCGGCACAAACAAAGCCAGATTATCAAGCCATTATCCAGCAAGCCAAGCAAGGCAATGCAGAAGCCCAAAATAATCTGGGTGTCATGTACGACAAGGGTTATGGCGTCACTCAAAATAAGGCCAAAGCACGTCAATGGTATGAAAAAGCGGCCGAAAACGGCCATGCAGGGGCCCAGTTTAACCTGGGTACCATATACTACCAAGGTAACGGCGTCCCTCAAGATTATGAAAAAGCGCTCCATTGGTATCTAAAAGCTGCCGCACAAGGCGACGAAGATGCCCAGTATAATTTGGGCCTCATGTTCACTTTTGGTAAAGGCGCCCCCCAAAATTACTCCAACGCCTATTACTGGTATAAAAAAGCCGCTGACAAAGGCTTGGCGCCTGCCCAAGCAAATCTGGGCACCATGTACGCCAATGGCCATAGTGTCCATCAAAATTATGCCGTTGCCCGTATCTGGTATGAAAGAGCGGCAGCACAAGGTGACGCAGATGGCCAGTATAATCTGGGCACCATATACGCTGATGGTAACGGTGTGCCTGTAGATTATAAGAAAGCCCGTCAATGGTATGAAAAAGCCGCAGCACAAGGTCATCCGCATGCCCTGTTAGGTCTGGGCAACATGTACGCCAATGGTCATGGTGTCCGTAAAAACCATGCCAAGGCAAAAGAATGGTTTGCCAAATCGTGTGACGAAGGTTTGCAAGATGGCTGTGATGCTCATCGAAGCCTAAAGTAATCAACACACTACTTCACCTCGAAATGAAACATTTGCATCAACAAAGGCTGTATGCCGCCCTTTCCTGGCAAACGTTCCTTTCCGGAAAAGCGTCCTGGATTTCTGGTAATAAATCCCCAAAATTCCAAAAATCGCTTAATAAACATAGCCAGCGCCTGTTCAAGATTCTCAACCAGTTGCGCATGACGTTTAACCCACTGCCAGCTTAGCAGCCTGGTGCCACATAAATGGTGGCATGGGTGTTTTTAAGCGCCAGGTGATATTCATGGGTTGTGAGCCTGTGTGTGAAATATACTCAACCTCACCAAAATTCACAAATCCCATCGTTCGTTTGTACTCATCCTTGGTTTGTTCACGAACGAATAAAAATAGCCTTTTGTTTAATTGCTTATGCTGAATATATGTGGCCCCTTTTCCATGATCCGGGCGCGCACTGTTTTGTGACTGCCAATGAAACAGATGCTCATTGATTGCATAATCATGGTACATCGTTGTTGGTGAAAATTGCTTTTCATTTTTGTTTAACGTCACAAACAATAACTCGATATTCTGATCTTTTATTTCTAGCACCCCTTCCCTAGCAGGCGCTTGTCGCTCAAAAGTAGAAGCACCAAAAGCCACTAAAATTTGCTCACGCGCATATCGTGCATGGAGACTTAAAGGAACCCCTGGTAAATTCGGCAGCTCATTTTGCTCATGTTGTATTCGATCCAACAATAAAGTCAAAAGATCTGACAACTCAGATTTTAAAGCCGGAATATCAAACGTTTTCAAACTATCTTGCAACGTTGAAAACCCAACTTCTACGCCGGATTTTTGCCAAAAATCATAATGACACATCAACGCCATACGCGGACTCATTTCTTCTTTCAGCTTAAAGTCATGCTGACATAAATTTCTGACAAAACACAAATAGTCATAAGCATCAGTAGATAAAAGCCGTGTTTTAATCGCCCTTTCAAAATTGCTTAACACCGATTGACTGATATTTCCATTGACATCAGTTTGCTCAGCTTTAATGAGCAAGCCGGTAAAGCTACCCAATTTATATAAATCGTTCAAGTCAATAAATGGGTAAATTTTTAAAAAATTGCTTAGGCTAAGTGGAAAAGTTGTTTGCTGAGAATATTGCCGTATCAACCCCACTAATCTATTTGTATTTAAACTGGCTTGCCGAATATTTTTTAATACAATTTCCTGAGATCGCTTAGTCAGTTCAATGCGACACCCAAGGGGTACATGTGGAAACCCTTGTTTAATTTCCTCAACAACAGCCTTATTAGTTTTACCGACCAAAGCACGAAATTTATTCGAGAAATCATACTCAGGTCTTGAGTTCCCAATAAAATCCAACACCGTACAACATTCTTTCTCATCAGACAATCGCAATCCACGACCCAGCTGTTGTAGAAAAACGGTCAAACTTTCAGTTGGCCGTAAAAACAGCAAGGTATCCACCTCAGGTATATCCACCCCTTCATTGAAAATATCTACAACACAAAGAACATTAATTTGCCCAGATCGAATGGCTTGTTGTTTTTGTTGACGCTCATGACGATTATCGCTAGTAAGCACATCACTAGGAATGCCTTTCAGCAAGAATTGGCGACACATATAATTCGCATGATCTTTACTCACACAAAAAGCCAATGCTTTCATTTTGCTCGTATCAGTAATAATTTCCTGCAGACTCCTAACAATCTTATTCACGCGTTGTTGATTATGAGTATAAACATTGCTTAATTGCGCAATATCATACCGACCGCGACTCCAACTGATATTTCTTAAATCAGTATCATCATCAATCGCAAAATATTGAAAAGGACTAAGATGACGTTGATTAATGGCCTCGGGCAAACGGATTTCTGCGGCGATCACACCACAAAAATCAGACAAAATATCGACGCCATCATGACGCTCTGGTGTTGCAGTTAATCCAAGTAAAATTTCTGGTTTGAAGTAATTAATGACCGTACGATAGCTACTGGCGGCAATATGATGCACTTCATCTATCACAATATAATCATAATAATCAGGGGTTAAGCTTAAAGCCGCTAGTTGATTATTTAATGTTTGAATTGAAGCAAACAACTGATGATAATGATCGGGTTGATAAGCACCCACCCAGATTTCACCAAAATGACCATTTTTAAGCACCCCTCTGTAAGCCTCTCTGGCTTGCTTCAAAATTTCTTCACGATGCGCAATAAATAAAAATTTAGCCTCTGGTTTTTGCTTTACAAATCGAGCAAAATCAAACGCTGAAATAAGTGTTTTTCCGGTTCCTGTTGCCGCGACAACCAGGTTCCTGAATCGTTGATGCAAATTACGCTCCACCAACAATTGTTCTAAGATTTCTTGCTGATGAGCAAATGGTTTTATGTCAAAAAAATGCTGCTTACTAGCAGACTGTCCACCACGAGCTTCTTGTAAAGCTTGCTTCAACTTACCAACGCTTTCCACCTGACCATCAAAAACCTCAAAATCATTGGAAGCCCAGTAAGTTTCAAAAGTGCTAATTGATTTATTAATAATATGCGGAATTTCTTGAGATGTAATTTTCAAGTTCCATTCAAGACCACTGGTTAAAGCAGAATGCGATAAATTTGAAGACCCAATATATCCAGTATTAAATCCTGTATTTCTTATAAACAGATAACTTTTAGCATGTAAACGCTCACGCTGTGTGTTGTAGCTAAGCCGAACCTCTGTATTGGGCAAACTAGCCAGAAACTCAACAGCCTTGGCATCGGTTGCACCCATATAAGAAGTCGTAATCACCTTCAATTCACGGCCACTTTTCGTGAACGCTTCCAACTCTTTACTGAAAATACGAATGCCCGTCCATTTAATAAATGAAACAAGCCAATAAATTTTGTCAGAAGACAGTATTTCTCTTTTGATTTCAGAATCTAACGACAAGCCAGCATTACTACCACTAAACAACTCACTTTGACTTAACCCTGTTAAAGGGAATACATCATCGACATATTTATTAAAATCAGCAGCAATCGGATTCTCTTTCTCAAACAAAGCAGTCAGAATTTTACCCTGACAATCAAGCAAATTATCATCAATGAAATCCTTATCATTCAGTTTGTTTTTCAACCAAAACAATAGTTCATTTGATAACTGGACTTGTTGCTGGACCTGATTCTCACCACTAGGAATTGAGGAAATAGCATACTCAAAAACATGGCATAAAAACCTAGAAAGCCACATTGATGCTTCAGCAGGCTCAAGCTCTCGCTCCCCAACATAAAATTTGTCTCGATTTAAACGTTTTGTAATGAGTTGAGTAATAAGCTGCTCATAAATCCCGATCTGTTGCATATGATGTTTTGCTCTTTATTAAAATAAATCCATTGCAATAAATCAAACAGTTTATACACGGCAAGTAATCGTGATTCGCTGCTTCATTGGATTAGCCATGTCAAAAACTGTTCGATTCATCAAGCGGTTTAGCCTACCCACGCCCCACAAACGGCATCTTCGTTGCCATAATCGTCACAAACTGCACATTGGTTTCCAGCGGGAAATCGGCCATGGTACGAACGGTTTGTGCCACATGGGCCACATCCATAATCGGCTCGGCCATGATTTCACCATTGGCCTGCAAAATGCCTTGCTTCATTCTTTCAGTCATATCGGTGCCGGCATTACCAATATCAATCTGGCCGCAGGCAATATTGTAGGCACGGCCATCCAGGGAAATGGTTTTGGTCAGGCCGGTAACGGCATGTTTGGTGGCCGTGTAAGCAATCGACATGGGGCGTGGTGCTGTGGCTGAGATAGAACCATTGTTAATAATACGGCCCCCCTGCGGATTCTGATGCCGCATCACATGAAAAGCGGCCTGGGCGCACAGGAACATGCCCGTCAGGTTTACATCCACTATGTCACGCCACTCTTGGGTGGAAAACTCATCAATCGGTACCGCTGTACCACTTTTGCCCGCATTATTGAACAGCACATCCACCCGGCCATATTCACGCTGGGCCTGCTCAAACAAGGCTTTCACTTCGTTTTCCTTGGTCACATCGGTAGGCACCACCAGGGCCCTTACCGCATCCAGTCCGGCTGCCGTACGTGTTTGCTCCAGAACTTCCTGCCGTCTTCCGGCCAACACCACCCGGTAACCTGCGCTCAATAACTCCAGTGCCACCGCCCTGCCAATCCCCGAGCCTGCTCCTGTGACCACCGCTACTTTATGGTTTGAAATATTCATTGTTATATTCTCCATCATGTTTTACTTGGCAATGCTACCAAGAATGGGGCGTGATGACACCACTTACTGATGTTTAGCGCGGACTTTTTTCCTGTTTATTGTAAATAATGCGTAATTTTTTGTTATCCTTGCTACTTGTAAAAAAATGGACGCCTCACCATGAAGAAATACCCCGGTAATGTATTTATGATTATCGCTCCCAGCGGTGCCGGAAAATCAAGTCTCGTTAATGCCCTGCTGAAAAATGACATGGGTATTGAACTATCTGTTTCATGTACCACCCGCCCGCCCCGGCCAGGCGAGGTAAACGGTCGTGAATACCATTTCATCACTGTAGAAGAATTCAAGGCCCTGCAAGAAAACAATGATTTGCTGGAGTGGGCTGAAGTGCATGGCAATTTTTATGGCACGCCCAAAACCTTCATCAAGCAGGCAATTGCTGCCGGCAAGGATGTCTTGCTGGAAATTGACTGGCAGGGAGCCCGCCAGGTAAGGCAACAATTTGCTGAAGTAACCGATATCTTTATTTTGCCGCCTTCTATTGAAGAGCTGGAAAACAGGCTTACCCGCCGTGGACAAGACGAGCCAAGCGTGATTGCCCGCCGCTTATTGGCGGCCGGAGGCGAAATCGCACACGCTCCAGAGTGTGAATATGTTATCATTAACAATGATTTCGACGTCGCACTTCATGAGCTGCAGCAAATAGTTGCTACCGCTCGTTTACGCTATGCAGCACAAGCTGCAAGACACGAAAAGCTGTTCGCCGAACTGGGCATTTCAGATGCCTCTTCCAAGTAGGCCTACTATTATTTTCCCACTATTTTTCAGGTTATCAAATGGCACGAATTACCGTTGAAGACTGCTTAAAACAAATTCCAAACCGCTTTAGCCTGACGCTGGCGGCCACTTACCGTGCACGCGAACTGGCACAAGGCCACGAACCTCGTCTGGAAAGCAACAAAGACAAACCCACCGTGCTTGCATTGCGTGAAGTTGCAAGCGGCGTAACCGGTGTTGAAATGCTGCGTAAAGTACCCACCTGAATCAATAAGCAGCAAGGATTAACACACTATGACTTTTAAAGGGATCAAGGGCGCTTCATCCACTATTTTGCATGCATTGCGTGCCGGGTCACCCTTTAAAAGAAAACAGAAAGAATCCCCACCTGCTGAAAATTCCACCAAGCTGGAATCAGGCAAACCGGTACCGGCCAATGATCCATCAATTGCCTCATTGGCCAAACTTACCGACATGCTGTCAAACTACATGGACAGCAAGGATATTGAAAAGGTACGTGAAGCTTACCGCTTTGCAGACCAGGCACACCTTGGGCAATTTCGCTCCAGTGGTGCTCCATACATTACCCACCCCATTGCCGTTACCGAAATATGCGCCAGCTGGAAACTAGACGTTAATGCCCTGATGGCAGCCTTGCTGCACGATGTTATCGAAGACCAGGGTGTACTGAAGTCTGAACTGGCTGAAAAATTCAATCCTGATGTTGCCAATCTGGTTGATGGCCTGACCAAGCTCGAAAAGCTGAACTTTGCCACCAAAGCCGAACAGCAGGCAGAAAGCTTCCGTAAAATGCTGCTGGCCATGGCCAAAGACGTACGTGTCATTCTGATCAAGCTGGCCGATCGCCTGCACAATATGCGCACCCTTGACGCGGTAGACCCAGCCAAACGGCGCCGCGTGGCTAACGAAACCCTGGAAATCTATACCCCTATTGCCCATCGTCTGGGCCTTAACTCCCTGGTACGGGAGCTTCAGGATTTATGTTTCGAAGCCAGTTCGCCCAACCGTTATTCTGTACTGTACAAAGCCGTCATGGCGGCTCGGGGTAACCGTCGCGAAGTCTTAACCAAAATCACCGACAATATCACTACCGCCATGCCAGCCCAAGGCATAGAAGCTGAAATTTCCGGTCGTGAAAAATCCCTGTTCAGCATTTATAAAAAAATGCGTGAACAAAAAAAATCATTTTCCGATGTGCTGGATATCTACGGCTTCCGGATTATTGTTCACACCCTGCCCGAATGTTATCTGGCCCTGGGTGTCATTCACCAGTTGTATCGCCCGGTACCCGGCAAATTCAAAGACTATATTGCCATCCCCAAACTTAATGGCTATCAGTCTTTGCACACCACCCTGGTGGGACCTTATGGTACCCCCATTGAATTCCAGATACGTACCCGTGACATGGATCATATCGCCGAAAAAGGCGTAGCCTCTCACTGGATATACAAAAATGACGATATCTCGCTAAATGACCTGCAAAAACAAACCCATCGCTGGCTGCAATCGTTACTGGATATCCAAAGCCAAACCGGCGACTCAGGCGAGTTCCTAGAACACGTCAAGGTAGACTTGTTCCCTGATGCAGTTTACGTGCTTACCCCCAAAGGCAAGATTATTTCCCTGCCTCGCGGTGCCACACCCATCGATTTTGCTTACCTCATCCATACCGATATCGGCAACCACGCGGTTTCTGCCAAAATCAACGGTGAATTCGTCCCTCTCAAAACAGAGCTTAGCAGTGGCGACAGGATTGAAATCATTACTTCCCCTGCTTCGGTACCTAGCACCCAATGGCTGAACTACGTGCGCACGGGCAAGGCACGCTCTGAAATCCGTCATTTCCTTAAAACGGTCAAATATAGCGAGTCTATCCAGTTTGGCGAGAAACAACTCTTGCATGCCCTGCAAGAACTGAATATCCCCATGCCTCCTAAAGATGATCCGCAATGGGAAAAATTGGCCAAAAGCACGGGCGCCAGTTCAATTGATGAAATCATGGCTGATATCGGCTTGGGTCGTCGCCTGGCCGCCGTGGTTGCACGACGCTTTCTTGTCGATAACGAAATCGTGGCTACCAGTGCCGCAGTCATCGACGAAATCTCCGCAGCCAAAACAGGGACTATTTTCATACAGGGCAATGAAGGACAAGCCGCACAGCTATCCAACTGCTGCTGCCCGATTCCCGGTGATGTGCTTATTGGCTGCATTCGACCCGGCCAAGGACTGGTCGTTCACACCGAGGACTGCCCTGCAGCCCTTCGCCAACGTGCCCGAGAACCGGAACGCTGGGTCTCTTCGGTTAGCTGGGACCAGGAAACCGCCAAGCACCTGCCCACCCGTCTTGAAATTACCATCAAGAATGAAAAAGGGGTATTGGGACGCATCGCGGCTCAAATTGCCACTGCCGACTCAAACATCATCCAGATGTCAATGAACGAAGAAGCCCTGGAAACCGCAACTATCCAAATTACCATTCAGGTAGATGACCGCAAGCACCTGGCCAAGGTCATCCGCCTGGTAAGGCATGTACCTCAGGTTACCAAAATTGTAAGGGTCAAAGGCTAAGCAGACGGGCTGGTGCTTTGTATCCTGCCCGCCTGTAAGACCAATTGCTGCTGGCAGCGGCTGGCAAGCGTTGCATCATGGGTAACCAAGACCAGAGTGCTGCGTTTTTCCTGGTGCAAGGCAAACATCAAATCCATGATATTCGCGCCCGTCGTGGCATCCAGGCTACCGGTGGGCTCATCAGCAAACAAAATAGCCGGCTCAACCACAAAAGCACGCGCCAGAGCCACACGCTGGCGCTCTCCACCAGACAGGGTCTTGGGATAATGATGGGAACGTCCGGCAAGGCCTACGCGCTCCAGCATGACCCAAGCAGCCTCTCTGGCGCGCTTACCCTGCAGTTCCAGAGGCAGCATAACATTTTCCAGGGCTGTCAAGTTAGGCAGCAATTGAAAAGACTGGAACACAAAACCAACATGATACGCCCGCAACTGGGCCCGCTGGTCTTCATCCAGCATAAACAGGTCCTGTCCCATCAGGTGCACGGTACCTTGGCTGGGCACATCAAGGCCAGCCAAAATACCCAGCAAGGTAGATTTGCCAGAACCAGAACTTCCGGTAATTGCCAGTGTCTTACCTTTTTCGAGTGAAAAAGAAATATCTTCTAAAATACGAAGCTGGCCATTGGCATCCTCAACCACTTTATTCAGACCATTTACTTCCAGGGCAAATATGTTTTTCATAAATCAACTACTCAAATTATGTCTAACGCTATTTATGTGCGCCGCTACCTTTCAACTTGCACATGCACAAAACACCAGCAGCAAGACAATACTGGTTATAGGAGACAGTTTATCAGCAGAATATGGCATTGAAAGGGGCAAAGGATGGGTGGAAATAATTAAATCCGATTTCCTTGGCGATCATGAGGATTATGCAATCATTAATGCCAGCATTAGCGGTGATACAACCAGTGGGGGACTGAGCCGCCTACCGGCCTTGCTGGCGCAACACCAACCTTCTGTAGTGATTATAGAACTGGGTGCCAATGACGCGCTGCGGGGCCTTTCGCTAGAAGCCTCCAAAAACAATCTGGGTAAAATGAGTGAATTAAGCAAACAGGCGCAGGCCAACGTGGTCATTGTGGGCATGCAGATCCCCCCTAATTTTGGGCCTGTATATTCTCAACAGTTCAAGGAAATGTTTGGTCAGGTAGCCAACGAACAAAATGCCTTGCTGGTGCCTTTCTTGTTTGAAAATTTTGCCCTGGATAAAAGCATGTTCCAGGATGATGGTATTCATCCTAACGAATCAGCCCAAAAAACCATGGCAGAAAATGTCTGGGCCGTATTAAAACAAGCCATTAATTAAAAAACATCTTTAATAAACCAGCTCATTGATGGGCATCAGGCATACCGTTTAATACCTGGCCTTACTAATAGAAAAACCCCAAAAAACTGACATTACATCAGCTTTTTGGGGTTTATTCATTCAAGAGCAACAAAAAGGCTGGCGCGATTAAACAAGCGCCTATCGTTTTTATTCTCCCACAATCACTTTCTCGGCATCGGGAAATACCTGAACCTCATGATTTGCCCGCAACACGTTGGTAACACCTTTGGCTACTTCAAGGGCAACCCCTGATTCCAGACCCGGTTGCAGGAACTGCGTAAACAACATTTTCATTTCCGGATTGCCTTCAGAAACTTTTTCAACCTGGGCAATCACGTAACCGTTAGGTGTTGTGGTACCCACAAAAGAAGGCAGCTTGTCGGTTGGTGCAGCCATGATTGTATTCAACATTGTTTGGGGCAACTGATTGCTCATCATGCGACTGATGACTGTTTCAGGACCAAAGCCGGTAGAAGTGGCAACACCGTTTTCCTGCAACATTTTCAACTCTTCCTCACCGGCAAGCTTGGCCTGCTCCAGCGCTTTTTCGTTCTTGAGAATAGCCTCTACCTCGGTTTTGACAGTGTCAAGTGCCGGGATCGTGGCAGGCACTTCCTGCGCCACACGAACGACCAGCAATTCCGAAGGTGAAATTTCAATAACGCCAGAGTTGAGTTTCTGTTTCAGGACTTCATCAGAGAAAAGGACTTCACGAACCCGTGGCGACTCGAAGTATTTGGCATCGGCACTGGCTGAAGCGGCATTATCACTAACCTGTTTGTCTGTCAAAAGCTGGTCACGGGCCACGCCATTAACGGTTTTCAGTTCCAGTTGAAGGCTATCAACAACTCCTTGCAGTGATGAACGGTCGTCGTTTACCTGCTGGGTCAGGCCAGTGGCAAGTTCAGCAAATTTTTCTGATGCGAGTTGAAGACGAATTTCTTCCAGGACGTCATTCTTGATGGCTGAAAGTGGTTGAACAGCACCTTCGTCAATCTTGACTACCTGGATAATATGATAGGAATTACCCACTTTGACGGGATCGGTAACACCGGGTTGCGTCAGGGAAAAAATAGCCTCATCCAGGACGGGAATATCACCCTTGGCTAACAAGCCCAGGCTACCATCCAGATTTTTGGTACCGACATCATCCGAATATTGTTTTGCCAGCGCAGAAAACTTTGCAGGATCTGCCTTGGCCTGTGCTGCCACATCCTGCGCTTTTTTCAGGATTTCTGCTTCGGCTGCGGCATCGGCACTTGCGGGAATCATGACTTGAATATGATTGACCTCACGGCGCTCTTGCTTGGTGTATTTGCCAATATTGGATTTGTAATAGGATTCGATATCGGCCTCGGAAACTTCAGGCACTGATTTTAATGCCGCATCCTGGTTAAGGATAATATATTGAACATCCACATAGCGGGGAACTTCAAGTGTCTTGCTGTTTTTCTCGTACCACTGCTTGATATCTTCATCAGTAACCGTGACATCTTGCAGGAAGGTAGACGCTTCAAATTCTTTCAGGCTAACCGTACGCTCTTGAACCATCGCCAATTGCAACAATTCAAGTGTTTTTCCCGGCACAGAAACAGATTGAGCAATAGGCTCAAGCACATGGGCAAAGGCCAGGTTCTGGCGCACATAAGCTTCGTATTCTATGTCCTTGATGCCGTTAGCAGCAAGAAACTCATTGTATTTCTGGGGAGAATACACCCCGTTTTCATGAAACTGGGGATTGGAGCCAATAGCATTGCGAACCATATTGTCAGTCGCATTGAAGTGACCGTCGATCATTTCCTGTTGCAGCACCTGGGTGTCGATAAGCTGATTCAGCCAGGCTTGGCGATTGGCTGGTGTATCCACTTTGGATACATCAAAGTTCGCGCCAGACTCCATTCTCATTTGATCCAAACGGGCACGCCATGATTGGTTAAACTGCTCTTGGGTAATATTGGTATCTCTGATAGCGGCCAATTTAACATCGTTGGAAACGAAGCTTTGGTAATCGGCCACGCCAAAAAAAACAAATGACGGGACCACCAAAATAATTAACATTGCCAGTACAATACGTTGGTGTTTTCGGATAAATTCAAACATTAAGCTCTCAACTCAGACTGCGAAAAACAGAATATACATTATAAATGCTGCTGATGGAAAAACGGGTCTCCCATTTTAGTCTTTTTCACTTTTAAAATAGACATTTCAGCCATATTTTATGAAAAGTTGCTTTTAAAGCAGCTTATATCTTCCTACAATACGATAATCCCAGTCTTGAAACCCACCTTTGTAAAATTCTCATGTCAGCCAAAAATACCTTCGAATGGCGCTATCCGCGCCTGATTGCTCACCGTGGCGCTGGCTATCTGGCCCCTGAAAACACCCTGGCCGCCATGCGTTGCGGCCATGAATACGGTTTTTCCATGGTCGAGTTTGATGTCAAGCTCAGCCAGGACAATGTGCTTGTTCTAATGCACGATGATACGGTAGACCGCACATCAAACGGCATTGGTCTTGCCGCCAGCAAAACCTTCAGGGAACTGTCCGAACTGGATTTTGGAGGATGGCATTCCGCCTTCTATACCGGGGAACAAATTCCCACATTCCTTTCGGTGGCCCGTTTCACCCAGGAAAACAATATTTTCTGCAATATTGAAATCAAGCCCTGCCCAAACCGTGAAACGGAAACCGGCATCCTGGCAGCCAAGGCGGCACAGCAATGGTGGCATCACTCCGATCTGGTGCCCCTGATCTCTTCTTTTTCGCTTGAATCATTGGCGGCGGCACAACAAACCGCCCCCGAGCTGCCTCGCGCCTTCTTAACCGAAGACCTGCCCGATAATTTTAACGAAATTCTTGAAGAGCTCGATTGCGTGGCCATCAATCTGAAACAAAGCCTGCTGGACCAGGAAAAAATTGAGCGCATTCACCAGGCTGGCTACAAGGTTTGTGCCTGGACAGTCAATGACTACCAACGCGCCAAACAATTATTGCATTGGGGTTGCGATGCCCTGTTTACCGACGAACTGCTCCGGGTAACCCCCGATTTGGCTTGACAGCCAGTATTAACCACAAGGATATATTTTGTTCAGTTACCGCCACGCCTTTCATGCAGGCAATCATGCTGATGTTTTAAAGCATTCCGTTTTGTTGCATATTTTGCATTACTTCAACAAAAAGGAAACCCCTTACTGGATCATCGACACTCACGCGGGCGCCGGTATCTATGACCTTGAAGATGCCTGGGCGGAAAAAACCGCCGAATTCAGGGAAGGTATTGCCCGCATTTGGGACAACACCGACCTGCCCGAGGACCTGCAGGTATATATTGACCATATCCGCAACCTGAACGACGGTGAAGATCTGGTTTATTATCCGGGTTCCCCCTGGATCTCCCTTGAACTGTTACGCCGCAAAGACCGCCTGCACCTATTTGAACTGCATCCCACCGAGATTGAAGTGCTCAGGGATAACATTGATCAACAAGGCAAGGAAATTGCACGGCAAGTCACGATTTTTGAAAAAGACGGCTTTTCGGGCCTGAAGTCGCAACTGCCTCCTGTGCCACGAAGAGGCATTGTCCTGATTGACCCTTCCTATGAAGACAAAATGGATTACCGCCATACCGTAACAGCTATCAAAGACGGGCTGAAACGATTTGCCACCGGTTGCTATGCCGTTTGGTATCCGCTGGTCAATCGCAAGGAAGTGCATGATATGCTTCGGCAACTTGAAAAACTGCCTGACACCAACTGGGTAAACGCTTCCTTGTCAGTCAAAAAACCGGCTGCCGATGGCTACGGCCTGCATGGAAGCGGGATGTTTATTATTAATCCGCCTTACACCCTGCATGCGGCACTGGAAAAAAGCCTTCCTTATCTGGCCAAGCACTTGGCCCAGGACGATTCAGCCACGTTCAGCCTTACTCGTCAGGGTAACTAATCTCAAGGATGTCCAGCTCGTCCATGCCTGAAGGCGTACGCAAGCCAATTGTGTCGCCTTCCCTGGCCTTGATAAGGGCCCGGGCTACCGGGGAAATCCAGCTGATTTTCCCCTGCAGGGGCTCGGCCTCGTCAACCCCAACAATAGTTACCTTGTGCTCCTCACCGGCTTTGTCAACATATAGTACCGTGGCACCGAAAAACACCTGGTCTTTATTGGGCTGGGTAGAAGGATCGACCACCTCGGCAACCTCCAGCCTTTTGGTCAAAAAGCGGATACGGCGATCTATCTCGCGCAGTCTTTTCTTGCCGTACAGGTAATCACCGTTTTCCGAGCGGTCACCATTGGCCGCTGCCCAAGAAACGATTTGCACGACATCAGGCCTCTCTGTATTGACCAGATGCGCCAGCTCCTCACGCAAAGCCGCATAGCCATATTTGGTGATGTAATTTTTAGTGCCTGCCGGCAAAGCCAATGCCTGGCCGTCAACACCATCATCGTCATCTTCCTGATCGGATTCTTTAACAAAAGCCTTGTTCATGATTTAAATTAACTCCTCCCAGATGGGTGTAAGCCCGCTGGGCAAAGGGGGAAGCTTGCCAAGATCCATGCTGCTTTCAGAGGGGCTGTGAAAATCGGAACCGCAAGAAGCAAAAAAACCGTACTGGCGGGCGATATGGGCATACTGGTGATATTGGTCTACGGTATGCGAACCGGTAACCACTTCAATACCCCTGCCTCCCATTAACTTGAAGGTTTTGTATAAGGTCGTAAATTCACTGCGGGAATACTTATATCTGCCGGGATGGGCAATCACGGCAATCCCGCCCGCCTGGTTGATCCAGCTAATGGCTTCTTCAAGACTGGCCCACTCACCTGCCACATAACCAGGCTTGTTATCTGCCAGGTATTTGTCAAAAACCTCTTGCATACTCTTGCAATGGCCCGTTTCCACAATATATCGGGCAAAGTGTGTACGGCTTAGCAAGTTGGGGTTATCCGCGTATTTCAGGGCTCCCTCATAAGCATTCATGATGCCGAATTGCGCCAGCTTGTCTGACATTTCATGTGCCCGCAACTCACGGTCATCACGAATACGGTTCAGGCCGGCATTCATTGTTTCATTTCCAGGATCGATGCCCAGGCCCACAATATGCAAGGTTCTTTCTGCCCAGGTAACTGAAATTTCAATACCCGGTATATAAGTCATGCCAAGCTCGCTGGCTGCACGCGCGGCCTCTTCCTGACCACCCACCTCATCATGGTCGGTCAGGCTCCAGACATTCACCCCATTACCGGCCGCACGTGCGGCCACTTCAGTGGGGCTTAACACCCCATCTGAAACGGTTGAATGACAATGCAGGTCTACATTCAATCTGACCAAGCTATCCATACTATTTTCCTACCGGCTAAAATGTTTCAAGAAAGCAAAAACTCGCGTACTGTCCGGATTTGTGCCTCGGGCATAAGTGTAGGCGCATGGCCCACTTCGGGAATTTCCACCATCTGGCTGTTTTTATTCTGTTCCAGCATTAGAGCCACAGATTCACGACTTAACAAATCGGAGTTTTCACCCCGCAATATCAAAATGGGGCAATCAATGGCTTTGTATGATCGCCACAGGTAAGCTTCCGCCGCAGCAAGCGCTTCTTCACTTTCCTGTTCTTTAAATGTCTGGGCTATACGGACATCGTAATGACTTTTCCAGACGTTGTCCTTAAATTTAATCACACTCTTGGTAAATTCAAGCCATTGCGCTTCGTTTAGCGGACCAAAAGAAGCCGCGTTAGTTTTCATATATGCAACCGCGCTTTCAAGGCTTTCAAACGACAAAGCGGTTCCCACATAAGCACCTATGCGACGGATGGATGCCAGTTCTATTTTAGGCCCCACGTCATTCAGAATCATCTTGTTCAGGGCCAGGCCGGTATTACCCGGCATGGCTTCATGACGGGGCTCCTGGTTGCCAATATAAAGGTCTGCATTACGCACCATCCCGGCAAACACCATGCCAATCAGGCCCCCCATAGAGGTACCAATCCAATCCAGGGTTTTGGCATTAACGCGTGCCAACAAAGTGAAGATATCGGAAACATACTGCGGTACTGCATACAGAGAAGGATTAGACAAAAAATCAGAGGCTCCCCTGCCTGCGATATCCGGGCACACCACACGATATTCAGCAGACATGGCACGCGCAATATCATCAAAGTCACGGCCGGTTCGGGTCAAGCCATGTACACACAACAGAACACGGTCATTGTCAGGATCCCCCCATTCCCAGTAAGCCATGCGATGCACGCCTGCCTTACTGACGCAATTGACATAATTCAAACGTGGTGATTGCATGACTTTCCTCCAAAGGATACAGATAATGATTATCAGTAGTATATGCTGAGGCTAGCGGGCATGCCAATAGCGTTTTGCTGCCCTGCGCGTGGCAAGCAGGCCAAGCCCCTGGATTGAAGAACGAACGGTAACCGCACCATCCCTGTCAGTACGCCAAAAAACACTGCCCGCACCTTCCCAGCGCTGCTGGACTTGCCTGTGCGGATGGCCGTAACGGTTCAGATAACCGTTCTGGACAATCGCATGATCGGCTTGCAGGGCCTGAACAAACGCTGGCGAAGAAGAGGTGTTGGCCCCATGATGCGACACTACCACGATGTTGACCTTTTCAAGCCCAAGCTGAACCAGTTCATTTTCCTGTTCAATATGAATATCACCGGTTAACAAGGCGCTGTGCTCACTGCCCTGCACATGCAACACACAACTTTGTCCATTGCCGCTTACATTTGGCAAAGGCAGCTGCCCGCTATTCATGAAAGCAAAACTGACCCCATCAAAGCTAAAGTCCTGTCCCTGCCCACAAGGCAGATAGGCCAGGTCCCGGTTTCGCAGCTCATATTGGCGGTCCATACGCCTTTCTTCTTCAGCCAAAAACCGGTCAAGCCCGAATGAAGCATACGCCATGCCAGTATCGATGCCGGCAATCACTTCAGCGAACCCGCCCGCATGATCCACATCGGAATGCGATACGATCAGGGTATCCAGCCGGCTTACGCCCATAGATCTGAAATAAGGCAGAATTGTGCGACCACCCGCCTCATTCGCATGGCTGGTTCTGGGACCCGCATCAAACAACACGGCATGCTTTTGCGTTAACACCACCACTGCCGTTCCCTGCCCTACATCCAAAGCAACCAGGTTCCAGTAACCGGGTAAAGGCCGCTCTGTTTTACCCAAAAAGACCGGCACCATGAAACACCAGGCCAGATTCTTATAAGGCAAACCTTTGGCCTGACAAACAATAAAAACTCCCGCCAAGGCAAGCAACAGGCCCCACACAGAGGGAGATGCGATATAAACACTGGCCCATGGCAATACGGCAAACCATTGGGTTAAGTCAAGCACCCACTGCAAAATATCATGGGCAAGATTACCCAGCCACTGGACCATCAACACTGGCGCGTTTAGCATGGCCAGCAAGGCAAAAATTAATGAAAGCGGCGTAATGACCCAACCAATCAAGGGAATGGCATAGGCATTTACCAACGGTGAGACCAGCGAAAACTGGCTGAACAGCAAGATGATAAAAGGAGCCAAAGCCAGTGTAATCATTAATTGAAACCTTGCTGCCAAGGCAAAAGCAGACAGCATTTTATTACCCCTGCCTTGCCCGCCAGCTTTGCCCTGTTGCGCATGATGTCTTCCCAGCCAGATTAAAACCGCCACCGCAGAGAAAGACAGCCAAAACCCGCTGGACAGCATGGCCCACGGATCCAGCAACAGGACACCCAGACAGGTCAGCAAAAGAATAAAGAAAATAGACATTCGCAACCGAAACAGGATTAACCCATAACCAATGGCCAGCATCAGCAATGTTCTTTGCGCAGGTACTCCCCAGCCCGCCAACAAACAATAAACCCAGGCAACCAGCAAGCCAACAAAAGCGGCCAGCACATGAATCGAACGATGGTCTGACAACCATTTTCCTTTCAGCTTGATTCTTTTGCAGACCCACAAGACCAGAAAGTTGGCCAAAACAGCCAGCATCGTGATATGAGACCCGCTAATGGAAACCAGATGCGTCACCCCCGACAGGTTAAACAGTTTCCAGTCATCCTGGGCAATACCGTTCTGATCACCCATGACCAAAGCCATCATCACCGGACCATAACGCTTCTCTTTCAAATAAGGCAACATGGCTGAACGCACCTGGTCACGCCCCCTTTCAACGGCAATGGCGAAACTGCTGAACGGTTCATTTGCCAACTGCCTGGGCTGGCCTTTTACCACCCCCATGGCCCGTATGTTATTGGCAAAGGCATGGGTTTCAAAATCAAACCCGCCAGGGTTCATGGCGCCATGCACGCGTTTAAGCTTTAACGACATTCCCCAAACCTGACCCGGCTTGATGACCGGTAGTTTATCTTTGATATCCTTGGGTTTGCCATAAATACCGGGCCATTTTCCTGCCTGCCAACGGACCTGTATATGTGTTGGAATTCCTTTAATCGAAAAACGGTCCAGCACTTCAGCCTTGAACTGCACATAGTCCGGCCCGTATAACGCGATTTCGGCAACCCGCAGGACAACCCGGCTTGTTTTGTTTTCGTGAATCACAGCAAGGCTGTCACCCAACCGCAACTGGGCTCGATAGGTGGAATAAGCCATGCCCAGCAAGAGGCAAAAGACGCCAATAACTACCGCTTTCAGTACAGGCCATTGCCTTGGCCATAAACACAGCCACGCGGCCAGCATCAAGCCCACCAGCAAACTAATGATGGTTAATGAAGGCAAGTCTGGCAATAGTTGAACACCTGCAATGCCCAGGCAAGCACCCGCCAGGCAAATCCAGTAAACCCGCATGACATTCTTTCTGCGCTGAAAAGCAGATTCTAATCAAGCGATCGGGCAAAAAACCGTTTTCAGGACAATATCATCCGGGGCAAAACCCGCTTGGCATTGTTGGCCGTAGCTTGGCTGATAGCCTCAAGGCTTTCCTGCCTTATATCAGCAAGCACCTGAGCTATCCGACGAATTTGGCCAGGGGTGTTGCGGCGGTTGGGCTCGCTTAGCCAGGCAGGCGGGATATCCGGCGCATCGGTTTCCAGCACCAGATGGGAAAGATCAAGCTCTGCAGCCAGCCGGCGTATTTGCAAAGAACGGGTGTAGGTCATGGCCCCACCCATTCCCAAGGCAAATCCCAGGTCATTAAATGCCTTGGCCTGCTGGAAACTGCCATTAAAAGCATGGGCAATACCGCCAGACAAAGAAAACCGGCGCAAATACTTAAGCAGCGTGTCTTGTGATTTACGCACATGCAAAATAACCGGCAAATTGAATTGTTTGGCCAAGCTCAACTGTGCCGAATAAAAATATTCCTGCCGTTCACGGTAAGCTCCGTTGGCAATTTCGGTAACAAAAAAATCCAGGCCAATCTCGCCAACCCCGACAAAGCGCGGGTCATCCATTGAACGGGCAATTTCCTGCTCCAGCAAATCCAGATCTTGGTCTTGCGCTTTATGCACATACATGGGATGGATACCCAAGGCATAAAAGCCACCCTCAATGCGGTGTGCCAGTTGTTTTACCGTAGCAAAGTTGCTTTGCTCCACGGCAGGGATCACGATTATTTTTACCCCTTGCACATGGGCATCGGCAATGACCGCATCGCGATCATGATCAAATTCGGCCGCATCCAGGTGGCAGTGTGTATCGATCAACATGGCACAACACCCCTTCTATCAATAAAAGCCGGTATTTGCATGCTGCCGCGGACACCTAAAGACGCGCTCACTCATATAAGCAAGCCACAGCACCAAACACGATAAAACAGGACAGCAATCAATTTAAACGGGCACGTCAGTCTGGCTATCCAACAGGCCTTTTTCCATGACCAATTGGCGGTCTGCCAGCTCGGCCAGCTTCGGATCATGGGTCACAATCACAAATGCCGTATTGAATTCCCTGTTAACCGATTTTAATAAGGAAAACATGTTCTGTGCCGTTTCACGATCCAGATTACCGGTTGGTTCATCAGCCAGCACACATACCGGATTGGCCACTAAGGCACGGGCCAGGGCCACCCGCTGGCGCTCGCCACCGGAAAGCTGGCTGGGTTTATGTGTCACCCGTTCGGCCAGGCCGACTTTGGCCAACACCTGTTCCGCCATTTTACGTGCCTGGCCACGATCCATTCGCCTGACAATCAAGGGCATGGCCACATTATCAAGCGCGCTGAACTCGGGCAACAAATGGTGAAACTGGTAAACGAATCCAAGGCTTTGGTTGCGTATCTGGCTGCGTTGCTTTTCGGATAATCCGGCGGTACGTGTTCCATTAACCAGTACTTCGCCCGAGGTGGGCTCATCCAGCAAGCCCAAGGTATGCAACAAAGTGCTTTTACCTGAACCCGAGGCCCCAATAATGGCCACCATTTCACCCTGCTCTACATCCAGGTCTATTCCTTTCAGGATATCCAGCCGGGTATTGCCGTCTTCGTAATATTTAACAATCGACTTCGCCTGCAAGGCATATTTTTTTTCATTAGTCATGGCGTAAGACCTCGGCAGGTTGCAAACGGGATGCCCGCCAGCTTGGATACAGGGTAGCCAGTATGGAAAGGACCAAAGACGTAAGGCCTACAGCGGTAATATCGCCAACTTCGGGATGGGACGGCAACTGGCTGACAAAATAGATACTGGGATCAAGGAAATAAATCCCGAAAAGATTTTCGATAAAGGGAATAATCACATCAATATTGTAGGCAACCAGACAACCCAGGAAAACACCCAGGAACGTGCCCACAACACCAATTAAAGAGCCCTGAACCAAAAATATCCGGGCCACTTCTGCCGGACTGGCGCCCAGTGTCCGCAAAATGGCAATATCCGACTGCTTGTCTTTAACCGCCATGACCAGCGAAGACAGCAAATTGAAAGCCGCCACAGCAATGATCAGCGCCAGGATCAGGAACATCATTCTTTTTTCTGTCTTGACTGCGGCAAACCAGGTCCGGTTATCTTGGGTCCAGTCACGGGCCACGATGCCCTGTGGCAGGCTGAACATGAGTTGATTGGCAACCTCGGGGGCATCAAGCATATCCTTGATTTTCAGCCTTACACCGGCCAGCCCCATGTTGCGAAACAGAACGGCGCCGTCGCGGGCGGGAATAAAGGCCAGACTGGAATCATATTCGTAATGACCGGAATTAAAAATACCCGAGATGGTGAATTGACGCATGCGAGGGGTAAAGCCTGCCGGATTGATGGAACCTTGGGGAGACATCACCAACAGGGTATCGCCAACATTAACCCCCATATGATTGGCCAGGGTCTGGCCAATAACCATATTGAAAGTACCAGGCTGCAGCGAATCCAGAGAGCCGCGGATGATCTGATCGGGCAATTCTGACACCTTGGCTTCATTGGCCGGGTCCAGGCCCCGAATTTCCACCCCTTTAAGCACATTACCACGCGCCAGCATGCCTGAAGAAGCCACAAAAGCGGAAGCACCCACGACCTCGGGATTTTTTTCAGCCTCGCTGGCCAGGTTTTGCCAGTCTTCCAGGGCAGTAACCGCATCAACTTGCGGGTTGAATAATTGAATATGCGGCAGGACAGACAGCATGCGATCACGCACATCCACCTGGAATCCGTTCATCACGGACATAACAATAATAAGTGCAGCCACCCCAAGCGCGATACCCGCCATCGAGCTGCCTGCAATGAAAGAAACAAAGCGGTCGCGCTGTTTTCCACGCCCTTTTGCTCTTGTCAATCCCGCGTAACGGGAACCAATCCATAATTCGTAAGGTATTTTCACAAGCGTAAATGATTCACAAAGATTACAATTCCAACATGGATATTATTATTTCAGGGATACTCCCCTACTCATCGATTGCTTCCGAACTGGGCAGGCAAGCGGCCAAAGCCGCGCCAACCCTGTTTCAAAAAATGGAAAACGGCAAGGGAACCGTGCATTTGCTGGATCCTAACGAAACCGGCTGCACCCCTTTTGAATACTGGCAACTGGAGCACCGCCAATTTACCCCCGTCGGGCAACAAAAACATGCCGCCGGCCTTGGCCCACTTTATTCCACACACCCGCATGACCGGGACAAGCCCGTCTGGTTAATGGAACTGGCACACATCGCGCTAGGCGCATCCAATGCCACCTTGCTAACCGCCGATGACCTGAACATATCAGAAGCGGAAAGCTTAGCATTATTTGAAAGTGCACAGGTTGTTTTTTCCGAGAGCCCTTTCAAATTACTGCAATTTGGTACCCACCGCTGGCAAATGGAAATACCCTCCGACATGGTTTTGCCTTCATTAAGTCCCAATGTGATAGCCAGCGGCCAGCTGAACGACTGGTGGCCACAAGACGCGGCCAGCCGCCAACTACGCAAACTGCTTAATGCCCTGCAGGTGGAATGGCATGAGCATCCGGTTAACCTGACCCGGCAAGAAATGAAACTGCCAGTCATTAATGGCGCCTGGGTTTTTGGCGGGGCGATGCCTTCACAGTTACAGGCAGCACCTGCCTCCAACCCGCCGCATATCCTGCAACAACTCGAGACCGCTCACCGCAAACAGGATTGGGGCCAATGGCTGGACCTCCTGGCAAAACTTGAACGCAATGTGTTTACCACCTTGCTTGCCGAAAAAAACAACAATCTGATCCTGACCGGCTATGACCGGCTGGTTGTTGTAACGCCGGGAGGCATACCTGCCTGGCTGGGCAAACTGTTAAAACGCAATCAAAAATGGAAGGAATGGTGGTGTCAGTAAGAATCAGTGACCGGGCACAAAACCCCGGCTTTCAACAAGAATTGGAACAAGCGGGCATTCATGCCCTGCTGGCCCGCCTTTGGGCCTCCCGTGGGGTTAATGATCCTGCACAAACACAACCGCAATGGCAGAACATGCTGGCGCCCGCCCTGCTTTCAGAAGTCAACCAGGCAGCCAGCCTGCTGGCTGATGCCATTGAACAAAGAAAAAAACTCCTGATCATTGCCGACTATGATTGTGACGGTGCCACCGCTTGCGCGGTAGGCGTCAGGGCCCTGCGCCAGATGGGGGCCGATATTGATTTCCTGGTCCCCAACCGTTTTGAAACCGGCTATGGCCTGTCTCCGGCAGTCGTCAGCCTGGCCTGCCAGCACCCCAATGGCAAGCCAGACATCCTGATTACCGTTGACAATGGCATTGCCAGTGTTGAGGGCGTACAGGCAGCCCGTGAAGAAGGCATGGAAGTGATTGTTACCGATCATCACTTGCCGGGTGACACGCTGCCCAATGCTTTGTGTATCGTTAATCCCAACAAACCGGGTTGCACTTTTCCGTCCAAGAACCTGGCTGGCGTGGGCGTCATTTTCTATGTCATGCTGGCCCTGCGTGCGGAAATGCGCAAACGCAAGCACTTTGATCCCAAAGGTGGCCCAAGGCTTGACAACCTTGCCGACCTGCTGGCACTGGGCACGGTCGCTGACGTAGTCAAGCTGGACAGCAACAACCGCCTGCTGGTTACCCAAGGACTCAAAAAAATCCGTGCAGGACAACTACAGCCCGGTGTGAAAGCCCTGTTTATGGTTGCCGGAGGCAATTTCAAGGAAGCCTGCGCGTCTGACCTGGGTTTCAAGATTGGCCCACGCATCAATGCCGCCGGTCGCCTGGCTGATATGAGCCTGGGGATACGTTGCCTGATTACCGACGACGAAACCGAAGCGTTGCAGCTGGCCAGAGAGCTTGATGAAATCAATCATCAGCGCCGCTCGATTGAACACGAAATGAGCGAACAGGCACTAGCCAGCCTTGAATCGCCTGCTAACAGCCAATCAGCCAGCATCTGCGTATTCAATGAAGGCTGGCACCAAGGCGTGGTTGGGATTGTTGCCTCGCGCCTGAAAGAAAAGTTCTGGAAACCCACCCTGGCATTTGCCCCTGCCGATAATGACGAGTTGCGCGGATCGGGTCGCTCCGTGCCCGAGCTTCACTTGCGTGACGCCCTTGACCTAGTGTCCAAACGTCACCCCGGCATGATTATCAAGTTTGGGGGCCATGCCATGGCAGCCGGGCTATCCCTTAAAACCGGGCATTTTGAAGCGTTTTCACTAGCCTTTAATGAAGCAGTACAGGAAATGACCGGCAGCAGCAGCTTCGAGCCCCTGCTTGAAACCGATGGCTCCCTGGAACCCGTTTATGCCACGGCAGAAACCGCTTTGCTACTGCAAGACCAGGTATGGGGCGCTGGTTTTCCCGCACCGCTTTTCAGGGATATTTACCGCATCCGCAACCAGCGGCTTTTAAAAGACAAACATCTCAAGCTGCGGGTCGAACGCGATAACGTCCTGTATGACGCCATCTGGTTCAACCAGCAAGAAACCCTGCCCGAATATGCAGAACTGGTCTATGAACTGGTGCCTAACCAATGGAATGGTGTGGTTTCAGCACAACTACTGGTCAAGCATGCCCGGGATGCCTAAAAAACAATCCCTTTAAGCAAGGAAAGAAACAACGGGTGCACAAGCACACAAAACTCTTTATACTTTGTTGCTCGGATTTAGCGGAATTAATGAGTCATGAAGAAAATTCACTGCCTGTCAGGCATAGTTGCATTTGTCTGTTTAGTGGCAGGTTGCACAAACATGAACAGCCCCAGCTCCCCTATTGATAATGTGATAACAACCGTTGGTGATGCCTTTGGCAATATATCCGGCCATAAATCGGGCAAACCATAAAATCTTTTCATTGCAAAAAGCCCTTTTCAGGGCTTTTTTGTTGTCATGCGTTAAAATGTAAGGTTAGCAAAAATAAAATTTGATCTTAGGAAATACAATGGAAGCCGAGCGCCGGAATCAAATCTTAGCAAACCTCGAAGATTACGCTGAACGCGAATCTGACCTTCGGGGGTATCTTTGACTACGAGGCAAAATCAGAACGCCTGCAAGTAGTCAATCTGGAACTTGAAAATCCAGACATCTGGAATAATCCCGAACACGCCCAGGAACTGGGCAAAGAAAAGAAAAGCCTTGAAAAAATCGTACTGGTGTTAAGCGAACTGCAGCAAAACATCAAGGATTCTATGGATCTGTACGAACTTGCCGAAATGGATGACGATGATGCCACCTTGATGGCCATCGAAGAAGACGCCAAAAAATATGCCGAAGTACTGCAAGGCCTGGAGTTCCGCCGCATGTTCTCCAACCCTGCCGACCCCATGAACTGCTTCCTGGATATCCAGGCAGGTGCCGGTGGCACCGAAGCCCAGGACTGGGCCTCCATGCTGTTGCGCCAGTATCTTCGCTATTGTGAAAACAAAGACTTCAAAACCGAAGTGCTTGAAGTTTCTGACGGTGATGTGGCAGGCATCAAATCGGCCACCATCAAAATTGAAGGCGAATACGCCTTTGGTTTCCTGCGCACCGAAAGCGGTGTGCATCGTCTGGTTCGCAAAAGCCCGTTCGATTCATCCAATGGCCGACATACCTCTTTTGCCAGCGTGTACGTTTACCCTGAAATTGATGACTCCTTCGAAATTGATATCAACCCGGCCGATTTGCGGGTAGACACCTATCGCGCCAGTGGTGCCGGTGGCCAGCACATTAACAAAACCGATTCTGCCGTTCGTATTACCCACGGCCCTACCGGCATTGTGGTTCAGTGCCAGAACGACCGCTCACAACACCGGAACCGCGCTGAAGCCATGTCCATGCTACGTTCAAAACTGTATGAACTGGAAATGCGCAACCGCATGGCCGAACAGCAAAAACTGGAAGAATCCAAGTCCGAAGTGGGTTGGGGTCACCAGATCCGCTCTTACGTACTCGACCAAAGCCGTATTAAAGACTTGCGCACTAACGTTGAAGTTTCCAATACACAAAAAGTGCTGGATGGCGACTTGGACATGTTTATTGAAGCAAGTCTGAAACAGGGTGTTTAAATGAGCAAAACCATTGCCATCGTTACCGGTTCGTCCAGAGGGCTGGGGGCTGCACTAGCCAGCCAGCTTGCCACGCAGGTTAGCCAGCTAATCACCATAGCCCGAACCGATAACATGCAATTACATGCGCTTGCCCTACAACATGGTTGCCACCATGTGCACAACGGTTTCAACCTTAGCAACCCTGAACATATCAATGCAGCGGCGCTGGATATTTTTTTAGAACTGGATCAATCCGCCAGCCAGTATATCCTGATCAATAACGCGGGCACGCTAGGGCCTGTTGGCCAGTACAATAGCCTTGGCCACGAAAAAGCCCAGGATATCGCCAGCGCTTTCAATTTAAACGTCAACAGCGTTATTATGCTCACGTCGGCCTTTTTAGCGGCTACCCGCAACACCGGGGCCGACGTCCGTGTCATTAACATTTCCTCTGGCGCCGGTCGTTCTCCTACTCCGGGCTGGAGTGTTTATTGCGCCACCAAGGCGGCCCTTGACATGTACACTCGCGTGGCCAGGCAAGAAGCGCCGCACGCCAGGCTGGTTTCATTGGCACCCGGTGTCATAGACACCGGCATGCAAAAGCAGATCCGCGAACTGGATCCTGGCGATTTTCCCAATCGCGCCCGTTTTACCCAGTTACATGAAAAAGGCGAACTGTCCAATCCCGAACAGCTGGCCACCAAAATTTTGAACTATTTACATCGTGATGATTTCGGCCAGACCGAAATTGATGATATTCGTCACTATTCATAAACCATAACCATGACAGAACAACATAACCCTACCGCTCCCGAACAAGACGAAAACCACCTGATTGCCGAACGTCGTGCCAAGCTGGACAAAATCCGTGAAGAAGGCATTGCCTTTCCCAACGATTTTGAACCTGAACACAAAGCCTTGAAACTGCACGAACAGTTTGACGCCCTCGACAAAGAAACCCTGGACCCGCAAAAAGTGCCTGCCAAAGTAGCCGGTCGCATGATGCTAAAACGCGTCATGGGCAAAGCCAGCTTTGCAACCATCCAGGACAGCAGCGGACGCATCCAGATTTACCTGGATAAAAACTCGATCGGTGAAGAAACCTATAACCAGTTCAAGCAATGGGATATTGGTGACATTATCGCTGTTGAAGGCCGTGTATTCAAAACCAACAAAGGCGAGCTTTCCATTCATGCGGATAATATTCGCCTGCTGGCCAAATCTTTGCGCCCCCTACCCGATAAATTCCACGGCATTGCCGATCAGGAATTACGCTACCGCCAGCGCTATGTTGACCTGATCATGACTGAAGAAACGCGCAACACTTTTAAAACACGCAGCAAGGCCATCAACGCCATTCGCTCATACATGCTTGATGCCGACTTCCTTGAAGTTGAAACCCCCATGTTGCACCCCATTCCAGGCGGCGCCTCAGCCAAACCGTTTGTGACCCATCACAATGCACTGGACATGGAAATGTACTTGCGCATTGCCCCCGAGCTTTACCTTAAGCGTCTGGTCGTAGGTGGGTTTGAACGGGTTTTTGAGATTAACCGCAACTTCCGCAACGAAGGGGTCAGCCCGCGCCACAATCCTGAATTCACCATGATGGAGTTCTACGCTGCTTACACCAATTACCAGTGGCTGATGAACTTTACCGAAACACTGCTGCGTGATGTTGCCATTCAGGCAACCGGCAGTGCCGTGCTTACCCACCAGGGCCGTGAGCTTGACCTAAGCAAACCCTTTGACCGTCTAACAATTGTTCAGGCCATTACCAAATATGCGCCCGAATACACCGAAGAACAATTGGGCAATGAAGAATTTTTACGTAACGAACTGAAGAAATTCGGTGTGGATGCCTATGATGCGGTAATGTCCCGCGCAGGTATTGGCGCCCTGCAACTAGCCCTGTTTGAAGAAACCGCCGAAGCCAAGTTGTGGAACCCTACATTCATTATTGACTATCCAGTCGAAGTTTCTCCGCTGGCACGTGCTTCAGATACGGTTCCCGGCATTACCGAACGCTTTGAACTGTTCATTACCGGCCGTGAAATTGCCAATGGTTTCTCGGAACTGAATGATCCTGAAGACCAGGCAGCCCGCTTCCATGCCCAGGTAGAAGCCAAAGACGCCGGTGACGAAGAAGCCATGTTCTATGATGCCGACTATATCCGTGCACTGGAATACGGCATGCCTCCGGCCGGTGGTTGTGGCATTGGCATAGACCGCCTTGTCATGCTGCTAACCGATAGCCCCAGCATTCGCGACGTTTTGCTCTTCCCGCATTTGCGTAAAGAAGGCTGATGGTTATTGTAAACAGCACTTAAGCGCTGTTTACAATCAAATTGCCTGCATTATTTATTTAATGCAGGCATTTTTATGCATGAAATATTTATTGACGTATTAAACAAATAAATCCCGGTGTCATGCTTTGGCCTTTTTCTGTGCAACATAACGGGCCAGCAGTTTATCCAGCTGATTGGCAAATGCTTTCTGGTCAGCCTGGTTAAACGCTTTAGGGCCACCGGTTTCAATGCCACTGCTACGCAACTCTTCCATCATGTCGCGAATGGCCAGTCTTTCCCGAATATTTTCTGGTGAATACAGCTCACCGCGCGGATTCAAGGCGGTTGCTTTTTTATCAATGACTTCGGCAGCCAACGGGATATCGGCCGTGATCACCAAGTCACCTGCCTGTGCCTGTGCAACAATATAGGCATCTGCCACATCAAATCCTCTGGGCACCTGTCGGGCCTGAATAAAAACAGAAGGCGGTACCATTAACATCTGATTCGCCACCAGGGTTGTATGGATTTCCCAGCGCTTGGCTGCCCGGAACAGAATTTGTTTGATAACAACGGGACAGGCATCAGCATCCACCCAGATTTTCATCATTTATTATATTTTTCCACTATTATTGAATTTAAAAAACGATTGGAGCAGTTTTCCACATCAGGTTTGCGCTACCCTTATACGTAATGCATAACCAGCTTATGATTCTGAACCGGTACAATCTCGGCATTCACGCCAAACAGGCGTTGCAAGTTTTCAGGTGTTATAACATCATTTGGCTTTCCGTGCAGTACCAATTCACCATTTTTCATGCCCATAATGTTGTCCGCATAGGCCGAGGCATAGTTAATGTCATGCAATACGATAATAATCGTGCGCTTGTACTCATCGGCAATCTGACGCAACAAACCCATTAAATGACGGGCATGGAACATATCCAGATTATTCAAGGGCTCATCCAGTAGCAGGTAATCGGTCGACTGGCAAAAAACCATCGCCACCAAAGCACGTTGCCGTTGCCCGCCCGATAAATCCGCCACAAACCGTGACGCCAGTTCTGCAAGATTGAACTGCGTCAGGGTTTGTTCCACAATTTCATGATCCTCCAGACCCGGGTTGCCTTTATGGTAAGGAAATCGTCCAAACATTAACAGTTCCCGCACGGTAATGCGGCTGGTGATACTATTGTCCTGCCGCATAATAGCCAATTTTTTGGCAATCTCAGCATTGGGTGTTTTAGACAAGTCTATCCCGTCAAAACTGATACGGCCTGCTTTCAGGGGGGTCAAGCGCGCCATCAGCGATAGCAAGGTTGATTTGCCTGCTCCGTTAGGACCAACCAAAGCGGTAATACCCCCTTTTTCAATCGTTGCACATATGTTTTTCAGAATAGGTAAACGGCCCACCTGATAACTGACCTGGTCCAATACAATCATAATGCCTTTCTCTTCAAGAGGAATACCAGAAATACAATCCCGCCCAGAAACTCAACCACCACGCTCAGCACGGCTTTCATGCCCAACACATGCTCAAACAGCATTTGTCCTGACACCAGACACAAAGCACCCACCAGGAAAGCAGCCGGTATTAATATTGCATGACGGTGCGTTTTCATTAACACATAGGTAATACCCGATACCAGCAAACCGAAAAAACTCACCGGGCCTACCAGGGCGGTGGATACCGACACCAGAATGGCAATCAGGAATAAAACAAGCATATTGCAGCGACGGTAAGAAATACCCAGATTAATGGCATGCTCCCGGCCCAATGCCATGACATCCAGAATGTGTCGCAAGCGCCAGATCACAATACTGACTCCCACAATAAGCACCAGACTGATCTGCAGCAATGAGGTGTTCACCACGTTGAATTGGGCAAAGCTGGCATTTTGCACCACGGCAAAATCATCGGGATCAATAATCCGCTGGATAAAACTGGCCAGGCTGCGAAACAACACCCCTAAAATGACACCAACCAGAATCATGCGATATAAATCTCCCGTATTGCTAAAAAGCAATGAAGAAAATATCAGCAGGGAGGCAATCAGCATGATGCCAATTTCAATCGAGAATTTAAACGAAGGGTCGAGCATAGCGTAGCCAAGCCCGCCGAGCAGCAGCACCAGCGCACTTTGAATTAATAAATACAGGGAATCAAATCCCATTATGTAAGGCGTTAATATCCGATTCGCCGTGAGTGTCTGGAACAATACCGTGGAAATGGAAATGGCATAAGCAACCAGCAACAAGGCAAGCAGTTTGCCGCCACGAAAAGGCAGCACAAAATCCCAGTTGCCTGAACTGTTAACCGTCATGAACAAGGCCATGGATACAAGCAGGCCACATGACATTATGATTAGTTTTTTAGCGTACATGAGCGGGCTTTACAAATAGCAGATAAAGGAAAACCAGTGTGCCCACAATACCAATAATGGTGCCTACCGGAATTTCATACGGGTAATTGGCCAGTCGCCCGATTAAATCGCAGGCCAGAACAAGACCTGCCCCCAAAATGGCTATCCATGGCAAGGTAACGCGCAGATTATCGCCCATCAGGCGGCTGATAATGTTGGGAACCACCAGGCCAATAAACGGAATCGCACCTACCGTGACGACCACAATGGCTGTAATAATGGCCACAATACCCAAACCAATAGTAACAATGGTGCCATAATCCAAACCCAGATTGGTGCTCATTTCCTTACCAAGGCCTGCAATCGTAAATTGGTTGGCAAATAGATAGGCAATCACACCCAGGATACCGGTCAGCCACAGCAGCTCATAACGCCCTGCCAGTACACTGGAAAAGTCACCGTTGATCCAGGCGGCCAGGAACTGCATCATATCCATTTCGAAGGCAATGAATGTAGCCACCGCCCCAATCACACCGCCATAAATGATACCCAGCAACGGTATCATCAAGTACGCAGTAGGCGGCAAACGACGGGCTATCAGCATGAATCCATATAAACCGATCAGGGCCGTGATACAGGAAACCAGCATTTTAAACATCAGCGAAGCACCGGGATACAGTAAAGTAACGGCAATAAGCCCCAGTGTTGCACTTTGCGTGGTCCCCACCATAGACGGCTCAACAAAGCGGTTTTTCATGATCATTTGCATGATCAGACCGGCAATGGACATGGATGCCCCGGTAAGGATAATAGCCAGGGTACGGGGAAAACGGCTGGTGAGAAAAACGTTTAATGCCTGCGGATCATTGAATAATGATCCCAGGCTAACATCACTGACGCCAACAAACAAACTGGCCACCACCAGAAATAAAATAGTGGCCAGTACAAGAATTTTTAATTTCATGCTGAAGATTCAGGAGTTTATTTGCTAGCCGTGAAGGCTTTGGTCAACAACTCGAGTTCAGCCATAAGCTGATGATAACCGCCAGAAGCAAGATATGAAGAAGCATCCAGATAAATGACCTGGTTCTTGCTAAAAGCGGTTGTGTTTTTCAGCAAGGGATTGTCCAGCACCACTTTGGCATTCTCACCTTTGGCATTAATGGCAGAGGTGCGATCCATGACAATAATCCAGTCCGGGTTGAGTTTTTGAATAAATTCAAAAGAAACAGGCTGACCATGCGTTGCATCATTCTTGTTTAAATCAGCCGGTTCAATCCCAATCTCGTTAAACAAATAACCAAACCGGGACTCGGCACCAAACGAGGCGATTTTTGGACCATTAACCATAATCATCAAGGCCTTACCCTTGCCTTTGACCGCTTCCTGCGTCTGCTTCAGGGCATTTTCAAGATTGGCAATTAATGTTGCCGCCTCATCTTCTTTGTTGAAGATTTTTCCGTAGGTAACGATACGATCAAAACCTTGTTTAAAAGCTTCCTTGCCATTCAGGGTCATGTCCACCGTTGGGCCCACTTTGGAAAGTACGTCATAATTGGGGGCCATGCGGCCACCAATCACAATCAGATCTGGCCTCATAGCATTCAAAGCTTCAAGGTCTGGATCTTTGACAGTGCCAATATGTACATCTGCTTTTTCAGACATATCGGCAAGGTAATCCACATAGACATCCTTGATGACGCCTTTGGGCTGTATACCCAAAGCCTTCAAGCTATCCAGCGCAGCAATATCGTAGACAGCCAGCGACTGAACCTGTTCAGGAACCTTAACAGCACCACGGGTAGTTTCCACTTCAGCGGCATGCGCAAATGAAAAAGCGGCGCTTGCCAGACAGACAAAAGATTTAAGAAAAAACGATTTCATGTGTTCACCGATGAAAAAAATCTTAATCACAACACATAAGATTTCTTTATCAGACCAAGGCGCAACAAGAAAATCGGCAACAGGCTTGCAGTGAAACCATATGCTGTGAGACATTATCAACGCATAAATAAATGCGAATTATTCTCATTATTATCTTATTTTTTGCAATAAGTGACAAGCAAAAAATGAATAATGTTTCATCTTTAATGAGTTCATTACAATCTTTCAGGGAAAATGACCTAGCTTATTTCAGGCCTGGCTGAAACAACACTTACGGCTGAAAAGCCCCCAAGAAAATGGCCGGGTCTACCCGGCTATCATTAAGACTCACGTTCCAATGCAAATGTGGACCGGTAGAGCGGCCTGTTGTGCCCACCTTTCCGAGCTGCTCGCCTCTTTTAATGGTTTGTCCTTTTTTAACATCAATGGCTGACAAGTGACAATACATGGTGACCATGCCCTGCCCATGGTCGATAAAAACCGTTTTACCATTGAAATAATAATCATCAACAATCGTCACCACCCCATCCGCAGGCGCTTTCACCGGTGTACCGCTTGGTACGGCGATGTCCAGTCCGGAATGAGGATTACGCTCTTGCCCGTTAAAAAAACGACGCAGGCCAAAGGGACTTGAATAGCGACCTCCCTCTACCGGACGATCAAGAACAATATTGCTGGGCGTTGCATGCCTGAAGTTGGCGTAGGCATTGGTTTGTGCCGCCAACTCCCGCTTGATGCGGTCCAGATGCTCTTCGGAAGGCGTGACATATTTATTTGACTTCAGCTTGATGTGCTGCTCTTTATACTTTTTTGGCTGAATCTGAAAAGCCACCTTTTGAGCACCGGTTGGCGTTTTGACCTGAAGCTGCGCAACACCCGTTTTGCTTTTAAGTGGAATACCAACTATCGCCAAATACTCGGATGTATTACCATTCGAAACCACCATGACCGGCTTGTTCAAATAGCTGACCTTTGGCGCCTGGCTATGTTCGCCAAGACTAACCACGGCCACGCCGCCAGGAACAGGTTTATGCAGTTTGTCCTTGACATAACTGTTGGCAAAAGCAAGGCCAGACATGAAAAAAAGCATGACCCCCCCAATTATTCCAATTGTTGATTTCATGCTTTTCACACGGCTTCCTTGCTGTATTTAGTGATTTTCTTTAGCGTGGTTAATGGTATATTTCGGGATCTCGATGACCAGGTCCTTATCGGCAATTTTAGCCTGGCAAGACAAACGGGAAGTGGATTTCAATCCCCATGCCCTGTCCAGCAAATCCTCTTCATCATCAGAAGCATCTTCAAGAGAAGAAAAACCTTCCTTGATCACCACGTGGCAAGTAGTACAGGCACATGATAATTCACAGGCATGTTCAATTTCGACATGATTGTCCAACAAGACACGGCAGATGGATTCCCCAACTGGTGCATTTTCAATCACAGCCCCCTCGGGACACAGTGACTCATGCGGCAATATGGTTATCTTTGGCATTTATATTCCAATTATGCTATTTGATCTAAAGTTTTACCTGAAAGCGCCTGGCGGATGCTGCGATCCATGCGACGGGCTGCAAAATCATCGGTAGCCTGTGACAAAGTCAGGACGGCACCACGAATATCATCGGTAGAACCACTCTCAGACAAGATGACTGTTTCCTTCATAAGCTGCTGGATTTCCAGCAATTCGGCGGCTTCCAGCAAATCACCATCTTTCTTGATGGCCGCTTCAATGGATTCCACCAATTGCCGTGCTTCAACCTGCTGCTCGCGGTGCATCCGCATCTTGGCATCTTCATCAGACTTTTCAACGCTATCGCGCAACATTGAAGAGATTTCATCATCAGACAGGCCATAGGAAGGCTTGACCGTAACCGCCGCTTCGATACCCGTGCTTTGCTCGCGGGCAGTAACACTGAGCAAGCCATCGGCATCTACCTGGAAAGTAACCCGGATGCGTGCGGCACCGGCCACCATGGGCGGAATGCCACGCAACTCAAAACGGGCCAATGACCGGCAATGATTCACCAATTCGCGCTCACCCTGGACAACATGCACACTCATGGCGGTTTGGCCATCCTTGAAGGTGGTGAATTCCTGGGCGCGGGCAACGGGAATAGTGCTGTTACGCGGAATGACTTTCTCTACCAGGCCACCCATGGTTTCAAGGCCTAATGACAAGGGGGTGACATCAAGCAACAGCCAATCGTCACCAACACCACGATTACCGGCCAGCAAATTGGCCTGCAAGGCGGCACCAAGCGCCACCACTTCGTCGGGGTTAAGGTTAACCAAAGGTTCCTGTTTAAAGAAATCAGCCACCATGGCGCGAATTAACGGCATGCGAGTGGCACCACCCACCATGACGACCCCTTTGATCTCCGATACGTCGAGCGAGGCATCTTTCAGGGTCTGTTTCACCCGGTCAAGAGAACGGTTTACCAGGTCTTTGGCAATATTCTCAAAATGATTGCGAGGGAAATTCTGGTCTATATGCAAGCCATCAGACAAAGCTATCTGGAATACGGCGCGCGGATGGTCGGTCAGTTTTTCACGAACCTGCTTGGCCAATGTTCGCAAAGCACGTTTGTCGCTTGCATTTAAATTGCTTTTATCATGATGCTTCATGATGTCATTGATGATCAATTCATCAAAGTCATCGCCACCCAGTTGGGTATCGCCACTAGTGGCAATTACCTCAAAGACACCCTTGCTTAGCTTGAGGATGGAGATATCAAATGTCCCACCGCCCAGATCATAAACCGCATAAATTCCTTCTGCGGCATTATCCAGACCATAAGCAATCGCGGCTGCCGTTGGCTCATTGATAAGACGCAGGACATTCAAACCGGCCAGACGGGCGGCATCGCGGGTGGCCTGACGCTGGGCATCATCAAAATAAGCAGGCACGGTAATAACAGCCCCTACCAGTTCATCACCCAGGACATCTTCAGCCTGCTGTCGCAATTTGGCCAGAATCTGCGCCGATACCTCGACTGGACTGACTGGCCCCTGAACCGTACCAAGACGAACCATACCCGGCTCGTCGATAAGTTCATAAGGCAGCGTGTAAGCGGAGGCTTCAGCAAATGAGCGACCCATCAGACGCTTGACAGAAACAATAGTATTCAACGGGTCCGAATTCTGCTTTCTGACTGCAACGTGTCCAATTTCAACATCACCATTCTGCAGATAGCGCACTACAGAAGGCAATAGCTTTTTTCCGTTTTGGTCGGTCAGGATTTCGGCAATACTGTTACGCACCGACGCAACCAGAGAATGGGTAGTACCCAAGTCTATGCCAACTGCCAAACGGCGTTGATGCGGCGCCGGTGACGCGCCTGGTTCTGAAATTTGTAAGAGGGCCATATTGTACTTCGTAATTAATAAGTTAAAGTTTAAAGTGCCTTAACTTCCTGATGCATTTTATTGACAAACATCCACTCGCGAACCCTTTTGGTTGCGCTCGCGTAATCTTGCCGTACATCAATTAAATTTTTCATTTCATCAAACAGCTCAGCCTGTTTTGCCTTGATTTCCTGCAGTAGCTCGTCAACCCCGTTGTGCTGCGGATCAGCGCGAACATCATCAAGCTGTTCACGCCATTGCATCTGGGTCATCAAGAACTCGGTACTCATTGCCGTGTTGCTTTCTGCCTGAATGGGAAAATCTTCCAGTTCACACATATACGCGGCACGGCTTAACGGGTTTTTAAGGGTTTGGTAGGCATCGTTGATACGGGAAGCCCACTGTACCGCAACCCGTTTTTCGGCTGCTGAAGCGGTGGCAAAACGATCCGGGTGAACCCGGGACGAAGCCTGTTTCCAGGCCTGTTCCAGGACATCGACGGAAAGGTCAAACCGCTTGGGCAAATTCAATAAGCTGAAATGATTATCCAAAGAAGTTCTACCTATACCGTGAATGATTCACCACAACCGCAACTGGCTTTCTCGTTGGGATTTGAAAACTTGAATCCTTCATTCAAACCCTCACGCGCGTAGTCCAGTTCGGTGCCGTCAATATAAGCCAGGCTTTTCGGATCGACAAAAATTTTCACACCAAAACTCTCGAACAGAACATCTGCATCATCAGGAGTATCAACATATTCAAGCTTGTATGCCATGCCTGAACAACCTGTTGTTCTTACACCCAGGCGCAGGCCAACGCCCTTGCCTCTTCTATTCAGGTAGTCCTGAATGTGATTTGCCGCTTTTTGAGTTAATGTAATTGCCATAATCAGCTCGAATGTTTTTCCTTGTAATCCTGTACGGCTGCCTTGATAGCATCCTCAGCCAGAATTGAACAGTGAATTTTTACCGGTGGCAAAGCCAATTCTTCCGCAATTTGTGTATTACGGATGTCCAATGCCTGATCAAGCGTTTTGCCCTTGACCCATTCGGTGACCAGAGAACTGGAAGCAATGGCTGATCCACAACCATAGGTTTTAAATTTAGCATCTTCAATAACGCCTTCTTTATTAACCCTGATTTGCAGTTTCATTACATCACCACAGGCAGGTGCACCCACCATACCGGTACCAACCGCCTCATCGTTCTTATCAAAAGAACCCACATTACGCGGATTTTCATAGTGGTCTAATACTTTGTTACTGTAAGCCATGATAATACTCCTGCTTTAAATTAGTGCGCGGCCCATTGAACCGAATCAAGATCAATGCCATCTTTGGCCATTTCCCACAAGGGAGACATGTCACGCAATTTGCCAACACGTGATTTGATCAAATCAACAGCGAAATCAACTTCTTCTTCGGTGGTAAAGCGGCCAATCGTAAAACGGATTGAACTATGGGCCAGCTCATCGTTCCTGCCCAGCGCACGCAATACATAAGAAGGCTCCAGACTGGCAGAAGTACAGGCAGATCCGCTGGAGACCGCCAGTTCCTTGATAGCCATGATCAGGGACTCGCCTTCTACATAGTTGAAGCTGACGTTCAGGTTGTGAGGAACCCGCTGATCCATGTCACCGTTCAGGTAAACTTCTTCAATCTCTGACAAGCCATTCCACAAACGGTCACGCAATGCGCGAATACGTTCGTTTTCTGCCTGCATGTGCAGTTTTGCCAAATGGAAAGCCTCTCCCATGCCAACAATCTGGTGGGTCGCCAGGGTACCAGAACGGAAACCCCGCTCATGACCGCCACCATGCATTTGTGCCTCGATGCGGATACGTGGTTTGCGGCGGATATACAAGGCGCCAATACCTTTCGGGCCATAGGTCTTGTGTGCCGAAAAGGACATCAGGTCAACCTTGAGGGTTTGCAGGTCGATATCTACCTTACCGGTTGCCTGTGCGGCATCAACGTGAAAAACAATTCCTTTTTCACGGCACAATTCACCAATTGAAGCAATATCCTGCACAACACCGATTTCATTATTCACAAACATCACGGAAATCAGGATGGTATCGGGACGAATGGCTGCTTTCAGGACATCCAGATCAATCAGTCCATTTTCCTGCACGTCAAGATAGGTAACTTCAAAGCCCTGGCGCTCCAGTTCACGGGTAGTATCGAGCACAGCCTTATGTTCGGTCTTGACCGTGATAATGTGCTTGCCACGTTCAGCATAAAAATGTGCTGCACCTTTAATGGCCAGGTTATTTGATTCGGTGGCACCCGATGTCCAGATGATTTCCCTTGAGTCGGCATTAACCAGTTCAGCCACCTGTTTACGGGCATTCTCAACGGCCTCTTCCGCTTCCCAGCCGAACGCATGGCTACGGGAAGCCGGATTGCCGAAATGTTCATATAACCAGGGAACCATTTTTTCCACAACGACCGGATCTACCGGTGTCGTAGCGGAATAATCTAAATAAATCGGGCGCTTAGCCATAACATCAAACTCCAAAATTTATACGATGACGGAAGATAAGGTATCGGTTTTTCTTTGCATCAGGACACTGCTTGTTTGCGGAACCTGGTTCAATTGACGCATGCGTTGCTGATCTACCAAATCCTGAAGCGTTACCGAATCCAGGTAATCAACCATTTTGCGATTCAGGTTAGTCCAAAGATCGTGCGTCATGCATTTTCCCGATGGATTTCCATCTTTACCGGATGCACACTCGGACTTGCTGCCACAACTGGTAGCATCCAAGGGCTCATCCACAGCAAAAATAATATCGGCGATTGTAATTTCTCTTGCGAAGCGAGCTAGAATATAGCCACCGCCCGGTCCACGAATACTTTCCACCAACTCGTGACGACGCAACTTCCCGAACAGCTGTTCGAGATAAGAAAGAGAAATATTCTGTCTTTCGCTGACTGTTGATAAAGTTATGGGGCCGCTGTTCTGGCGTAAAGCCAGATCAATCATTGCCGTGACAGCAAATCGACCTTTCGTAGTTAATCGCATAATAAATTCCTTGCCACAATAGCCGAGTAATTTACTCAAGTATAACAAATAGCCGACTAATTTACTAGGATTTATTATTGATACAAGGAACTTTGCACGAATATTGTCATATTTATGCAAAGTTTAGGCATGAGGGAGATTAGGCAGCCTGATATTGCTTGACGCGTTTGCTAACTATTTCGAATACGCCCTGACAGGCATCTTCCAGGTAATCAAGCATTTTGAAAAAACCATCCAAGCCACCATAATAGGGATCAGGTACGGTTGCTTCTTCATAATCATTGGCAAAGCGCATTAACAGCATTAACTTATGCCGTAAAGGCTTGGGACAAATTTGCTGCATATAAGAAAGGTTATCCCAGTCCATTGCAAGAATAAGATCATATTCTGTAAAATCTTCTGGAGTAACCTGGCGGGCACGGTGCTGTGAAATATCATAGCCACGTTTACGGGCTGCCAGTTGAGCCCGGCCATCGGGCGCATCACCAATATGGTAGTTTTGAGTACCTGCCGAATCAACCTGAATTGAGTTTTGCAGGCCTGCCTCCTGGACGAGACGACGCAACACCCCCGCGGCACTCGGCGAGCGACAGATATTGCCCATACAGACGAAAAGTACTTTAGTAACCATAGCCCTATAGTTTGAGGGAAAACCCCAGTAATGGCAAGCATTTTTTAAGCATGATTAAAAAATGAACACACTTAAAAATTTTTTTTGCCTTGAAAAACAACAAGTTAAAAGAACGCCGTGTTTTAGTACTAAATCATTTAAATCATACACACTTTAAAATCAAGTGAAAATAGATATTTGACAAAATTAAACAATATTTAATGACAGCAAAAATAATGCCACATCAAAAGGCAGAACTTACCAATTCCACAGATTTAAGTCTTGCAGATACATCATAAACGCGCGAAGTGACCACCAGCTCATCCACTCCCGTCATCTCGACAAACCGCGTAATTTCACACGCAACGGTTTCGGGACTACCTACCATGGAATACTTGAGCTTGTAATCGACACTGGCACGTTCGGCCGGTGAAACATGATCATCAAGATTATCCACCGGTGGCTGAAGTTTTCCGGGAGTATTCCTGAGAAGCTGCACCGATGCCATCTGATGAGAAGTATAGTGATACCTGGCCAACTCATCGGTTTCGGCAACCACCACATTAACACAGGCACTAGCGTAGGGTTTCTCAAGGCAAACCGATGGCCTGAAAGACGAACGATAAACTGATAAGGCATTCATCAAATCAGCCGGTGCAAAATGAGACGCAAAAGAAAAAGGAAGCCCAAGATATGCCGCCAATTGTGCGCTATACAAACTGGAGCCCAACAGCCAGACAGGCACCTTAACCCCCGCCGCAGGCACCGCCACAATTTGCTGCCCCTGTTCCGGCTGGCGGAAATAAAACTGCAATTCCTGCACATCCTGCGGAAAATTTTCCGCACTGGTTCGCAAATCCCGTCGCAAGGCCCTTGCCGTATTCATGTCGGTGCCGGGCGCCCTGCCCAGGCCCAAATCTATGCGGTCCGGATACAAAGAAGCCAAAGTACCAAACTGCTCGGCAATAATAAGTGGCGAATGATTAGGCAACATAACCCCACCAGACCCCACGCGAATCCGGCTTGTTCCTGCTGCTATATAGCCAATTGCCACCGCCGTAGCGGAACTAGCAATGCCTGGGATATTATGATGTTCAGCCAGCCAGAAACGCGTGAAACCGCATTCTTCCGCTTTTTTTGCCAACAACAATGAATTACCAAGCGCATCGCCTACCGTTTCATTTTCGTTTACAGGCGACAAATCCAGAATAGAAAAGGGAACCAAGTCAATACCTATTTTTCAAAATGAGCCAAGCAATAACTTACACTATTTATCTGATAGCGTCTTTAAAAACTTTTCATCCACAGGGCTTAACAAGCCAAGGCTTCTTGCCTGCGCAATGAGCTCAGGCCTACGTTCCCAGGTTAGCTTCAGTGACATCTGGCGACGCCAGGTAGCAATATTTTTATGATGCCCGGATAACAGGACTTCGGGTACCGCCCCCCCTTCGAACACCTCGGGACGTGTATAATGCGGACTATCAAGCAGGCCGGACAAAGACTCATGAAATGAATCCTGCAAGGCTGATGCCGCATCATTGAGCACAGACGGCAGCAAACGAACCGCTGCATCTATCATTGCCAGGGCGGCAATTTCTCCGCCTGACAAAACAAAATCGCCCAGCGAAATTTCCTCATCAACGTAGTGATCTATAAAGCGCTGGTCTATACCTTCATAGCGCCCGCAAACAAAAGTCACTCCTCCGGAATTTGCCAACTCTTGCGCTTTTTGCTGGTTGAATGGCCTGCCGACCGGACTTAACAAGACAACTTTTGCCGGTGATGCATTTTCCTTTTGACGGTCCTTTTGTATATCTTGCACCGCCATCCTTAAGGGCTCTGCCATCATGACCATACCAGGCCCACCACCATAGGGACGATCATCAACCGTTTGATGAAGATCCGAAGTATACACACGGGGATTCCAGGTTTTAAGCTGCCAGATAGCTTGCCGGTGCGCCCTTCCCGTTACCCCCAGGTCCCGGACCACGGAAAAGATTTCAGGGAACAGGGTAATAACGTCTATTCGCATCAGAAGTCTGCCGGCCAGTCTGTTTCGATCCTTTTTTGCTGGATGTCTACAAAAGGGACATGCGCCTGAACAAACGGCACCAGGATTTCCTTAACCCTGCCTTTGTCATCTGTCAGGAAAGCCACCTTCCCTTGCTCATCAAGCCCCTGCCGGTCAATATGGAGAACAGCATGCGCTCCATTGTCAGAAACCTCCCGGACCAGGCCCAATAAAACCGGACCTGAAGAATCAGCTGTACTGAAAACAGAGCAGCCAATCAAGTCAACCCAATAAAATTCATCATCGGAGGCACTGGGAAAACCAGCACGCGACACGAAGACGGATGTTCCTTTAAGAGCCTCAGCCTGATCCCTGTCATCACACCCCTCCAGTTGGGCAACAATAGAACCGGCATGCTCGCGAACACGGGAAACCCTGACCAAGCGATGCGGCTCCTGTTGCACACCTGAGCGCGAAAGACGGGCCAACCACCATTCATTGACATTCAGCAGAATGCTTTCTTGGGCAGAATGCGGCTGAACCTTAATCATACCGCGCACACCATAAGCCGATACAATACGGCCAAGTTCAACAAGATCTTCTGGAGTTGCCATTAATCCACACCACCCATTTATTCAAAAACAAAAAGCCGCACACAAAAAACAAAACGACCGCCAGCCATCGCAAACGGTCGAATCATTTTGTCTGACAGAAAAATATCAGGCAGCAGCTTTGGCAGAAAACTGTTTAACCAAACGCTGTACAACTGGTGACAACTGCGCACCATTACCAACCCAGTGGTTCACACGATCAAGTTCGATACGCAGGGCCTCTGTGCCTTCTTTGGCAACAGGATTATAAAAACCAACACGCTCGATGAAGCGACCATCACGACGATTGCGTGAATCAGCGGCAACAATGTTGTAAAATGGGCGTTTTTTTGAGCCACCACGGGCTAGACGAATCACCACCATAGGTAGTCCTTTCTTGTAAAATTAAATTAATATGAAACGAGTGATTATATCAAGAGATACAAACATAATGCAATCTTAATTTATAAAGCCTGCCAAAAGCAAAACAACAACCCCCTGCTTTTGGCATATAGGCAACATACACTACCTGCGTTTAAGGTAATGCACTGTACTGGTGTCAAGAACCTCTTGTGCCACCAGTTCATTTTTGGTTTGGGCTGAAAAGGCCTGAAAATCCTTGACAGCATTCTTGTCGGTCGTAATGACCTTCAGGATTTGGCCACTTTCTATGGTAGCCAATGCCTTTTTTGCTTTCAGGATAGGAAGCGGACAAACCAAACCACTGGCATCCACCTCCAGGACATAAGAATGTTTTTCAGACATGCTTATAACTTACCCTCAACCCAGACAAGAACTCCTGCAATAGCCCCATCCAAAGCCTGAAGATCGGTACCACCCCCCATTGCCATATCAGGGCGGCCACCACCTTTGCCACCGATTTGGATAGAAACATGAGAGACCAGATCTCCGGCCTTGACCTTGCTGGTGACATCAGCTGTCACACCAGCTGCTACGCTGATTTTACCGTCAGCCTCTGCCGCCAGCACAACTACCGCGGTTTTCAGCTTGTCTTTAAGCTGGTCGATCATGCCGCGCAGTGATTTGGGATCTGCACCCTTGATTACAGCAGCCAATACCTTGACGCCATTCACATCAACCGCCTGGGATGACAAATCGGCACTGGCCGCAGAGGCCACTTTAGCCTTCAGCTGATCAACCTCTTTCTCAAGAGAACGGATATGTTCTTGCGCCTGGCGAGCCTTTTCTACTAGCTCGGCCGGGTTAGCCTTCAAGAAAGCCGCTGCCTGCTGAACCGACTTGTTAAGGTTACGAACCCAAGCCAGGGCATTGCTACCCGTAATGGCTTCAATTCGACGAATACCGGCTGCCACGCCACCTTCGGACACAATCTTGAACATGCCAATATCACCGGTACGATGTACGTGCGTACCACCGCACAACTCACGGGAGAAGCCGATATCGAGCACACGAACCTCGTCATCGTATTTTTCGCCAAACAGCGCCACTGCCCCGCCTGCCACAGCATCATCGTAAGACATCAGCTGCGCGGTAACTTCGGTATTTTCCAGGATCTCGGCATTAACAATGTCTTCTACCCGGCCGATTTCCTCAGCGGCTACCGGTGCATCATGCGCAAAGTCAAACCGGGTTTTATCCGGATCAACCAATGAGCCACGCTGCTGCACATGCTCGCCCAGCACCTGGCGCAAAGCCTTGTGCATGATATGAGTGACCGAGTGATTTCGCATGGTACGCTGGCGACGTTCCACATCAACATGCGCATCCAGTGAATCACCTGTTTTGATGGTACCCAAAGTGACGGTACCATGATGACCAAAAACACTGGATTGGATTTTTTGGGTATCATGAACATTGAAGTGAGTACCGAAGCCAGACAAAATACCGGTATCTCCAACCTGACCACCTGATTCCGCATAGAACGGGGTATTATCAAGAACGATAACGGCATCCTGCCCTTCATGGGCGGACTCAACCAACGAGCCATCCACATACACGGCCAGCACTTTGGCATTGGTTTGCAGGCGTTCATATCCCTCAAAACGGGTTTGCTCACCAGAATAACTCAAGCCTTGCGCCATTTTGAACTTACCGCTTGCCCTGGCCATTTCACGCTGACGGTTCATGGCCTCTTCATAACCCGCCTCATCAACTTCGTATCCTCGTTCACGGCAAATATCTGCCGTCAAGTCAAAAGGAAAACCGAAAGTATCGTAAAGCGTAAAGGCCGTTTCGCCATTCAGGGCACCACCTTTTGCCGTCAACTCGAGTTCGGCGTCCAGTATTTTCATGCCCTTTTCAAGGGTTTCCTGGAAGCGCTCTTCTTCCTGCTTGAGCACTTGGGTTACACGTTCCTGATGCTGGGTCAGTTCGGGATACGCTTCACCCATCTCCCTGACCAGATCAGCCACCAGCTTATGGAAGAACGGCTTGATTTGACCCAGTTGGTATCCATGACGCAAAGCACGACGGATGATACGACGCAGCACATAACCGCGACCTTCATTACCAGGAATAACACCATCAACAATCATGAAGCTGCAAGCACGAATGTGATCAGCAATGACTTTAAGTGAATTGTGCTCCAGGTCTGCCACGCCGGTTTCACGCGCCGCTGCTTTGATCAGATTCTGGAAAAGATCAATTTCATAATTGGAGTGCACATGTTGCAGAACAGCAGAAACCCGCTCAAGACCCATACCCGTGTCTACACAGGGACGGGGCAGTGGGTGCATAACACCAGCGGCATCACGATCAAACTGCATGAACACCAGGTTCCAGATCTCGATATAACGATCCCCATCCTCTTCGGGAGAGCCGGGAGGCCCACCCCAGACATCGGGACCATGATCATAGAAAATTTCTGAACAAGGGCCACAAGGACCGGTATCAGCCATTTGCCAAAAGTTATCTGACGCATAGCGTGCGCCTTTATTGTCACCAATACGGATGATTCGCTCAACCGGAACCCCTACTTCCTTGTTCCAGATCTCATAGGCCTCATCATCTTCCTGATAAACCGTTACCCAAAGTTTTTCAGCAGGCAAATTGTAAACCCGCGTCAGCAACTCCCAGGCATTCCGGATGGCTTCGTGCTTGAAGTAATCACCAAAGCTGAAATTCCCGAGCATCTCAAAAAAAGTGTGATGACGGGCGGTATAACCCACATTCTCCAGGTCGTTGTGCTTACCCCCGGCGCGCAGGCAACGCTGTGAAGAGGTCGCCCGTTTGTACGGACGGGTTTCTTTACCGGTAAAGACATCCTTGAACTGAACCATTCCTGAGTTGGTAAACAACAGGGTTGGGTCATTTCCGGGCACCAATGACGAAGACGGAACAATGGTGTGGCCTTTAGACTCAAAGAACTGTAGAAACTTTTGTCTTATTTCTGCTGATTTCATCGTGTAAAAGTGGCTGAATAAATTTATTTAACCGCCAATTATAAGGGGTGTTTAACAAATAAGTGCATTTTTGACACTTTACTACGTTAAATGCCCTGGTGGATGACCTGTTAAAACCAGACTCAACATCCTAAAGCACCCTTTTACCTGATGTTGTTTTCTTGCCAGTGCTGCACACGAACGAGGCGATTTCCCGCCCTTAACGACAATTCCGCCCAGTTTCCCTTGATAACGACATATGGATCATTACGATGATAAGGCAAGGGTTTCTCACCCTCAGGATAAGCAGCAAAAATTGCCGGTACCGCAACATCAGGCGCAAACTGCAACCATATTTCATCGCCCGTACTAAAAACCTGCAAAGGCGCAATAGCAGGGTCGCCACTTAACGACCAATCAAAAGAATATTGGTTTACGCTGCGGTTGGATATTTCCCATTGGGGGTAAAGCCGTTTACGGACCAGCCATTCGGGCTGCGTAGCGCAACCCGCCAGCACGCCTGCCAATAGCAGACAGCCCAAAAGCCGATTTTTTCCTGTCATGTTTAGCCTGATTGAAATTACAAAACCCAAGCATCATGCAACGGAAAAAATAGCCCGACAAGCTGCGAAATTTACGGACGGATAAAAACGCAGCATGCCGTACAAAACAATATCAGCCTAAAAATCAGGCCTTGGCGGCTTCCTGCATTGCCGTATCCGCCTCGGAAGTAAAGGAGTCGGCATAAAACTCGCTTTCAGGCAGGCTGCAGTTGGCCACAAACTCTTTACGGGCACTGCTTACCATAATAGGTGCGCCACAGGCATAAACCTGATGTGACGACAAATCAGGAAAGTCCTCAACAATTGCCTTATGCACAAACCCCGTGCGACCACGCCAATTATCTTCAGGCAAGGCATCGGAAATAACCGGCACAAAAGTAAAGAATGGCAATTGTTGTTCCCATTGCTTGACCAGCTCGCTCATGTACAGGTCTTTTGGCCTGCGGCCGCCCCAATACAGGGTAACCGGGCGGGTAATGCCTTTTTCAATAAGGGCTTCCATCATGGCTTTGACCGGCGCAAAACCGGTTCCGCTAACGATGAACACAATCGGCTTGTCAGAGTCTTCACGCAAGAAGAACGAGCCTAGCGGCCCTTCCGCACGCAAGATTTCACGCACTTTCATTTGCGTGGCGCCAGTACCAAACACGTGATCGGTAAAAACACCGCCAGGCATATGGCGAATATGCAGCTCTACAGGTTCATTGCCATTAGGCGCCGAAGCCATGGAATAACTGCGGCGACGGCCATCTTTAAGAATGAATTCAACATATTGGCCAGCGTAATAGCGGAATGGCTCGGCAGCGGGCATTTGCAGCTTGAGAACCATGACATCGTCGGCCACTTTTTCCATTTCGATCACACGAACCGGCATTTTCCTGACTTGAATATCGCTAGCCATGCGGATTTCGCGGCTTTCAATTTCAAGGTCACTGGTGGCGCTTGCCTGACAGAACAAGGTCAGGCCCTGCTCTTTTTCTTCCTCGCTGACCACCTGGGAAACAGCTGGAGACTGCTCTATGGTTCCGGAAAGAACCTTACCTTTACATGAACCGCATGAACCGCTTTTGCAGCTGTATGGAAGAATGATGCCAGCCTCAAGAGCCGCATCAAGAATCGTTTGCCCTTCTTTGGCAATAAATTGATGGTTACTTGGGTGAACCGTAATATTGAAGCTCATAATATATTTAAAATTCGTTTATTTATTTTAAATGAAAGTGATCGTGACATAACTTCTTGCAATTATGACACGATCAGGCACGGGCAAATTGTTTACTGTCAGATTACCGGAAAAAGAACCGCCTGTTTCATACGCACATCAAGCTGCTTTCCCTTACGGGCACGTTTGCCGATATATTCCTGCAAATCACCCAAAGCCAGGATTTCATCAACCTGCTTGTTCCGGTAGATGCCGGAGATCGTCAGGCCCTGTTCACTAATCGGGATGAGTTGCTCCAGCTTATCGTTTTTATCCAGCGTCATCAGGATCGTTCCCCTTCCGCCACCCGACAAAGCCTTGACTTCGCTTAATTCGATGACCAGAAAACGTCCCGCTGCCGTAAGCATGGCTAGGTATTTGGCATTATCAAACAGGGGAACCGGACGCATCAGGACATCGCCTTTTTCAAGGGTAATGAACTGCTTGCCCGCTTTCTGGCGACTGCTCATATCAGACACCCGGGCACTGAAACCCAGACCACCGGCTTGGGCCAACAGCCAGCGACCGTTAGTAGGACCTGCAATAATATGAATAATGTGCGTCCCGCTTTCAAGATCAACCATGGAAGTAATGGGTTGACCATCGCCACGCGCCGAAGGCAAACTGCCCACCGGCACCGAATACACGCGTCCGTTATCACCAATTCCTATAACCGTATCAGTGCTTCGACACTCATAGGCAGCATAAAGCTTGTCACCCGATTTGAAATTGAATTGATTGATGTCGTGACCATGCCCCTGACGGGAACGCAACCACCCTTTTTCAGAAACAATCACTGTTACCGGCTCATCCACCACTTTGGTTTCAATTATGGCACGTTCCGCTTCCTGGATCACCGTTCTGCGATCATCACCGTATTTTTTGGCATCAGCTTCTATTTCCTTGATGATCAGGCGTTTCAGGGCACCGGGATTATCCAGCAAGTCTTGCAGCTTGAGCTGTTCCTGCTGCTTGTCTTTCAACTCCTGCTCTATCTTGATGCCTTCCAGACGTGCAAGTTGACGCAAACGCATTTCCAGAATATCTTCCGCCTGGCGCTCGGTCAGGTTAAATCGATCCATTAATGCAACCCTGGGCTCATCGGAATCACGAATAGTCTGGATGACCTCATCAATATTCAGATATACCAGCATCCGCCCTTCAAGCACATGAATCCGGTCAAGCACCTTATCCAGACGATGGCGACTGCGGCGTGTGACGGTTTGCGTCCTGAACTCAAGCCATTCATCTAGAATGGTCCGCAAATCACGCTGGCGTGGACGTCCGTCAATCCCAATACACACCAGGTTAATAGACACACTGCTTTCCATGCTGGTGTGAGCCAACAGCAAATTGACAAATTCATCACGGTCTATGCGTGAAGACTTAGGCTCAAAGACAAGCCTTACTGCCGCATCCTTGCCTGACTCATCGCGCACTGCATCCAGCATGGCCAGCATGCTGGCCTTGTTGTTCTGCTGTTCGGCCGATAAAGATTTTTTGCCTGACTTGACTTTTGGATTGGTGATTTCCTCGATTTCTTCCAGCACTTTTTGCCCGGAAGTATTCGGCGGCAATTCGGTAACCACCAATTGCCATTGGCTACGTGCCATTTCTTCAAATACCCAGCGGGCGCGTGCTTTTAAAGAACCCTTGCCACTGGAATAAATGGCCGCAATTTCTTCACGGGAAGAAATGATTTGCGCCCCCCCGGAAAAATCGGGGCCAGGAATAATTTCATAAAGCTCTTCATTACTGGTTTTAGGCTGCTTAAGCAACGTGACACAAGCCTGAGCCACTTCATACAAATTATGCGAAGGAATTTCTGTGGCCATACCAACAGCAATGCCAGAGGCACCATTTAGCAACATGACCGGCAGGCGTGCCGGCAGCATTTGGGGCTCCTGCTGACTGCCATCATAGTTCGGCGTAAAATCTACCGTACCCTCATCAAGCTCATCAAGCAGCAAAGCAGCGATAGGCGTTAACCTGGCTTCGGTATACCGCATGGCGGCCGCACCATCACCATCGCGAGAGCCAAAATTGCCTTGTCCGTCTACCAACGGATAGCGCAAGGAAAAGCTTTGTGCCATACGAACCAAGGCATCATAGGCGGCCTGGTCACCATGCGGGTGATATTTACCCAGCACATCCCCCACAACCCGGGCGGATTTCACCGGCTTGGCACCGGCACGCAAACCCATTTCGTTCATGGCATACAAAATACGGCGCTGTACAGGCTTTTGCCCATCACCCACGTCGGGCAGAGCCCTGCCCTTTACCACTGAAACCGCATAGTCAAGATAGGCCTGCTCAGCATAATGCCCCAGCGTGATGGTTTCTTCTTCACCGGGCTCGTTATTCAACTTCGTATCCAATTCACTCATTACACATCCAATTCGGCCAGATTGCCTTTATCTTCGATCCAGGCGCGTCGCTGTGACGACTCACCTTTGCCCATTAGCATGTCAAACATATTATTAGTCTCTTCAGGACTCAATGCACCGTAGCCTACCGGTAACAAACGGCGGGTATCCGGATTCATGGTGGTTTCCCACAACTGTTCTGGACTCATTTCACCCAAGCCCTTGAAGCGGCTGATAGACAAAGCAGACTGCTTAACCCCTTCGGCATTGACCAGTTTATCTTGCACCGCATCCAGTTCGGCCTGGTCAAGACAGTAAATTTTCCTTGCTGGGCGCTTGCCCTGTGCCGGCACATCAACCCTGAACAGAGGCGGCTTGGCAATAAATACAAAGCCATTTTCAACCAGACGCGGAAAGTGTTTGTAAAACAGCGTCAGCAACAGAACCTGAATGTGAGAGCCATCAACGTCAGCATCGGAAAGAATGCAAATGCGGCGATAACGCAAGCCTGACAAGTCAGGATGATCATTTGGCCCATGCGGATCCACACCAACCGCAACCGAAATATCATGAATTTCATTATTGGCAAACAGACGGTCCCGATCAACTTCCCAGGCATTCAGCACTTTACCGCGCAAGGGTAAAATCGCCTGAAATTCCTTATCCCTGCCCATCTTGGCAGAACCACCCGCCGAATCACCCTCGACCAGAAAAACTTCCGTACGGGTATTGTCGTGTGATTCGCAATCAGTCAGCTTGCCCGGCAAAACCGCAACCCCCGAGCTTTTTCGCTTCTCGATTTTCTGGTTGGAGCGGGTACGGGCCTGGGCCTGGCGAATAGCCAGTTCAGCCAGTTTCTTACCATACTCAACATTGCTGTTCAGCCACAATTCAAGGGCACTTTTGGAAAATCCCCCGACCAGCCTTACCGCATCGCGGCTATTCAGGCGTTCTTTGATTTGCCCCTGAAACTGGGGATCCAGAACCTTGGCGGACAGCACAAAACTGGCCCGTGAGAAAACGTCTTCCGGCAACAGTTTGATGCCCTTTGGCAATAAACTGTGCAGATCGGCAAAGTTCTTTAATGCATTGAACAGGCCCTCACGCAGGCCAGACTCGTGGGTGCCCCCCGCTGAAGTGGGGATCAGATTGACATAAGATTCACGAATCACCGCACCTTCGGTTGTCCAGCAAACCACCCATTCAGCCCCTTCTCCCACCGCAAAGGTTTCATGGTTTTTGCCTGCATACTCTTTGCCAGCGAACATGGGAATCAACAACTCGGTATCAGCCAGGGCCTCTTTCAGATATCCCTGCAAGCCGTCCTCATAGTACCATTGCCGCGACTCACCCGTTTTTTCCAGGGTTAATGAAACCTTGATGCCTGGCATAAGCACGGCTTTGCTACGCAGCAAATGTGCCAGCTCGGCCAGAGGGATAGTGGGCGAATCAAAATATTTGCTATCAGGCCAGACGCGGACACGCGTACCCGTTTTTTTACGTGGTGCTGAACCAGACGTTACGTGCAGGGGAGTAAGTACATTGCCACCATCCGCAAAAACCAGTTCGTTAATTTTGCCATCACGCCACACCTGCACTTCAAGACGATGGGACAAGGCATTGGTTACTGATACCCCCACCCCGTGCAAACCGCCAGAAAACGCATAGGCACCACCCGCTTTTTTATCAAACTTGCCCCCTGCGTGCAGGCGGGTAAATACGATTTCAACCACGGGCACTTTTTCTTCAGGATGCAGACCAGTCGGAATACCCCGACCGTCATCCTCAACCGTCACACTATGATCCGTGTGTAAAATAACCTGGATATGTTTTCCGTAACCGGCCAGCGCCTCATCGGCTGCATTATCAATGACTTCCTGAATGATATGCAGCGGATTTTCAGTCCGCGTATACATTCCAGGCCGCTCACGAACGGGTTCAAGCCCTTTCAGAACCCTGATGGAAGCCTCGTCATAACTTGTTTTGATCGCCACGTTAGTCTCTATACTGTGCAAAAAAACAGACATTTTAAAGTCTGATTAGTGATTTTGTCGTGCCATCCGGGCATTTTCGTACAATCTTTAGATATAAGTGTTATTCTTACACAAATCGCAGTACACATTTTGTTCCTGAAACAAGCGGACAACCTTACATTCCCAGTGTACTTGGCTATTCAAATTTCACCAATATAAAATTTAATTCGTATGAGCGATACTATCAAACACGCGACTGAAGCCAGCTTTAACGCTGATGTTCTCAAGTCTGACAAACCCGTACTGGTTGACTATTGGGCACCTTGGTGTGGCCCCTGTAAAGCCATTGCCCCCGTCCTTGAAGAAGTTGCCAAAGAATACGAAGGACGCCTGCAAGTCGTCAAGGTAGACGTCCAGGATCACCCTGAAGTTGCTGCACAATTCGGCATTCGCGGTATCCCCACCCTAATGGTGTTCAAACACGGCGAAGCCGTTGCCACCAAAGTTGGTGCCGTTAACAAAGCACAACTTACCAGCTTTATCGATAGCGCCCTCTAAAATCATCCAACGTATTTTATTCGTCGCGCGGGCTCATCCGTAGCCCGCCAATTTCTCATTCCCTATTTTATTCTTATTAAAAATAATGCATCTTAATGAACTCAAGGCACTGCATGTGTCGCAGCTGCTTGAAATGGCAGCCACCCTGGAAATAGACAACGCAAACCGTTTTCGCAAGCAAGAACTCATGTTTGCCATCATGAAACGACGGGCAAAACAAGGCGAACAAATTTTCGGTGATGGTGTCCTCGAGGTTCTTCCTGACGGCTTTGGTTTCCTGCGCTCTCCAGAAACTTCTTACCTGGCCAGCACAGACGACATTTATATTTCCCCCTCACAAATTCGCCGTTTCAACCTGCATACTGGCGACTCCATCGAAGGTGAAGTTCGTGTTCCCAAAGACGGCGAGCGTTATTTTGCATTAGTCAAGGTTGAAAAAGTCAACGGTGTGGCCCCTGAACTGATGAAACACCGGATCATGTTCGAAAACCTCACGCCATTGCACCCGAACAAACCGATGATTTTCGAGCGTGATATCAAAAGCGAAGAAAACTACACCGGTCGGATCCTGGATATTTTCGCCCCTATGGGCAAAGGCCAGCGCGCACTGATTGTAGCCAGCCCAAAATCCGGTAAAACCGTCATGATGCAGCACATTGCGCACTCCATCTCGGCCAACTATCCGGATGCCGTCCTGATTGTCCTACTGGTTGACGAACGTCCTGAAGAAGTGACTGAAATGCAACGCACCGTTCGCGGTGAAGTGGTTGCCTCTACGTTTGACGAACCCGCTACCCGTCACGTACAAGTAGCTGAAATGGTCATTGAAAAAGCCAAGCGTCTGGTTGAGCTGAAAAAAGACGTGGTTATTTTGCTGGACTCCATCACCCGTCTGGCCCGCGCCTACAACACGGTTGTACCGGCCTCGGGTAAAGTATTAACCGGTGGTGTGGATGCCAACGCACTGCAACGCCCCAAACGCTTCTTTGGCGCAGCACGTAACCTTGAAGAAGGCGGCTCCCTTACCATTATTGGCACTGCCCTGATTGAAACCGGCAGCCGCATGGACGAGGTCATTTACGAAGAGTTTAAAGGCACCGGCAACTCCGAGGTTCATCTTGAGCGTCGCCTGGCTGAAAAACGCCTGTATCCTGCCATCAACCTGAACAAAACCGGCACACGACGCGAAGAACTGCTAATGAAGCCCGAAACCTTGCAAAAAGTCTGGGTGCTGCGTAAATTTATTCATGAAATGGATGAAATTGAATCCATGGAATTCATTATGGATAAAATCCGCGCAACGAAAAACAATGACCAGTTTTTCGATATGATGAAAAAATAATTTTCATCATCAAGCAAACAAAAAGCCTGTTAAATAACGGGCTTTTTTGTTTTTAATGCTTTGCTTTCATTCTGTTGCGACAACATGCAGGTAGCAGGTGTTTGTATTGTGATGAACAATACGTTATGCTTGATATAAAGAATTGACAACAATAATAATTTATTCCGGCCCAAAATCTTTTCAGGCATTTTTTTATGTCGCACCACTACAGGAGATAAAGATGGAAAAGGATAAAGAGCAAAAACTGATGCTGATGGATCCGGATACCGGTGAAGTCCACTCACTTCAACACTGGATTGCAACCAAACCCATGTGGGAAGGCTCGCTTTCAAACCCCATGGAAGGGCTGATTGAAGTAGTGAAAGACGCACATGGAAAATGGGTTCCCAAACATGAAAAAGGCGCACAATAATCCTGACCTGCCAATGGCCTGATGGGTTAATCAGGCCAACCAGACCCAACAGTCGTACTGCACTTCTATTTTTATACCAACGCATCAATCATTCAGCGATACTATCCGTACGGCCCCCATTTATCCCAGCTGTCTTCTTTGCACAAAACCATGGTTCACATGCTTTAATGCCTGCCCGGGCTTACAATATGAGCTTGTTTAATATCCATCACGTCAAAACATGTCTGCTTTAGGAATTATTGCCGCCTTACACCAGGAAATTGCCAGCCTTTTGGCGCTCATGGAACCAAATATAAAAACTCATCGTATTGGCCAGCGTGATTACCACGAAGGCACGCTTATGGGGCGTCCCTGTGTGGTCGTTCTTTGCCGCATCGGGAAAGTAGCCGCTGCAGCAACCACGGTTACGCTTATCCGGGAATTCAAGGCAAACGCCATACTATTCACGGGAGTTGCCGGCAGCATCAATCAAAAAGTCAACGTCGGTGATGTGGTAGTGGCGAGCCAATTATTACAATATGATATCGACGCCAGCCCGCTATTTCCCCGTTATGAAATTCCCTTGTTGGGTGTAAGCCATTTCAACGCTGACGCAAACCTTTCGGCACAACTACACCAATGCACACAAGATTACATCCGTAATGACCTAAACCTGGAACTTGATCCCACTTCCCGAGAAACATTCAGGCTTCACAATCCGCAATGCCATACAGGGATGATCATTAGCGGGGATTGTTTTGTCAGTGATGTAAACCATTCGATGCAATTACAACAGGACTTACCCGCTGCCTTATGTGTAGAAATGGAAGGAGCCTCGGTTGCCCAGATTTGTTATGAGTATGAGGTACCTTTTGCCGTTGTCCGCATCATCTCCGACCAGGCTGACGGTTCGGCACACATTGATTTCAGTGCTTTTCTGGAGCAAGTAGCACGATTTTATTCAGCTGGGATTTTAAGGCGATTTTTAGAAACCAGCCTGAATTAAACCGCCAAACAGTTGCCGGTATCTGCCGACTCATGCCTTCAAATATGCAGGCATTTATTGGCTACAGCGCAGATTTCAGCAGCTTTAGCGCGTGGCGAAACTGCTCACGTCTGTCCTGGTTCATGGAACGGCAACTTTCCTGCTTAACCGAAGTATTAATGGCGTTAAACTGCTCAATACGGTTAGAAATTGCATGTCCATATTCCCCATCATCTGAAACCAACTCATTGTAACTACTGATAAAATCACCAACAAACCGGGTGGCTTGCTGATTATTAAGCGGCAGCAATTGCTGGACATCTTCCTGCATATTATGCTCAAGACGATCAGCGGACAGCGCTGGATCAAGGTCCGCACAAAACTCATGCAAAAAATAATAATCAAAAGAAGCGATAAAAACTGCCTCTTTGGTTTTTTCCGGTACGTTTTGCGGACTGCCTAAATTTGGCCACAGCAACATTATCAGAAGCCATTTTTTTGAAAGAATTTTCATGATTTCCTTTTCTGGCAAAATTGCCCATTCAATCTTTATCAAGACAATAAATACAAAAACCGCTTTTATTTATCCGATGTTTTTCGGGTTAAATCCAAGTACTTAACTTTAAAAAAATTCTGTACAGTCCACCCAAGTCCATATAAAATCACCTCCCGGATTTATATTTATCCGTCTTTCCCAATCGAAAAAACCTTAATAAAACAACTGTATAACCCGCTCATCAAAAACCTCGGGAGATTGCGATTCGAGTCGATCTTTTTTTAATCTGGCAACTTCATCATGAATGCAATAAATGACATTTTAACAGCCCTGGAAAGCAAGGGCTGGGCAATTTGCGACAGGCTAATGCCTGCTACCCTGGCACACCGTTTATTTATTGAAGGGCAGCAACGCTGGGAACAAGGCCAGTTCCATGATGCCCGTATCGGACGCGAACAGCAACTGGCACGGGTAACCTCTATTCGCGGCGATGCTATCCTTTGGCTTGAACCAGAAAGCCAATATCCCGCCAGCCAGGAAATATTTAAATTAACCGGTTTAATGCAGCAAGCATTAAACCGGTATTTTTTTCTGGGCCTCAAACACATGGAATTACACTTTGCCCGTTATGCATCGGGTACCGGTTATGCCCGCCATCTGGACCAGCACAAAAACACCACTTTCAGAAAAATTACCCTGGTGACCTACCTGAACCCGGAATGGACACAAGAAGACGGTGGCGAACTGGTTTTATATGACCCGGAAAACCCGCTGCAGGAAATGCATCGCGTCCTGCCTGTTGCCGGCAGGACTGTCATTTTCAGAAGTGACCTGATTGAACATGAAGTATTACCCTGCCAAAAACCACGCTGGAGCATAACCGGCTGGTTCAGAGATGATGAAAAGTTTTTTGACCTGGCCGCCTGATATTGATTTTATACCTTTGAGTCAAGGCAAGCTGCCAATCCATTCTTGATCCTGAATGGATTGGCCTTTGTAAACAGCAAAAAATGCAATTGAATGGTTGTGTAATATAATCGTTGCTTGAATTGAGACTTGGCTAAAAACCAAAGGCCTGATGAATCAATTCATTTTTCAAATTTAAAAGAATAAAAGGAGACGTTGTAATGAGTGGACCGTTAAAAGGGATTCGTGTGGTTGAAATGGCCGGCATTGGGCCAGCGCCCTTTTGTGCCATGATGCTTGCCGATATGGGCGCCGAGGTTATTCGCATAGACAGGCTGACCGAAAGCTTGCTGGGCAGTGGCGGTACCGTGGTTGACCGTGGACGCAGAACGATTGCGCTGGATATAAAAAAAGACCATGCCAAGGAAATATTACACAAGCTGATTGCCCGCAGTGACGTTTTAATTGAAGGCTTCCGGCCCGGTGTAATGGAAAAGCTGGGCTTGGGCCCCGATGTTTGTTTTGAACAGAATCCCAAACTCATCTACAGCCGCATGACTGGTTGGGGACAAACCGGGTTACTCTCAAAAACCGCCGGTCACGATATCAACTATCTTTCCCTGACGGGCGTCCTGCATGCAATGGGACAGGCTGACCGCCCCCCTGCCCCACCATTACATCTGGTTGGGGATCAGGGTGGTGGCGCAATGATGCTGGCTTTTGGTATTGTGTGCGCTCTTTTCGAAGCACAAAAATCCGGCAAAGGGCAAGTTATTGATGCCGCCATTTCCGATGGCGCGTCAACGCTTGGCTCCATCTACCATTCCTTACTGGAACAGGGGAAATGGCAAAACCAGCGCGAAGCAAACCTGCTGGATGGTGGTGCACCTTTCTATACCTGCTATACCTGCAAAGACGGTAAATATATTTCAATTGGGGCAATTGAGCCACAGTTTTACCAGTTACTGCTAGAAAAATGCGAACTGACAGATCCAATTTTTGCACGGCAAATGGATAAATCAGCCTGGCCTGAAATAAAGCAAAAATTTACCGAACTGTTCAAAAGCAAAACCCGCCAGGAATGGTGCGAGCTGCTGGAAGGCACTGATGCATGTTTTGCCCCTGTCCTGGATTTTGAAGAGGCTGCCAGCCACCCGCACAATACCAGCCGCAACAATTTCATCAAGATCAATGGAATGACTGCGCCAGCCGCCTCACCCCGCCTTAGCCGAACCCCAGCCACACCCGGCGAGATTTTTAAAAACGGCCATCACACAGCAGAAATACTGAATGAACTGGGTTACGGAAACGACGACCTTGAAAAATTCAGGCAAATAGGCCTGATTAAATAAGTAATACCCATCATCCTTGACCAGGATTATTTACCTGTTTTGGGAATATTGCTGAGTTTTTTTGCTTATAAGACTGTAGCGTTACCAGTCATGAATTGGTAACGCGATTAGCTTAGTATGCTGTTTTCAAGTTAATAAATACAACCTGACCCAGGTATATAACCTGCTTTACAGAAAAAAATTTAACAATATGCAATAAATTCTTTTTCTAGCCACACATAAAAAATATAATCAGACTCCACAAGAAATTTACAAGAACGCTTCTGACCAAAACTCAACATGTATGATCTGATTGGTGATATTCACGGCTATGCCCAACCCCTGAAACAGCTGCTTGCCAAGCTGGACTACATTGAAAAAAACGGCTATTGGCAACACCCGGAACGCAAAGTGATTTTTTTGGGCGATTTTATCGACCGTGGGCCCGAGCAAGTGGAAACCGTCCTGATTGCCAAAGCGATGGTAGAAAACAATGCTGCACTAGCCGTCATGGGAAATCATGAATTCAACGCCGTGGCCTGGACAATGCACAACCCCCGGAAGCCAGGTGAATTTCTACGGCCCCATACAGAAAGATATTTGCGGCAGCACCAAACATTTCTGGAACAGGTTATCGAAGACTCTAGCCTGCATCAGGAAATCACCAACTGGTTTGCCAGCTTGCCCCTTTTCCTGGAGTTTCCCGGTTTCAGGGTCATCCATGCTTGCTGGCACGTACCTTCATTAACAATACTGGCCCCCTTTCTGGATGACCAGAACCGCATACGTCCTGAAGCCTGGTCAATCTTGAGTGCAAAAGGAACCGAAACCTTCGAAGCACTGGAAACCGTTTTGAAAGGCCTGAACATAGAACTGCCTTCGGGTTACGGTTTTGATGACAAGGATGGCAATTTTCGTAACGAAATAAGGGCCCAATGGTGGGAACTGAATGGACTAACCTATCGTGATCTGGCCATGGTGCCACCCAGCGCCATTGAACAAATTCCCCATATTCCCGTGCCAGATGATGTGGTGCCAGGCTATCAGGAAGACAAACCCCTGTTTGTAGGCCACTACTGGATGACCGGAGAACCAGAACCCCTCACGCCCTATATTGCCTGCCTGGATTACAGCATTGCAGCACGCAATACGAAATCAGTCACAAAAGGAAAATTATGTGCTTACCGATGGCAAGGAGAAACCGAATTACTGCGTGACCGGTTTGTCTGGGTAAGCTGATATTTACATTCCTTCTGTGCCAAGCCCTAACCCATCCTGTACACCAGATGGATTCTTGATAAACGGCGCCATATGGCTACACGACCATCGGCAAAACCCACCCCGCCAAACCACTACAAGCCACCACCAGCCAAGGTGGCAATTTCCAGAAAACCAGTGCCACGAAACCAAATAGGGCCAAACAAAAATCTTGTGGGGCAAGAATGGCGCTGGTCCAGATAGGCTGATACAAGGCCGCCAATAATAAACCCACAACCGCAGCATTAATACCCATTAAAGCTGATTGCATGCCGGCATTGCGACGCAGTTGCTCCCAAAAAGGCAAGGTACCGGCAACCAGCAAGAAAGAAGGCAAGAACACAGCGACCAAACAAAGCATCCCGCCCAGCCATCCCGTCGGAGACTGGTTCATGGCCGCTCCCAAAAAAGCAGCAAAGGTAAACAAAGGGCCCGGAACTGCCTGAGTTGCCCCATAACCGGCCAGGAAAGCATTATTGTCAACCCAACCTGAAGGTACCACTTCTGCCTGTAATAACGGCAAGACAACATGCCCGCCACCAAAAACCAGCGATCCGGCACGATAAAATGCATCAAACATGGCAAGCGACTGACCAGGAAATACCTTTACCAACAACGGCAAACCAAGCAGCAGACCAGCAAAAATAACCAGCCAGGCTATTCCGGCCTTTTTGGTTACTGCCATAATGGGTAACGGATCATGCGGTTTAATTTCTTTTGATTTGAACAACCACAATCCTGCCACACCTGCAGCGGCAATCACGGCTACCTGTATCCACACCGATGGCACCAGCAACACCAAACAAGCTGCTATCATCATGAGCGTGACCCGCAGGGCATCAGGACAAAGATTGCGCGCCATGCCCCATACTGCCTGCGCCACTACGGCAACCGCAACCACCTTGAGCCCCTGTAGCATGCCTTGATCGATGGCATGTCCATAACTGGCAAGACCCAGCGCAAATAAAACCAGGGCGATAGCCGATGGCAATGTGAAGCCTGCCCAGGCTGCAAATGCACCCGCATATCCAGCCCTGGACAATCCCAATGCCATGCCCACCTGACTACTGGCTGGCCCCGGCAAAAACTGGCACAAAGATACCAAGTCGGCATAGGTACGATCGCTTAACCAGTGCCGCTTAACCACTAACTCTTCCCGAAAATACCCCAAATGCGCAACAGGGCCACCAAAAGAAGTCAGGCCAAGCTTCAGAAAAACAAGAAAAACCCTCCATGCACTGCGGTCGGGTTCAAATGAATGGGTCATGCTATCTTTTTTCCATGTATGCGACAGTCCTACATGCTAATGCTTGTTTATGACGAAACCACTTTTTAAAGCACTACAGTAACAGGTAAAGGCTGTTTGTTTACAACACCCAAACGGGCACTTTAGAAGCTGGATACTTGAACCGGCATCATTTTTTCTGTATGTCTGGGATGCAGATGAAAAACGCCTACTGACCCATGTAGTTCCGTGTGGAAAATTTGATGGGCCCTATCCATTTGAAGATTGAATTAAATCACAATCAATTCTGTTGCCTCAAATTGTTCTCTTCAATGACCTCAGACCAGATGGCAGAATCCCTGGCAATGGTTTCCTGCATGGTTTTCGAATCGGTATAGAAAGGATACGCGCCCACCGCTTTCAGGCGAGTCTGAATGGCTGGATCGTTAACAACGCTTTCCAAGGCATCAGACAAAATCTTTACCGTACCGTCTGCCGTATCTTTGGGTACCAACAAGCCAGACCATGACACGGCCTTGCTTGCCTGGATGTCCTGCTCTTTTAAGGTGGGAACTTCGGGCAACTCCTCAAGACGCTGTTCCGTATTAACCGCAATGGGACGCAAATTGCCGGCCTTAATCTGTGCAAGCACCGCCACCAAATCAGAATACATAATTGGCACATCACCGGCCAGTACAGCCGTTACTGCCGGTGCACTGCCACGGAAAGGAATATGTGTCATATTGATGCCCAGGTCTTTTTTAATCAATTCCATGGCTAGGTTAGCAGTACTGCCTATGGCTGCAGAAGTATAGTTAATACCCTCTTTGCTGTTTTTAGCCGCTTGTGCCAATGATTTCATATCGGTAATGTCAGGATATTTTTTGGCATTTACTACAATCACTAGCGGTGTAATGTACGCGATCCCAACTGATTTGACATCTTTTTCAAGGTCATAAGGAGGTTGGGACAAAATAAATGGTGCCGTCAGGCTAGGAGCAGCCAGGCTGGCAACGGTATATCCATCGGGCTTGCTCCTGATTAACTGATTAATACCAATAGAACCGGACGCCCCGGATTTATTCTCGACCACAATGGTCTGGTTCAGTTTTTTGCCCAAGGCATCTGCCAACACACGTCCGGCAACATCAGAGGGCCCGCCAGGCGGGAACGGCACGATATAGTTTAAGGATTTATTTGGAAAATCATTGGCTTGTTGCGCATTAGCAGCCTGCAAGGTCAGGCCCTGGGATAAGACAAATGCAGAAACAACAGTAAATTTGGTCAACAACTTCAAGATAATCTCCACCATCAAAATAATAATCTAATGGCTGGAGCGTACCGTGAAAACCAGCTTAAAAATATTGGTACATATCCTCGTTCATCAATTTGGAAAGCAGGCTTTCATGAAATAAAAGCTTGCATAAAAAAACGCCATTTTTTACAGGGCTAATCGTTTCTTTTCAACAAACCATCCAAGACCAATTGATAAAAATGCTCAAAGGCATCTCCAATTCTCATCCCGATTTCTTCAAGAAAAACCGGATTCCTTAGCCGCTGCGCCGCCCCCAAAATAGCCTCGGATACCAGCCTTGAATTATATGAAGTGAATACATTTTGCTTGATCCCTTCTTCAATAATTCCTTCCAACCCTCTGATGCGGGCCAATTGGTATTCATCAAACAACTTTCTGCCCTGCTCCGTTGCTTCCAGATCAACCAGGCAAGCTTTTCCAATGCCCGATGCATTCAATGTCGCCGTTAAATAAACCTTAATGATCTTGGTGGGTTCACTTTCCTGATTAGCCATGGCAAAACCCCGCTCAAGCTTTGAATTGAATAGTTCACGACAAATATCAATAAACAATTCCTCTTTGGTAGGGGCAATCTGATAAATCCGTCTTCTTGAACACTTCAGCCGGGCTGCAATTTCAGCAATGGTTAATTTGGAAATTCCCTCCGTAATTAACAATGCAGTTAATTCCTGCTTGAATTCCTCTTCTGTCCGTCGTGCCATTGTTAGTTCCGTCTTCAAAGATTGGAATTATAACTTGCCTGAATAGCTTTGGTACTTTCCCTATTGACTTGGTACCGCAACAACCCTATTATTTACTCAAACGGTACCATAACTAATTAATTGGTACCACAACAACAGAGACAATCCATGGGAAACAACAATCAAACACTCTACAACAGCACCACTGTACCTGAGCTTTTTCTTTCCGCTTTCAAGGCATATCCAGACCGTACTGCGCTAATAGATACAAAACAGCACCTTACTTACCGGGAAGTCGCTGCCAAATCCTTCCAGATTGCCCGTCTGCTCCAAAGTAAAGACATGAAACGCCAGGATACCGTGGCGCTGCTTCTAAGCAATAGCATTGATTCCTTAATTACACTTATTGCCGTTCAACTAATGGGTTTACGATATATTTCCCTGCATCCCATGGCCTCGGAAAGCGATCACGCTTTTGTGTTACAAGACTCAGGAACACGCATGCTAATTGCCGATGCCGGCAAATTTCCAGAACGCACACAAGCCCTGCATCAACAGAAAATTGTTGAGCAGGTCCTGACCTTGGCTCCCTCTCCCATTGATGCCGGCCTCTTGCAGCAAGCATCCACAATGAGTGACACACCAATCACCATTGAGACACAACCTGGTGACTACACAAAAATTTCATATTCTGGCGGCACGACTGGCCGCTCCAAAGGAATTTTGCAAACACACCGCACAGCGGTCACCATGGTGAATTACCAACTGGCCCACTATGAATGGCCACAAGCCATCCGGTTTCTTGCAACCACCCCTATCTCCCATGCCGCCGGTTCTTTTGTCTTGCCGATTTTTCTGCGTGGCGGAGCCATGTATTTGCTGGACAAGTATTCTGCTGAAACTTTCATGGAATATGTTCAACAACACCAGATCAATGCCACCTTTATGGTGCCCACCCAAATTTATGGCCTGCTTGACTCACCACAACTGGAACAGGCCAACCTGTCCAGTCTTGAATTGATCTTGTATGGTGCCTCACCTATGGCACCTGCACGCCTGCAAGAAGCCCTTAAAAAAATTGGACCGGTTTTTGGACAACTCTATGGCCAGGCCGAAGCACCAATGGTCATCAGCTATTTACGCAAGGAAGACCATGATCCCGCCCACCCGCATTTGCTTCGTTCCTGCGGCCGGGTTATACCAGGCAACCAGGTCAAATTACTTGATGCCGAACTGAATGAAGTACCACCAGGAGAAATCGGTGAAATCTGTGTTCGCGGACCGCTGGTCATGGAAGGCTACCTGAACCGCCCTGAAGAAAATGAAAAAGTTTTTGCCGGCCAATGGCTGCATACAGGTGACATGGCTAGGGAAGATGAACAAGGTTACCTGTACATCGTTGACCGTGCCAAAGACATGATTATTTCGGGTGGTTTTAATGTTTATCCCAGCGAAATTGAAAATTGCCTTGCCACACACCCTGCCATTGCCATGTCTGCAGTAATAGGTGTGCCACACGAGAAATGGGGAGAAGAAGTCACTGCGGTGGTTGTTTTAAAGCCGGGTTTACAACCAACCAAGGAAGAATTGATTGATTTCATACTTAAAGAAAAAGGCCCGGTAAACACCCCTAAAGCCATATTTTTTGAAGAACAGCTTCCCTTAACCTCTTTAGGAAAAATCGATAAAAAAACCATTCGCAGTAAATTCTGGAACCAGCAGGACAGGCAGGTGAGCTAAGACGCCTGCAATACTATAAAAATGCAAACAGTCATTCGACATGCATAATACAAGGAGACATTAATGATTTTAAAAAAACTTTTACTCATTGCAGGTTGCGTTTCCATGGGAATACTAAGCAGCACAACACATGCTGCATCTGAGTACCCCACAAAACAAATTCATTTAACCGTTCCGTTTGCAGCAGGAGGCGTAACAGACCTGACGGCCAGGACTTTTGCAAAGCATCTGTCCGATACCCTGAAGCAGCCCATTATTGTTGAAAACCGTCCCGGTGCAGGTGCCACCATCGGCGCCAATCATGTTGCCAAATCAGCACCTGATGGCTATAACCTATTGCTGGGCACCAATGTTACCCATGCCATTACTCCGCAAATGATGGGAAAAGCGCCTTACAATCCGCTTGAGGATTTTCAACCCATTGCGATGTTTGGGATGAATGGAAATGTGCTTCTGGTGAAACAGGATTTCCCGGCCAATACCTTTGAGGAATTTATTGAGTACATCAGAAACAGCAAAAATGAACTTAATTATGCCTCGGGCAGCATAGGCAGTTCGGCACACCTGGCGGCAGAACTACTGAAAATGGAAGTCAAGGACCTTAACTACACGCACATCCCGTTCGGTGGTCCTGCTGAAGCCATGTCAGCCCTCATAGGCGGGCATGTTGATTTCATGTTCGGCAATATTGGCGCGGCAGTTAACCAGACCAAATCCGGCAAGGTAAAAGCCTTGGCCGTCACAACTGCACAACGAACCAAGGAGTTGCCCAATGTGCCGACTATTGCGGAATCAGGCGTTCCAGGTTTCGAGGTCGTTGGCTGGCTGGCTGCCTTTGCCCCTAAAAACACCCCGCTTGCCACAACTAAAAAACTTAATGCACTGATCAATGCAGCTCAAGAAAATCCTGAATTGCGCAAAACAATGGATACCGCATCGGTCATCCCGGTTATTTACACGCCAGATGAAACCGCCAATTTTGTAAAAAATGAATATGAAAAATGGGGAAATGTCATTCGCGCAGCCAACATTCCAAAAATGTAAAAAATCACACAAACGGAGTTAATAATGACCATCAAAAATAAGGCCTATATTGTTGGCGCTTATGAACATCCTACCCGGTTTGCTCCTGACAAATCAGTTGCCCAGCTTCACGCCGAATGTGCGTTGGGTGCTTTGCAGGATGCCGGGCTGGAACTAAAAGATGTTGACGGATATTTTTGTGCCGGTGACGTTCCGGGTGGCAGCCCGATTTCCATGGCTGAATACCTGAATCTGAACCTGAGCTGGCTGGACGGCACGGAAATTGGCGGATGTTCTTATATTGCCCATGTAGAACGAGCAGCACAAGCCATAGCCGCAGGCAAATGTAAAGTTGCACTGATTACCCTGGCAGGCAAGCCCAAAAGTACCGGTGTGGCCACTGGCACCGCCACCCGGATATTGGGCCCGGAACGCCCCGAGACCCCATGGGATTTGCCTTACAAACCCACCATTACGGGCATTTACGGCATGATTACCCAACGGCACATGCACGAATATGGCACGACTGCCGAACAGTTGGCCGCCATTAAAGTTGCCGCCTCTCATCATGCCCAATACAATGAGCATGCCCTGCTTAAAAAAGTGGTCACTGTTGAAGATGTTATCAACTCCCCCATTATTGCGCCCCCTTTGCACCGGCTGGACTGCTGCGTGATTACCGATGGCGGTGGCGCGCTAGTTGTCACTACGCCTGAAATTGCTAAATCACTTAAGCGCCCACTGGTAAAAGTCATGGGTGCCAGCCAAACCATCAAAACCAGTCATGGCGGCTATATTGCCCCCACACAAACCGGTGCAATCAAGACAGGTCCCGAAGCCTTTGCCGAGGCAGGCGTTACCCCTAATGACATTAAATACGCCTCTATTTACGACAACTTTACCATCATGGTTCTGATGCAGCTTGAAGATCTTGGTTTCTGCAAGAAAGGCCAGGCAGGACAATTTGTTGCAGAAGGCAATTTAATCTCAGGAACCGGCAAACTCCCCTGGAATACCGATGGCGGCGGCTTGTGCAATAACCATCCATCCAATCGTGGCGGCATTACCAAAGTAATCGAGGCGGTACGCCAACTACGCCAAGAAGCACACCCGGCCGTACAAGTAAAAAACTGTGATCTGGCATTAGCTGCCGGGCCTGGCCTGGTAGTGGGTGAAGGCCATGCCCATGCCACCCTTATTTTAGGAAGAGAATAAACATGGATAATCTTGATCATAAAAACCAAGACTTTCTTTCCGATGCCTATGCCAATGCCTACCCGGAAACAAGGCCTTTCTGGGAAGCAGCAGAAAAAGATGAACTCTTGCTGAAAACTTGCCATGATTGCGGCAAGCCACATTGGTACCCCCGCATGGTTTGTCCCTTGTGTGGCAGTGCAAATACAGGTTGGTTAAAGGCAAGTGGCCAGGGTACACTCTATGCCTTTAGCCATATTGAAAAAGCGGATCCACCTTACACGCTGGCTTATGTTCAGCTAGATGAAGGCCCCATCATCATGAGCAATATTATTGATACAGAGGTTAGCCAATTGGAAATTGGAGCACCCGTAACCGTTGCCTTCGAACGCCAGAAGGAAGGCAGGAAAATGCCTGTTTTCAGGTTGAGTGAATAAGGGTCCATTTTAATAATCCATAAAGACGTCTTTCCACTAGACGTCTTTAAACATTAATGAACCGCGGATTTTCAATCCCAGCGTTTCTGTAATTCGCTTCAAGGCGCCCACCATTTTGTCATGGTTCTGTTCCACGCGAACCGTCAGTGTTGATACACTCAGGGCACAGACGCCGTTGCCATAAGCATCCCTGACCGGCATTGATAATGAACGAACCGGCAAATCGGGGGCATCCTTGATGGCATACCCCTTCGTTCTTGCCTGGGCAATAATTTGCATGAATTCATTAATGGACGGCTCTGCACGTGCGGCTAACAACGTGGCATTTTTCAACAGGATTTTTTCCACTTGTTCATCAGTCATGGTGCTGAGCAATGCAATACTGCCGGCACCGCAGCCCAATGGACGTCGCTGTCCTACACCCAGGTTCAAGACACGAATGGGGAAGTGCCCTTCAGCGCGATCAAGGCAAACAACATCATAACCACTTTTAACTGTCAAAAAGGCACTATCACCGGTAATACCCGACAAGTCCTGTAATGCTTCTTTACACAACTGCTGGGCGGGCACTGATGAACTGGCCGCTAGTCCAAGCTCATACAATAGCGGTCCCAAATGATAGTTTCGGGTCAATGGATTCTGCACCAGCATGGACTCTGCCGTTAAACGTCTCAATATTCGATGAACGGTGGGTCTTTCAATACCAGACCTTTCTGCTATTTCACCCAGTCCAAACCCCACTCCGTCCGAGGCGGCAATGACGCGCAGGATTTCAGTTGCACGGCCAATACTCTGCGTGCCCCCCACCTCTTTTTTATTATCACCATAGTCCATATTGTGGATTCCTTATGTTTACTAGTTCATTTTTTAGCATAATAATACATTCAAACAATACAAAACAAGACCTTGCACTTACAACACCGACACTGAGGAGACCTACATGAACTTTCCCAAACAGCTAAAAACCTGTTTTGTTATCGCCGGCATGATTTCCCTTACAGGCACGGCAATGGCCGCCTACCCTGAAAAACCGGTCAATACGATTGTGACCTTCCCGCCCGGCAACTCTGCCGACTTGGTGGGTCGTACCATGGCCCAGCAACTTGAGCAGGCATTTGGCCAAACATTCATTATTGAAAACAAAGGTGGTGCCGGCGGCACGATTGGGGTTGAACAACTCATCCGAAGCAAACCCGACGGTTACACCATTACCATTACGTCACTGTCTCCCATCAGTATTATTCCAGTCACCAAAAAACTGCCTTATGATCCACTGAAAGATCTGGTGCCCATCTCCCTGCTTGCCCAAGGCCCCATGGTCGTCCTTGTCAACAAGGACGCCCCTTTCAATACCATGCAAGAGCTTATTGATTATGCAAAAGCCAATCCGGGAAAACTGAACTACGGCTCACTGGGTGCCGGCACCATCAGCCAATTAACCACAGAGCTTTTCAAGGAAGCCGCGGACATTGACATCAAGGAAATTCCTTACAAAGGCAGTACCCAGGCTATTCAAGACTTGATTGGTGGCAGGATACAAATTCTTTTTGATGGCAACGCTTCCGCTATCCGGCAAATTGAAGCGGGCGCGGCAAAAGGCCTGGCCGTCACTATCCCGCAGCGCTCTCCCCTGATGCCCGATACACCCTCCATTGCAGAAACCAATGTAGAGGGATTGAAAAACTTTACCTCCCAGGGCTGGATGGGCGCTTTTGCACCGGCAAATACACCACCGGAAGTCATCAAAGCCTTACACGAAAAAATGCAGGCCGCACTTAAAACCCAACCCGTTATTGAGCGCTTCAATGCATCCGGCCTGCAGGCAATCGGCTCGGAAACACCCGAAAAATTTGAAGAATTTGTCAAAGAAGATCTTAACCGCTGGAAATCAGCCGCAAAAATGCTGGGTATCAGCCCCGATCAATAAGGATAAATCATGAACAAAACCTACGAAACCATCAAAGTCGAAGAACCGTTTCCCGGGATTCTGCTGGTCACCCTTAACCGCCCTGAAGTCTCCAATGCCTTCAACACCCAAGCCGGACATGAGCTGTATGATGTGTTTCACCCCCTGGAGCTTGAACACCGCAAATATCGCTGCGTGGTTATCACCGGTGCCGGTGACAAGGCTTTCTGTGCAGGCGGTGACTTAAAAGAGCGCAAAACCCTGACTGAAGAACAATGGGTATTACAGCACGAGCTTTTTGAGCGCACCTTCCGCTCAATTCTCAACTGTCCACTGCCCATTCTGGCTGCCGTCAATGGTCATGCTTTTGGTGGCGGCTTTGAATTGATGCTGCAGTGTGATTTTGCCTATGCATCACGCAACGCCCGCTTTGCCCTGACAGAAGTTTCCCTGGGCATCATGCCAGGCGGAGCCGGTACGCAAACCTTGCCAAGGGCCGTTGGCGAACGTCGTGCAAAGGAAATCATTTTGACAGCAAGCCCTTTCAGTGCCGATGAAGCTTGCGAATGGGGAGTCGTCAACCGTGTTTTCGAACCGGGCGAGGTCCTGGAAAAGACGCTTGAAGCCGCACAGAAAATTGCCGCCAATGCCCCGCTTTCGATCAGGCAGGCAAAGCACTCCATCCACTACGGATTACAAATGGATCTGAATTCAGGCATGATGTTTGAACTTGAAGCGTACCAACGCATGGTTCACAGCCAGGATCGCAAGGAAGGCATTCTGGCCTTCAATGAAAAGCGCAAACCCAATTTCAAGGGCTGGTAAGAATGAAAACAAACACTAGCAAACCATTACCCCTGCAAGGCTATACCGTTTTTGAAATTGGGCAGAATGTTGCCGCCCCATTTGCCGCCCAAATCCTGGCTGATTTGGGTGCCACGGTGATTAAGATTGAAAAGCCGGCAGGAGACGATGCCCGTCACTGGGGTCCACCGGATTGGGAAGGTGCTTCGGCCATGTTCCAGACCTTAAACCGGAACAAGCAATCCCAGGTCTGCAATTTCAGGGATCCACAGCAGGTTGAACAACTCAGAAAACAATTCATCGCGCAGGCGGATGTCATTATCCAGAACTTCAGGCCTGGTGTTCTGGAAGGCTTGGGCCTTGATGAAAAAACCCTGCGTGCCGCCAAACCCGAGCTGATTTACTGCGATATGGGTGCCTTTGGCAGTGGTGGTCCGTTATCTGAGCTGCCTGGTTACGACCCGCTGATGCAAGCCTACGGTGGATTAATGAGCGTAACCGGTGAGCCGGGGCAACCTCCGGTCCGGACGGGCTATTCAGTCATTGACTGTGGTACTGGCATGTGGGCCGCCATTGGCATTCTGTCTGCCCTGTTACAACGCGAGAAAAAACAGGAAGGTGCTCATGTTGAGGTTTCCCTTTTCGAAACTTCCTTAAGCTGGATGCAGGTTGCCAGCGCCCAGCATATGTCCAGCGGCCAGGTTCCAGGTCGACATGGATCAGGGGCCGCTACCATTGTGCCTTACCGCGCCTACCAGACGGCTGACGGACACCTGGTGGTTGCCGCAGGCAATAATGGCCTGTTTGCCAGACTGTGCAAAGTGCTGGCCCACAGCGAATGGACTGAAGATGCACGTTTTGCCAATAACCCGCAACGCGTCATCCACCGACACATTCTTGATGAATTGATCCAGAATGAATTAAGCCAGCAAACACGCGAATACTGGACTGCCAAATTACGTGAAGCCAACGTGCCTTGTGCTCCGGTACAGGATACGGCTGAAGCCTTTGGCTGCGAACAGGCACAGGCCTTGGGTGTTATGCAGGAAGTCCCCGATTCCGCCATGAAATTCATGGGTCTGCCCATTCGCCTTGACGGACAAAGGCCTGCCATCCGGCTTGCGCCCCCTGCCCTGCAACCCTTGACTGAAGAGACCGTATCATGACTGATAACAATCAGGTCTTCGTTCGGGAAGTCGGCTTGCGTGATGGCATTCAGAGCCTGAATACCATTGCCACCCAGGACAAACTGCAATGGCTCAAGGTGGAGTCTGAAGCCGGTGTTCGCGCCTTTGAAATCACCTCGTTTGTGCCCGCGCATGTGATCCCCCAATTCTTTGATGCCCAAACAATGGTCGAGCAGGGACAACTGAACCCCAGACTGGTGCTTTCAGCACTGGTGCTGAATGAAAAAGGCGCCATGCGCGCCTTGGAAGCCGGCACAAAAAATATTGTATTTGTCCTTTCAGCCAGTGCCACGCACTCACAAAAAAATGCCCGCACCACACTTGAAAACGCGCTTGCTGCAGTGGCACGATTAATTGAAATGGTCAAGCAACAGCCCGAACCACCGCATATAACCGGTGCCATTGCCACTTCTTTTGGCTGCACCTATGAGGGCCATATTGAAAGCAAGACCGTTCTGAACATTGCAGACAGAATGGCACAGGCCGGTGTTGACCATATCGCATTGGGAGACACGGTTGGTTTTGCGGGCCCCAGACAAGTCAGAAACCTGTTTACCCAACTACATCAACTATTGGGCAAGCTACCGCTTGGCGCTCATTTTCATGACACTCGCGGCATGGGTATGGCTAACGTACTGGCTGCCCTGGATGCTGGTGTCAGACACTTTGACGCCTCTTTGGGGGGCTTGGGCGGCTGTCCGTTTGCCCCCGGCGCGACCGGTAACATCGCTACCGAAGATCTTTGCTTCCTGCTGGAAGAGTATGGTCTGCAAACCGGTATTGACCTTGAAAAACTGCTTGAGGCCCGCCGCTGGCTGGCCCACCTGCTTCCTGACGAGCCATTACAGGGTGCTTTGTCACGTGCAGGACTGCCCACCATCATTACACATTAATTCTTGAAATCAGGAAAAAGAACCATGGATACATTAAGTACACAAAACGCCCCCGTTTCCATTGAGTTGGGTAACGACTATCAAGATATCCGCGAAAGCGTTCGCCGCATTTGCGAGGACTTTCCCGGCTCCTACTGGAGAAATCTGGACGAGCAGCAAGGCTACCCCTCTGAATTTGTCAATGCCCTGACTGAAGCCGGTTATCTGGGTGCTCTGATTCCCGAAGAATATGGTGGCAGTGGCCTGCCCCTGCGTGCGGCATCGGTTATTCTGGAAGAAATTCATGCGGCCGGCTGCAATGCAGGTGCCTGCCACGCACAAATGTATATCATGGGTACGCTTTTGCGTCACGGCAGCGAAGAGCAAAAAAGAAAATACCTGCCCGATATCGCCAGTGGCAAACTGCGCCTGCAGGCCTTTGGCATTACGGAGCCCACCACCGGCTCAGACACCACCCAAATCAAGACCCGGGCCGTGCGTGATGGTGACAACTATATTATCAACGGCCAGAAAGTGTGGACCTCGCGTGCCCGTTATTCCGACCTTATGCTGTTACTGGCCCGTACCACGCCTGCCGATCAGGTCAAGAAAAAAACCGATGGCATTTCCGTCTTCCTGGTGGATTTGCGCGAGGCCCGTGGCAATGGCGTTGAAATCCAGCCGATTCGTGCCATGATCAACCACAATACAACCGAAGTGTTTATTGAAAACCTGGTGGTTCCCGCCTCCAGTCTGGTAGGTGAAGAAGGCAAAGGGTTCCGTTACATTCTTGACGGCATGAATGCAGAACGTATTCTGTGTGCCTCGGAAGCGATTGGTGATGCAAAATGGTTTACCAAGACAGCCGCTGCCTATGGTAATGAGCGTGTTGTATTCGGTCGTCCGATTGGCCAGAACCAGGGCATTCAGTTCCCTATCGCCCGTGCTTATGCCGAGACTGAAGCTGCCGAAATGATGGTACGCAAAGCGACCGCCATTTTTGCCGCAGGTCTGGATTGTGGTGAAGCCGCCAACATTGCCAAACTGCTGGCGTCCGAAGCGGCCTGGCATGCTGCCGAGGCCTGCATGCAAACACACGGTGGATTTGGCTATGCCGCTGAGTATGATGTTGAACGTAAGTGGCGTGAATGCCGGGTCATGCAAATTGCCCCCATTTCTTCCAACCTGATTCTTTCCTTCATCGGACAACACGTCCTGGGCATGCCACGTTCATTCTAGGAGACGTAATGAAAACACTGTCACGGCAAATGGCCGACTTCATCACCAGTGATATTGCAAGGCAAATCACCCCCGAGGTTTGCCAAACCGTGCAGCTGGCCTTTCTTGACACTGCCGGCTGCATTCTTTCCGGGCGTGATGAGGAAGTAACCCGCCTGTTTGCAGCCTGGGTCAACAAGCGCTACCTGAATGAGCAGGAAGCCAGCGTATTTTTTTCACCGCAAAAACATACCGCAATGGTTGCTGCCATGCTTAACGCCGTTTCAGGCCATGCACTGGACTTTGATGATGTTGCCCTGGCCGGACACCCCAGTGTTGTCCTGGTTCCCGTTCTGCTTGCCGAGTCAGACCGCAGCGGTCTCACCGGGCAGGACCTGATCAGCGCCTACTTGAAAGGTTATGAGATTTGGGCGGATTTGCTTAACCGGATACCCGACCCTTTACATGAAAAAGGATGGCACCCCACCGCAGTGCTGGGTACGATGGGTGCCACCGCCGCACTTTGCGCGGCGCGTCAACTTGATATTGAAAAAACCACCCATGCACTGGGCATAGCTGCCAGCCGCGCCTCTGGGCTGGTCGCCAATTTTGGTTCGATGTGCAAACCCCTGCATGCCGGTTGGGCGATCGAATATGCTTACGGGGCTGTTGAAATGGCCGCCATGGGTGTAACAGCTTCAGCCGATGCCCTGGAAGGATCAACCGGTTTCCTGACTGCTTTTTCAGACCGGCAGGCGCCGGATCGCGAACGACCTTTCGAAAAGCAGCAAGCATTAAGCATCAACACGGTTAAACCAAGTATCAAAAAATATCCAGTCTGCTATGCTTCACACCGTGTGATTGACGGTGTATTGCAATTAAGGCAACAGCATGATATTCCCATTGAGCACATCCAAACCATTACGGCAACCGTCAGTGAAACCAATGCCAGAGTGCTTAAATACCAGCACCCAAGCACTCCTCTTCAAGCGAAATTCAGCATGCCTTTTGCCTGTGCCTCGGCGCTGGTTTATGGTGAAGTAAGTCTGCAAAAAATGACTGAGGATGACATTACCAACCCGGCCATCCAGACATTGATGGAAAAAGTTAAGGTTTCAATCAATAATGAAGCCTGCCCGCTTGAACCCAGCTTTGCCCTTCACGATGACGTTACCATTACTCTCAAAGATAACACCCGCCTTGAAAGTGGCCCGATCCGTTTTGCATTGGGTCATGCCCATTTTCCGCTTGCACCGGCACAATTGGAAGCTAAAATCCTGTCCTGTGCCAAACCGGCCGAACAGGAAAGCACCAAAGCATTGATTGCAAAACTAAATACACATTTCACGGCAATGGCAATATGATGCAACTAAAACCATGTCATTGACCACCACAATACAGATAAAAGAGACGACAATGAATACACAGGCTGATTCCATAACACTTGAAGTAGAAGAAAACATTACTGAAACCGAACAGGCCCTACGGGTTGAACTGGCTGCCTGCTACCGGATTTTTGCCATGTTGGGCTGGACAGAACTGATTTACAATCATATTACCGTTCGCATTCCTGGCCCGGAAAAGCATTTCCTGATCAACCCGTTTGGCCTGCACTACACCGAAGTGACTGCAAGTAATCTGGTCAAGATAGATCTTGACGGCAACGTTATTGGCGACTCCAAATGGAAAGCCAATCCAGCCGGCTTCATCTTGCACTCTGCCATCCATAGCGGTATTGAAAACGCCCACTGCGTCATGCACACCCATACCACGGCAGGCTGCGCGGTTGCCTGCTCGGCCACAGGATTGTCACGAGATAATTTTTATGCAGCCCAACTGCATAATCGCGTTGCCTACCATGACTTTGAAGGCATCACCGTCCATGCCGATGAACAGCCAAGGGTACAGCGTTCCATTGGCAATCGCCAGGCAGTGATCCTGAAAAACCATGGTTTGCTTTCATGGGGAAGCAGCATTCCCGAGGCCTTTGCCTACCTGTGGACCCTGCAACGAGCCTGCGAAATCCAGGTGGCTGGCGCGGCACTTGGCCCAACCACCCCCATTCCTGAAGAAATACAAATCAAATCCAGTCTTGATGCCTTGCAATTTGATCCTCGCTATGGAGCTGGTCGCGATGTTTTTGAGGCGTTAAGACGCCAAGTCGATACCATTGACACCAACTATAAAAACTAACGGCCTTAAAGGAGTTTGTCTATGAAAATCTGTATTTATGGAATCGGTGCAATAGGTGGTTTAATGGCGGCACGGCTAGTACAGGCCGGTTATGACGTCAGTGCTGTAGCACGTGGCGCAACCCTTGAATCACTACAAAAAAACGGGCTTCAGTTCTATTCAGCGGGTAGCGATACGGCGCAAAGCTACCCGATTAAGGCAAGCCAGTCTCCTGCAGAACTGGGTGTACAGGACATTGTCATTATCGCTGTAAAAACCACCGGACTGCCGTCCATAGCCAAAAATATTGCGCCCCTAATAGGACCTGATACCACCATTTTGTCTGCCATGAACGGGATTCCATGGTGGTTCTTTCATGGGCTTGAACATGAAAACGGTCATCTGAAACTGGACTCGGTTGACCCGCAGGAAATTATTTCCAAACACATCCCGGCCAATCAGGTCATCGGTTGTGTCACACACCTTTCCGCCACCACGCCCGCCCCAGGTTCGGTTAAACATATCGCTGGCAACCACTTGATCATCGGAGAGCCCAACGGCACCCAAACCCCAAGGCTGAAGGAGCTTTGCACAATACTGGAAAAAGCCGGATTTGATGTGGAAAACACCTCATGCATCCAGAAAGACATCTGGTTCAAACTATGGGGAAACATGACCATGAATCCTGTTTCAGCCATCACGGGTGCAAAAAGCGATCACATTCTGGAGGACCGTTATGTCCGCGATTTCATGTCACGGATCATGCAGGAAGCTGCCGTAGTCGGAGCACGAATTGGCTTGCCAATAGAGGCCGATCCTGAACAAAGGCACCAGGTTACCTATAAGCTTGGATCTTTCAAGACATCCATGCTGCAGGATGCGGAAGCGGGCAAACCGCTTGAACTGGATGCATTGGTAACATCAGTCGCCGAAATTGCCCACCAGCTGGAAGTCTCTATCCCCTGGACTGAATCATTGCTGGGCATCAGCCGATTACAGGCAAAAACACGTGGGCTCTATCAATACTGATCACTCACAACGCTACCAAACGGGACATATTCCGCACCAGAATTTTATACATTTCATGGGAAAAATCATGCTTTTCCCGTGATAGTGTTTGACTAAGTTCTTCTGTGTCATTGGCCGTACCCAGATACTGCCAATGCCAAAACACATGTTTAAGATTGTTTTCAGGCAAAACGGCATAGTCCCTGAACGGCCATTGCTCAAGCTCACCTATTCTTCTGCGCCTTGGCGGTTTGTTTTTTTCCGGTTTATATTGCTCAATCAATTTTTCTTCAGTTAGCAATGCATCCAGTTCACCGGCACACTCAATATACTCCACCCGCATCACGCGATCAGAAAATGATTTTTCGGCCGGCAAGGCACGGTCTTTGGCAAAAAAAGACAGTACCCGCTGGCGAAGCTTATTGCCTTTGCCAACAAAAAGAAGCCTGTCATTATCGCCATAAAGCAAGTACACACCCAGCCGATTGGGGATGGACTCAATCTCTTCCGGATCAATATGCTCAGGTAGATGGGGAATGGTCATCAGTTCTTGAACGGTTTGTTGCAAATACGCGGCCTCAAACTGCTGGTTGACCAATTGCCAGAATTGCAATAACACATGAGCATCGCCATATGCCCGGTGCCGGTGTGTAATTTGAAGCTGGTGTCGCTGAACCAGGTAATCAAGCCCATGCCTTTCATAAGCAGGATATAGCCTGCGGGAAAGCTTGACCGTGCACAACTTGGACGCTTTGAAATCAATGCCGACCCGTTTGAATTCACTTTTGATGAAACTGTAGTCAAACCGCACATTGTGTGCAACAAAAACATGACCATCAAGCAAGGCTTGAATTTTCTCTGCCACTTCAGAAAAAAGCGGTGCTTTTGCCACCATTTCATTACTGATACCCGTCAGGTTTTCAATGAAACCGGAGATATGACAGGTCGGATTGATCAGGGTCTGGTAGGTGGAAACTTCGTTGCCGTCATAACGGATAATGGCAATTTCAGTCAGCCGGTCTTGCCCGATCACGCCACCCGTTGTTTCCACATCTACGAAGGCAAAAGGTTTTTCATAGGTAAAAGTCATAACATCAACAAAAATTATAATTGGCTTCCGGATTCAGGCCTGCATGCAGGCCATCCCTGCACGTCCTTAAACAGAATAAGGAACCCTGCCAATTACAGGATGCCCGGGATCATTGTAGCCGGGCGTAGAACAATGACCTGTTACCACCAGTTCATCCACTAGCGCTTCATCTTCTGCCGTTAGTTGATAGTCCAGGGCATTCTGGTATGCCAACCATTGCTCATAAGTACGGGGCCCCACAATAACAGAACTGACCAGTTGATTATTAAGCACCCATGCCAGGGAAAAATCAGCGGCGGAAATCCCTTTAGATTCGGCATGCTGCCTGATACGCTGCGCAACCAGCAATGACTCACGGCGCCATTCCGTTTGCATGATGCGACGATCATTGCGGCCGGCACGTGAATCAGCCGGCGGAGCGGTTTCCGGATCATACTTGCCGGTTAAAACACCACGTGCTAAGGGACTATATGACACAACACCAATCCCGTAATGGGCAGCGGCAGGCAACTGTTCAACTTCGGCCACACGAGAAACCAGATTATACAAAGGCTGGCTGGCTACCGGCCGGTCAATACCTGCCTGATCAGCCAGCCTGACGGTTTCGGCAATACGCCACCCCCTGAAATTGGACACCCCAAAATAGCGGATTTTCCCTTGTCGGATCAAATCAGCAAGCGCCCTGATGGCTTCCTCCAGTGGGGCATCCTGTATTTCCCGATGCAAATACAGGATGTCAAGATAATCAGTCCCCAAGCGCTTCAAGCTGGCTTCAACCGCCTGAAAAATCCATTTGCGTGAAATACCCCGCTGGTTGATCCCTTCACCAAATACATTGCCCAGTTTGGAGGCTAAAATCCAGTCATCCCGGTTGCTGGCAATGGCCCGGCCAACCACCGATTCAGACTCGCCATCGTTGTAAATATCGGCCGTATCAATGAAATTAATGCCCCGGTCTTTGGCATCCGCAATAATCCGATGTGATTCCGCTTCGCTGGTTTGTCCGCCAAACATCATGGTGCCTAAAACAAGCGGGGATACTTTCAAACCACTCTTGCCAAGATTTCGGTATTTCATCACTGCTCCACATTGAATACTGATTTAAAATAAATTTGAATTTATCCACTTCAAGTAGCCGCGTCAAGCTGAAGTTTTTTGACTGCACATCAAGACAGAAAAACATCAGCAACGAATCTACGGCTCAAACAATGAAACACCAAGAAATGATTTTAAAAAAGACAGGTTTGCGTTTACCAAGAGCCTTCGGTATTATTTAGTCCTTCCCGGTTTTCAGGTTGCTGGCCAGCTTTACGGCACACCTGTCAAGCATGCCCGGTAAAGATTTTCCTAAGGAAATACATGCGTTTAATTATTGCTTTACTCTTGCCTTGGCTGACTTTTTTCACCATTAGTCGCCCTATTGCCGGCATTATCTGCCTGATATTGCAACTCACCATTCTTGGCTGGTTACCGGCCACGATCTGGGCGGTCTATGCCCTTAGCCAGTACAAAACTGATCAAAAAATCAAAGAGGCGCTTGGCACCAGGCAAATCTAAAAAAACTGCACCAAATGAATCAGACTTAATACCTGATGAAATGGTGCAGTTAAATTACTAACAGCCCTACTGCTTTATTGCTTCTTCATGTCTGCTTAATCGACTCTATCCGGAACAGGCATGCCCAGCCAGTTTTTATAAAACGATTCAATATCCGGTTCAAAATCGTGAATCACCGGATACCAGGGTGTGGGGGCTTCCACATCATGCAATACTCCACATTCCGGGCAATAATACTCACGATAAACCTGCCAGTCGGTATCGGGTGCCATCAATTCAGGATAAATTTCCTGCATTGCCTCAGGTGTGTCCCGTACATAAATGGCCGCTTCCATTTTCCAGTTGTGGCGATAATCACCGAACTCATGACCACAACTGCACTTGTTGACCCATTGGCCGGTTGCCAGGGATTGTGCAATATAAAGATGAGGCCCTAAAGGCAGGATGATCCTGTCTTTCCAGGAAACCTTGTCTTGCAAAACGCTCACGTACAGTTCAAAACGTTCCTTATCCTTGGGCGTTTGCAACATGCGCAGGGTGGTATCCCAATCAAGCTTGCCATCAACCAGATTATTAACCTGTTCTCTTGTAAATACTGACATAATTTATCTCCATAATCTTTTTATTCCGTGGCCTTGCAATGTGCAAGGCCACGATCATGCTTTATTCATCAACCAGAACCACCGTACTGACTCCAGGCATTTCTGAAATGTCGTTGCGATAGGTTGAACCAAATGAAGGAACACCCAGTTCGGACTCCGGCAAAGACCATCCTTCAGGCAAGTCCCAGAATTGCTTGAATTCATTGGTGAATTTTTCACTCAAGGCAAAACTGGTCGAGTACATATGCCGTACCTGAACCGAAGCGCTCTTGGTCAGGATCCGCTCACGCTCTTCCTTCATCCATTCACGGGTAGGCACAGCCCGCTGCAAGCGCTCCTTGCGAATTTCAGCACGCCTTACCGTTGTTTTTTCAGAGTCAACCACCCAATTTCCCTCGGCATTCTTTTCAATAACCGCGCCATAAACCTTCCGGGCAAATTCCGGCAATACAAAGCGGTTATTCAGATCCCGGGCAATGGCTGCCGGCTCACGGTCCAGCGGATCACCAAAACCCGGACCGCCACGGATATAGTTCAGGTACAGGTCATGATCCTCAAAAATGGTTTCGGTTGTCATGCACTGTTTATCGCGTTTAACCTGCGCCGTAGCACTGATATGACGTTCATACTCAGGTTCGTTCGGGTTGCTGTCTCCACCTAACGGAATTGAAAGTTTTTGCTCAATACGGGCCTTAAGATCAGTGTTGTGTGCCTCGAAGCGGTAACCGGTAGCCGCCGGATATCCCCCCATCAGGCCCCAGTCACTGTTCATATAACCATTACCCGAGAAGAACATCGTCCAGTCCTGGGCATGCCAAACCATCCGCAAGGTTTCCAGTCCACATCCACCACGGTATTTACCATAACCTCCCGAGTTGGCTTTAACGTTGCGTCCCATGAATAACAAGGGCTCAGCCATTTCCCAGATTTCAATATCACCCATATCGCCTTCGGGATTCCACACGGCTGCGGCATGGTTCAGGCCATCCTTGACCGCGCAGGCACCAGTACCGGTTGCCGCCGTTTCAAAGCTGTTGACCGCATGGATTTCGCCATCCTGGTTGATACCGCCACCCTGTAACCAGTTACTGGTGTTGCCGTTACCTGCGTTCACTTCTTCCAGATAGCCACGGCTGAAGTAAGACTGGCTCATCGCCCGCCACATGCCTGTCCACGCAGAAACCAGATAGTGCCAGGCATCCGAGTGGGCGGTACGGCGATCGTCCGGGTTCATCCAGGTGCCTTTGGGAATATTGAACTCTGTCGCATAATAGGCGCCATCGTTAATCCTTTGGGTTGGCACCAGTGTTTGCGTTAGCATGACCCAGATACCGCTGGTAAAAGCGACCTGATTGGCATTGAAACTGTGCCAGCACCAACGGCTTCCGCCTTCAAAGTTCATGCGCCAGGTGGCATCAGGACGAATCGTCAGCTCAGTAGGTGCATGCATGATGGTATTCATTTTGGCGTATGACGCCGTTAACTGAACATCCTCATGGTTATAGGGAACATCAACAAAAGCCACTTTGCGGTAAACGCCCGGAATGGTCATGTCTTTCAGGCGGGATTGCAGCCCACGGCGACCTTCCTCAATAATTTCATAGGCAAATTTTTCAAATGCATCTACCCCTTCGGACTCCACCACTTCCTCAACCAGTTGGCGAATCATGTGACAGCCGGCAATCCGGGTACGCTCATCAAGAATCAGGTATTTAGGTGTGCGGGTTGAGCGTTGGCTTTCATGCAACCAGTCACGTAAGGGCTCGTCATTCACCCCTGTTTTACGGCAGGTTGTCATGTAGCCGTCACCAAAGCGGGAGGTTTGACCGGTAGACATGGAACCCGGAGAAATGGCCCCCGTGTCAATCACGTGAGTGACTCCCCCTACCCAGCCAATAAGCTTGCCTTCCCAGAAAATAGGTACGATAGTCGCTATATCACAAGGGTGCACGTTACCGATAGAGCAATCATTATTGGTAAACATGTCTCCCGGATTAATGCCTGGATTAGTTTCCCAATCGTTTTCTATCATGTACTTAATGGCCGCACCCATGGTACCCACGTGGATGATAATGCCAGTAGAAGTCAGGATACAGTCACCGGCAGCGTTATAGAGGGTAAAACACAATTCCCCCTCTTGTTCCACAATCGGAGAAGCGGCAATTTTCTTGGCAGTTTCACGGGCATGCACCAGTCCGCCACGCAATCTTGAAAACATTTTTTCATAACTGATCGGGTCGCTTTCCTTGAACTCCAGCCTTTCAAGCGCATTGTAATAACCGCTTTCTTTGGTTCTGGCCAGGACGCCGTCACGGTGTGCTTTCAGTGTCAAGCCGTTGCCCAGCAACCGTCCAAGCCCGACTTGTTTCATTGACATCATATTCATGTTTTGTCTCCTTAGCTTTATTTATTTCACTTCTTTCAAATGAAACAGGCGATGCTTGTCCAGCGTGGTTTCAAACCCTTTGGGAACCACAAAAGTGGTGGCATCGGATTCAATCACGGCAGGACCGACAATATGGTTGCCTGCTTTCAAGGCTTCCATTGACCAGACATCGGCGTCATGCCATTTTTTGTGCCGGTAGAAAGGACGTTTGCCGATATGTGCCTCTTTAGGAGGTTCTTTACCCGACAACTCTTCCTCTGGCAACTCGGGTTTTTGCGAAATAACACTGCCACGCATGATTACTTTGGTAACGCCAAAACCAAGCTCTGGTGAACTGGCAGATGTCGCATATACCCGAGCATAAGTCTCGTCAAAAGCAGCCACCATTTTTTCCCAATCCTCGACCGTTGAAGCTGCACTGATCGGAGAGTCAATTTCAAGGTCATTGAGCTGGCCCAGGAATTGCATGCTGTATGCCGGACGCAGCATCACATCTTCTGGCTTGAAACCGTTAATGACAAACTCTTCAATCACTTTTTCAGCCAATACTTCCCAGCCCTTTGTCAGGGTAATGCCTGCCTGCTCCTTGACTTCATCGGAAGCACCGGGTGGTACGGCAATATCCACACTCATGTCATAGCGATACTCATATTCGGCACAGGCACAGCCAAAAGCAGAGAAACCGGCAGCCCAAGCAGGTACCACCACATCTTCAAATCCCAGTCCTTCGGTATAACCATAAGTATGTACAGGACCGGCACCACCATAAGAGAAGCAGACAAAATCAGCCGGGTTATAACCTTTGGCACTAATCGTGGAACGCATGTACTCACGCAATTGCAGATCAAGCAGCTCAATAACCCCTGCCGCAGCATCCTCAACAGACAACCCCAGAGGATCCGCAATTTGCACTTTAAGGTAATGGCGTGCCCTTTCCACATCCAGCTTAATCGCACCGCCTAGGAAATTCTCGGTATTCAGGTAACCCAACACAACGTGGCAATCAGAAACGGAAACCGTATCCAGTCCGCTTTCAGGCCAGCACATGCCCACCCGGTAACCGGCACTGTCCGGTCCCAGTTTGATGGAGCCACTGTAAGGATCGATACGAATAAAACTACCTGCACCGGCGCCCACCGAATCCATGGCAACCAATGGCAGTGACAGGACCAGCCTAGCCATATCAGGATCTGATTTGATGGCGAAATTTCCCTTAGTAATCATCGCCATATCAAAACTGGTACCACCAATATCACTACAGGCAATATTGTCGTAACCCAGCAATTCGCCCAAAAATTTGGAGCCAATCACCCCCCCGATGGGACCCGAAACAATGGTACGCGCCAACTCTTTGGCCTTCCAACCAATCGTGCCACCATGGGTAGCCATCACGCGCAGGTCAAATTTTCCACCATGTTTCTTGAACCGGTCACTAACCCCTTTAAGCGTTTTGCGTGAAGGCTCGGCCGCATAAGCTTCCAGGACAGTCGTATTGGTACGGTGACTTTCCTTACGGGAAGGATAGTAATCGACCGTCGCAAATACCGGAATTTCCGAACCCAGTTTTTTAAGTTCTTCCAGACAAATATCCCTGGCCCTGCGTTCATTGTCTCCATTTTTATGCGACTGCAATAAGCTGATCACGATAGCCTGGGAACCTTTCTCAACCAGCTCGCGGGTTGCCTTGCGTACGTCATCTTCATTCAAGGGAATCACCACCTTACCCTGCACATCAGTGCGCTCGGTAACGCCACGGGTACGGGACAATGGCACCAGGGGTTCATCGTAACGGTGCGTATTCAAATGAATACGGTCTTCCAGTGCGTAGCCTAGGTAACTTTGCAAGGCGCGGCCCATTGAGTGCACGTCTTCAAACCCCTTGTTGCACATCAAGCCTACATCCAGCCCTTTACGCTGTACAACCCGGTTCAGCATGGCCGTACCGGAATAAACACACGTCAACAATTCGGGATAGACATCCTCAACACTACGGTTCCATGCCGCCAGCGCGTCATTGGAAGAATCGTAAATCGCCTGGGCCTCATCAGCCGGATTACTTTGCGCCTTGCCAACAACAAACTTGCCATCACTGCTGACAAAGAATGTATCGGTCATCGTACCGCCTGCATCAATACCCATAACCTGTACGGGAGTGGATTCAGTCCGCATAACACATCTCCTGAATAATTATTAGATTAGCTTTTATATTGGAGTTCCTTGCATTGCTAATACAGGAACTCCGCTCCTTTGATAACAGAACTTGTCTGTCACATTCATATATGCAAATTACGTGCCAACTATTTGGTTTCAGCAATAAGCCATTCATTTCTCTATGAGAAAAATAAAAAAACCGTTTTTTTTAAAAAAACTGCATTTATAAAAAATAAAATTCGAACGTTCGATTTCCGAACGCTCATACACTTTCCGACTTATATCCGGACAATAAGATTAATACCGACCTGATCACAATCCCTATATTGCACTTGAAGATGGAAAAAGTTATAGTTGAACGACAAATAAAAACGATGCGTAATATCTATTTTTCAAGTCAAAATAAGTAGTATGAGCAAGAAAAATCAATGCGCATCATTGAGCTGTAACTAACTATTAAGCACATAGAATCAAGTTCAGCCGGAGACAATATGACAGGCCTGAATATAAGTCAGCGTTTATCTGACCCTGAGAACAATAATCGCGTTATATCCGCATGGGAAAGTGTGATGAGTGGTCATGCTCCAGCACCAAATGCACTAAGACGATTAATCAATGACTCCTGGAAGCGTTGCCTTGATGCCCGGATTGACCCGGTAAACCTGCATCCTCCTTCTGTTGTTGAGGACGATCATCTGGAAGCACTGCGGCAACGACACTCGGAACTAGTCGCTGCCAGTCGTCCTGTGATGATGATGGCAAAGGATTTTCTGGCTGAAACCGGAAGCGTAATGATTTTGAGTGACCCTGACGGGGTCATCCTCTCAATAGAAGGAGACCCGCGCGGTCTTGATGCTGCTGAATCCATCCAATTAACTACTGGCTACAACTGGAATGAATTGCGTACCGGCACCAATGCTATCGGAACAGCCCTGATAACAGGCCAGGCAGTACAAGTTCATGCTGCCGAACACTTTTGCTCAGGTGTCCGTGAGTGGACCTGTACTGCCTTTATTATTCGCGATCCCTATGATGGCCAAACACTGGGTGCCATTGATATCTCAGGACTAAAAAGCACTTTCAGCCCTCATAGCCTGGCTTTGGTTGCCACTACCGCCAGCCGCATAGAAAGCATGCTGGCCAAAAGAGAGCTCCGCTTCCGTTATCAATTACTGGAGCAAAGCATTTCCAAATTCTCAGGCAGCAATGATGGCATCATTATTTGTGACCGAAGAGGTCGCCCGATAAAACTGAATGAACAAGTCAACTCGGCGCTGCAGGCTCAGAACATTAACCTTGATTTAAGCAAGACAGAATCTCTTTTTTCACTGGACCTGAATCAAATCAGCAATGGCAATCCATTACAGAAGCCTGAATGGTTAAAAGCCGACTGGATAGAACCCATTATCAATGAAGGAGAACGGATTGGCACTGTCCTGACCATTCCCAGTCCTGTCATAGGAAAAAAAACAGAATTCAAGCCTACACCACAGCAAACCTCCTCTTCTGCAGAGTGCTCGGTAGAACGGGGATTTAGCCAGATCATTGGTCAATCCTCCTTATTAAAAAAAGCCATAGAACAGGCACAACTGCTGGCAAAAACCAATGTGCCGGTATTAATTCACGGAGAAACCGGCGTAGGCAAAGAAAACTTTGTCAGGGGAATGCATCAGGTGAAAGATTTCACAACAGCAGATAAGCGGCCTTTTGTCGCCCTGAATTGTGGTGGCCTGACACCGGAACTACTTGCAAGTGAACTTTTTGGTTATTGTGAAGGTGCTTTTACCGGAGCAAGAAAAGGTGGCATGATTGGAAAAGTTGAAGCCGCCAACGGTGGAACCCTGTTTCTAGATGAAATCGGTGAAATGCCGATTGACCTGCAACCGCATTTCTTGCGAGTGCTCGAAGAAGGAGAAATATATAGAATAGGCGAAAACAAGCCCAGGAAAATTAACTTCAAATTAATAGCAGCCACTAACCGGGACTTGCGTGAAGAAGTATCAGAAGGCCGTTTCCGCATGGATCTTTATTATCGGATTTCCGTGACCAGCATTCATATACCTGCATTAAGGGAAATCAAAGAAGACATACCATTATTGGTTAATCATTTTCTTGAACACTTACAGAATAAATACGGACATGATCCAAAACAAATAACAGCGGAAATTTTAAAATTATTTGATGAATATGATTGGCCGGGTAATATCAGGGAGCTTAGGAACACCATAGAAAACATGTACCTGATGAGTCAAGGCAAGGTGTTATTGCCAACTGATATTCCCACAGAGATCATGACTTCGCTCAGGAAAACCTCAGTCCCACCCTCAATCGAATCGCTATTTCCCGATACAGGACTGCTACAGCATTCAGAATTACAATCGATTGAAAAAGCATTGGCTCTGCATCATGGAAACATGACATCAGCCGCAAAATACCTGGGCATTGCCAAAAGCACCCTATATATGAAAATTAAAAAATATGGTATTGAAACAAAAATTGCGCAAATCAGGAATGATGTCATGTAAGCAAAAACCATCATTCCCAATGTCATTCAATGACGCTTGCAACAAACCGCGAATCCAACCATCAGCTAAACCGTATGTGATCAAAATCCAGTTTTTCAACAAGCTCTCTGGCCAATTCGTCAGAGATTGTATTTTGCCTCGCCAATTGAAAAATACTGGTACGAGCCTGGACAATCAGTGCCAAACGCAATTTGCGCTCTGTCAGGTATTTATCATATTCAAGATTTTTCTCATCTTCTTCAAGTTGAAAACTATTCACAAAATCAGATAACAGCTGTTTTTTGAGATCTTCATAAAACTGGACATCCAAATGATCATTTTTTTTCAGGCCGTCAATGACAGATGTGAGGTGTTCTGCAGCCTGTTGACGAGCAAACTGGATTGCCAATTTTTTTTGGTTGTTATAACTGATATGAAACTCTTTGCTAGGCGCTAAACCTTTCAGCAGTAACGGCAATGCAATACTTGCAGCAATAAGAGAAATAATAATCACTGTCGCTGCAAGAAAAACGGCAAGGTCACGTCCGGGGAACTCTGAGTGATCAGGTAAAAATAAGGGAAGCGTCATTACACCGGCTAGGGTGACAGCACCACGAACACCAGCAAAAGAGATAATAAGAATATGACGCCATTTTGGTAAACCGGAAGGTTTGCCACTACGTGAGATAAGATAGGGAACGTATACATAAACGGTTACCCAAATAAAACGGAAGGCCGTTAAAGTCAGGCATATAACGGTAGCATAAACCAGCAGCCACCATGGATTATGGTGCCCCGTTATATTAACCAGATCAATCGCATCTGTAAAAATGGTAGGCAGTTGTTCGCCCAATAAAATAAACATGAAACCATTTAAGGTAAACTGTATGAAATCCCACATGGCTGTTCGCCGCATACGCGTCAGCGGTGAAATACGACCTGATAACTCAATATAGCTCATGGCCAAGCCTGCAGCAACCGCTGATAAAATTCCTGACCCGCCGATAGCCTCGGCTATGACATAGGCAGCAAAAGGGGTGAGAAGACTTAAAAGAATTTCAGCGCCATGTTCTTCTCCAAAAAAACGATTAAGGCGTATATGAGCGATTGAGAGTAACCGGGTGGTTAAAATCCCCGTTGCAATGCCTGCGGCAGCAACCCAAATAAATGATGTGGCCGCCTCGGTAAGGGAAAACACACCCGTCATGGCTGCTAAAACTGCCATCCGAAAAGCCACTAGACCACTGGCGTCATTAAAGAGAGCCTCTCCCTCAAGAATCGACATGATGCGTCTGGGAATCGGCAATCTTCGGGTAATGCCTTGAACAGCAACGGGATCAGTGGGAGAGACAATAGCCGCTAAAGCAAATGCAACCGGCAAAGGCATGGAAGGAATCATCCAATGAATGATATACCCCAATCCCAATACCGTAAGGATAACCAAGCCAAAAGCAAGTTGGAAAATCCCACCTTTGTCTCGTCTTAGTTCGTCTTTAGGGATCCGCCAACCATCAAGAAACAAAAGCGGAGGAATTAGAAGCAAGAAGAATACTTCAGGATTTAACAGGATTCCTTCATCAAAAACACTGGAAATAATAAAACCCAAAGCGATTTGTATCAGAGGTAAAGGAAGCCCCCATGGCAAATATCGTCCAATCAAACCACTGACAAGAATAGCAATGAGTATGGTAAATACCATCCCGATGCTTTCCATAATAATCTCCTGTTAATTTTAAATTCCCAAAAGTTTACAGCAATAGATAAGCATATAACAAATGCTAATAATTTATTTACT